>PXRZ01000043.1:0-39981 GCA_003022945.1 Halobacteriales archaeon QS_8_69_73 | reverse complement strand
CCGTCGAACAGCCGCTCGGCGGTCTTGAACGCCTCCAGCACCCGCCGCAGCGGCTTCTCGTGGTCGTAGCCGAGGTTCGACAGCGTCGAGGGGTCGCCGGCCCCAAGGCCGTACATCGCCCGGCCGCCAGAGGCCTCCTCCAGCGTCGCCACCCGGGAGGCGAGCGTCACGGGGTGGGTCTCGTAGGGGTTGGCGACGCCCGGCCCGAGCGCGATCCCGTCGGTCCGGCGGGCGATGCGATCCAGGGCGACGAACGGATCGCGGTTGTTGTAGTGACACGACGCGAAGACGGCGTCGAAGCCCTCGGTCTCGGCGCGCTCGCCCAGCGCGGCGGCGCGGTCGACCGGGTGCTCCGGTGTGAGCTCGACTCCGATCACGATCGGCGGTTGGCCCCGGACGGTCTTTTACCCGGGGAGTAGTGGCAAAACGCGTTTACCTGGGCCGCCAGTCCCGGAGTGCTGCCCGGACGACGTCGTCCTCGTCGGCCCGGAACAGCTCGTCGCTGCTGTCGTGGTCGCCGAACTCCCACCCGCGGACGACCGCCGCCGGCGTGCCGCCGCCGCCCTCCAGTCGCGGGCCGCCGGGAGCCCGTGCCAGCCGACGGCGACGCCGCGCTGCCCGTAGCGGAACGGCCGCCCCGAGGTGTCGGTGACGACGACCGGGGCGTCGAGCGCCGCCGAGAGCCGCTCGGCCGACGCCGTCGGGTCCTCCGGCAGCAGCAGTAGGTCCGCACCCGGGACGTTCGAGCGGTCGATGCCCGCGTTGACCGTCACGTGGCCGAACCGGGTCACGGCCAGCAGGAACGGCGCCTCCGTCAGCAGCTCCTCGCTCTCCTCGAGCACCGCCCGGGCGAACCGGGGGTCCTTCGGCTCGCCCGTGACCGCCTCCAGGCGGTCGGCGACCGCCCGGGCGCGGTCGCCCGGCGCGAACTCCTCTAGGTCGGCCTTCCGGCCCTCGGCCTTCGAGACGACGGTGCTGGCGACGCAGACGATATCGCCGTCAGTCGGATCGACCCGCTCGGCGACGAGCGCGGCGAGGTCGTCGCCCGCCTGCACCTCCGGCAGCCCCTCGACGGCGGACACCTCCATGCGCGACGCTGGGGGTCGCCGGGCCAAGAGCGTCGCGGTTCCGGCGGGACGGCGCGAGATACGACGGCTACGGGCGTCTCGCCACCGACGTGGAGGCCGCCGTCGTTGCCTGGCCTCCTCCGACGCGGCCCGGAGCTGCTGTCGGTCCGCCGGCGCGACGCGGCCAACCATGCCGAACTGACCGCTCGGGCGGACCGCCGACTCGGTGCGACGACCGAGGACTATTAACTCGGTCCGGAATAGTGGTACGCCCGATGGGCCTCCGACTCCTCAGCTACAACGTCCGGTATGCCACGCTCGACGACGGTCCGGACGCCTGGTCCGAGCGGCGCGACGGGGTCGCCGATCTCGTCCGGTCGGCGGCGCCGGACGTCGTCTGCTTCCAGGAGGTCTGGGAGACGCAGTTCGAGGACCTCGCCGACCGGCTGCCGGACTACGCCTGGGTTCGCGAGCGGACCTCCAGCGGCGAGCATACGCCCGTCGCCTACCGGACCGACCGGCTGTCGGTCGTCGACCGGGAGGTCTTCTCGCTGTCGGAGACGCCGTCGGACCGTCATGCGATGGATTGGGAGACGACCGTTCCCCGCGTGACGACGGCGGCCCGCCTTCGCGGCGACGACGCGGCGTTCGTCGCCGCCAGTACGCACCTCGACCACGGCAGCGAGTGGGCCCGGCGGCGCGGAGCGGCCCTGCTGGCCGAGCGGTTCGGCGATCGGCCCGTTCCGACGGTGATGGCCGGCGACTTCAACTGCACGCCGGCCGACCCGCCGTATCGGGCGATGACCGAGGCGGGATTCCGGGACGCCCGAGACGACGCCGACGCCTCGGCCGGCCCCGAGACGACGTTCAACGACTTCGACGGCCCCCAGGCCGGCCGGCGCATCGACCACGTCTTCGTCGCCGGCGACCTCGGCGTCGACCGTCTCGAGGTCCTGCCCGACCGAGACGACCGGGGGCGGTATCCCTCCGATCATTTCCCCGTCCTGGCCGAGCTGTCGCCGGGCGACGACGGCGGTTAGATGGAAAGACACTTTAGATTAGCCGCGTCTAACATCTCCCGATGAAACGGGACGACGCGGCGCGGCCAGGCCAGCGGTCGGCCGCGTCCGGCCGACGGGAGGCCGATTGACGATGGCCGACTACGCCACCGTGGTGGTGATCGCCCTTCTCGCTCAGCTGGCGGTGCTGCCCGGCGAGAAGGGGCAGTTCATCATCGCGGCGTTGTCGACCCGCTACCACCCGCTGGGCGTCGTCGCGGCGGCCGGGGCGGCCTTCGCCGGCTGGACGGCGCTGGAGATCTGGTTCGGCAGCGCGCTGCAGGCGGTGCTGCCGCCGGTCGTCCTCGACGCGATCACCGCCGTACTGTTTCTGATCTTCGCGGTCCTGCTGGTGCGGTCGGCACCGAACCCCGGCCAGGACATCGCCGCCGCGACCGACGGCGGCCTCGAGGTCGTCGAGGACGTCCGGCTGCCGGTCGTCGACCGGAAGGTGCCGGACGCCCTCGGCGGCTACCTCCCCATCTTCGCGCTGATAGCCGCCGGCGAGTTCGGCGACAAGACCCAGCTCGTCACGGTCGGGCTGGCCGCCAATTACGGCGCCACCTCCGCCATCTGGGTCGGCGAGATGGCCGCCATCGTTCCGGTCAGCCTGGCGAACGCGTACTTCTTCAGCCGGTTCGCCCATCTCTTCGAGGTGCGGACGGCACACTTCTTCGCCGCCGGGTTGTTCGCTTTCTTCGGGTTAGACACCGTCCTGGCGATGGCGACCGGCGTCTCGGCGTGGGAGACGGCCGTCGAGGCGGCCGCCGACGTTCTCCTGGCAGCCGTGTAGTGCTTCGCCGGGCGGGCCGAACCGTTTTGTTCGCCGGACCCCGATACTCGGGTATGACGACGCACGTCGCCGTCGTCGGCGCCTACGGAAGCGCCGGCATCGCGGCCGCCGAACGGCTCGCCGACGCGCCGGAAATCGAGTTAACGCTCGTCGACGACGGCGAACCGGGTGGCGGCCTCTGTATCCTCCGCGGTTGCATGCCGTCGAAGGAGGTGCTTTCGGCCGCCGAACACCGCTTCGTCGCTCGCCACGACGACCGCCTCGACGGGCCGCTGCCGTCGGTCGACCTCGAGACCGTCGTCGAGCGGAAAAACGACCACACCGCGACGTTCGCCGCCCACCGCCGGAGCGCGGTCGCCGACCTCGCCGGCCGCGAGGACGTGGAGTTCCTCCACGAGACCGCCCGGTTCGTCGGCGACGGCCCGCGGCTGGCGGTCGGCGATCGGACGCTGGAGCCCGATTACGTCGTCGTCGCCACCGGGTCGACGGTCGACATCCCGGACCTGCCCGGGATCGACGACGTCGACGTCGAAACCAGCGCCGACGTTCTCGACGCCACCGAATTCGGTGATTCGGGGATCGTCATGGGGTTCGGCTACGTCGGCACCGAGATGATGCCGTACCTCAGCGAGGCCGCTGGCATGGAGTTGTCGGTCATCGAGCACGACGCTCGGCCGCTTGACGAGGCCGACGACCCCTTCGGCGACGCGTTGCTGTCGTACTACCGGGAGAACTTCGACGTCAACGTGCTGACGCATGCCAGCGAGCAGCGGGTCGAGCCGACCGACGACGGCGGCGTCCGGATGCACGTCGACCACGACGGCGAGGAGCGCGTTCTCGAGGCCGACCAGCTGTTCGCCTTCACCGGCCGTCGGCCGGCCGTCGACGGGCTGGACGTCGAGGCGGCCGGGTTGACGCCCGAACCCGGCTGGGTCGACGACACCATGCGGGCGACCGGCCATGAGCGGGTGTTCGTCGTCGGCGACGCCAACGGCATCGAACCGATCCTCCACGTCGCAAAGGAACAGGGCCACGCCGCCGCCGCGAACATCCGCCGCCATCGCGTCGGCGAGCCGTTGGAGCCGTACGAGAACGTCCACCACCACGTGATGTTCTCGGGGCTGGGCGTCCTCCCGTTCGCCCGGGTCGGCCACTCCGCCGAGAGCGCGGCGGCCGCCGACGTCGACCACGTCGTCGTCACCCGCGAGGCCGAACGCGACGGCGTCTTCACCACCAAGAACGTCCCCGAGGGGCTGGCCCGACTCGTCGTCGGGATCGACGGGACGGTGCTCGGCTACCAGGGACTGCACTACCACGCCGACGTGATGGCCAAGACGATGCAGGTTGCCGTCGAGATGGAACTGGACGTCCGGGAGATTCCCGACCGCTCGTACCACCCGACCACGCCGGAGATACTCGACGGGCTGTTCCGGGCGGCCGCCACGGAACTCGGCTGATACTATTATGTGCCGATTCCGCCGGGCGTTCGCGGCGGAGGGAAGAACCACCCCCGCCGCACGCGGGCCGTCGCTCGCCGGCCCTGACCCATGGATTCTTTGCCGCCGGTCGAGAACCGCCGACGGTGGCGATGACGAGCGATTACCCCCGCCGAGCCCCTTGTGACGAGGCGTTCCACCGAGCCACCACGTACCTATGGCGGCGCGGCCGGTTGCTATAGGGCGATTGAATCGAGAACATAAGAGAGCGGCTACCCGTTTAGCGGGATTGCGATGACGACGAGGAGGTTCTGCAGGTCATGGCCGCTGAAATCGAGTTAGAATCATAGGAACTGGACCGAACACTCTATAATTTAGATACTGTACACGGTGATCACCGGAAATTGAATCAGTATGTTCCGAATAGAACTTTCGATGGAAGGCGACCCCGACCCCCGACTACTCTCACGTGTGCTATACTGCGCCGTTGCGGACGGACTTCGTTTCAACTCTCACGGTTTCGACGGCACGTATCGAATCGTCCCATCAAATCCATCCGAAGAGGTTGTAGTGACCGAGTCCGGCGATATCGATCGAACCGAACTACTCGCCGATGCCGTCGACGAGTATGCCAGCTTTAGTCCATCGTCGACAGGACTCGGGATTATGACCACGTATGTCGATTCTAACCCCGCACTCCCTTGTTTCTTACAAGTATCGCCCAGAGATAACAACCACACGATATCGATTGGCACCAACATAGCTGATATTCGGGGTGAGAAACATCTCAAAGAATTTCTTGAACTATCGAAAACAGTGTTTCAGCGGTTCGACTTCGTGTATGGTGCTTCCCGCTATGGCGAGGAGGAACTGATCCCGACGAGTATTGACGCCGCGTACGACGACCATCCCCGATTCGTCACGTTCTATTCGTCGGAGATGATCGATGATATCGGTCGCGAGACGTTACTCGAAGCTCCGGCGGAGGTGGCTGTAGAACTCGTTGATGGGAGCGTCTTTTTATTGGCCTCTTCCGAATTAAGTGAGCGGAGAGAACGTCTTCAGAATGTTCGTGAGTATTTTGATAACTTACAATAATCCAATACGCGCGTTCTATCAGCGTTTGAGCGTTTCGACAGACCCGGCCGAAGCCTTCGTCAGAGGCTCCGGCGGTCCGCCCGACTCGATCAAAAGAACTTGAATAGGTCGTCCCGCTGCTGTTCGTGGAGGTGGTGCCGGACGGCCTCTTCGAGCGGACCGATGCTGTCGCGTTTGGCGGAGATCGGCGCCAACACATGATCGAACTGCTGCCACGGCGGATATAGGCCCAGGCGCTCGGCGAGCTCGTCCAGTCGCTCGTCGCGGTCGTTGACTTTGTCCATCTTGTTGACGGCGACGACCGTCGGTACGCCGACCTCCCGGAGGAAGCCGAACATCTCGACGTCGTGGGGAATCTCGTCGGGCCCGGAGTGGCGGTCGATGATGTCGACGGCGGCCTTGCCGTCGACGACCAGCACGCCGACGAGGATGCTGTCGGCGTGCTCCTCGACGTACCGGACGACGTCGGTCTTGATGCGCTCGCGGACGTCCTCGGGGACGCCGGTCATGAAGCCGAAGCCGGGGAGATCGGTGATGACGAAGTCCTCGGCGGCCCAGTCGAAGTGGTTGGGGTCCGTCGTCACACCGGGACTGCCGCCGGTGTCGAAGGAGTCGTGACCCGTCAGCTCCCGCATCAACGTCGACTTGCCGACGTTGGACCGCCCGACCAGGACGACCTCGGCGTCGCGGTCCGGGCGCGAATCGAACATACCGCCGGTTGGCCGCTGGCGGGTATAAGCCGACCGGTCGGCGCGGTCGGCGCGGTCAGCCGAGTTGGCCAGGTCGGTCCGATCGGCGCGGTCACGGCGGTAGCGTTATCGGCGCGGGCGCCGACCCCCGGCTGTGCGACTCGTCCAGGTGACCATTCCGGCCGGCAAGCGCGAGGCGGTGCTCAAATTGCTCGACGAGGAGGGCATCGACTACGTCGTCACCGACGAGATCAGCGGCCGCGAGTACACCGCCGTCGCGTACTTTCCGCTGCCGACCAACGCGGTCGAGCCGATACTGGAGTCGCTCCGCGAGACTGGCCTCGAGCGAGAAGCGTACACGGTCGTTTTGAGCGCCGAAACGGTCGTCTCCGAGCGGTTCGAGACGCTTCAGGAGGAGTACGCCGAGCGGGAGGAAAGCGAAGAGCGCATCGCCCGCCAGGAGCTGGAGGCCCGCGCCCGCGACCTCGCGCCGTCGCTGCCGACGTACCTCGTGATGACGATCGTCTCGGCGGTCATCGCGACGGCCGGTCTGCTGCTGGACTCGCCGGCGACCGTCGTCGGTTCGATGGTCATCGCGCCGCTCATCGGGCCGGCGATGTCGACGGCCGTCGGCAGCGTCATCGACGACGCCGAATTGTTCCGCCGCGGCGTCGCCCTGCAGGTGCTGGGCGTCCTGCTGGCCGTCGCCGCCGCGACCGGCTTCGCGGTCTTCGTCCGGGCGGTGAATCTCGTCCCGCCGGGGCTGGACCCGCTGTCGCTGTCGGAGGTCGAAGAGCGGCTCACGCCGACGTTTCTGTCGCTCGCGGTCGCCATCGGCGCCGGCGTCGCCGGCGCGATCAGCCTCACGACGGGCGTTTCGACGGCTCTCGTCGGCGTGATGATCGCCGTCGCGCTCATCCCGCCGGCAGCGACGGTCGGCATCGGCGTCGCCTACGGCGAGCCGGCGCTGTTGATCGGGTCGGCCGTCCTCGTCGCCGTCAACGTCCTCTCGATCAACCTCGCGGCGCTGGTCGTCCTCTGGTACTTCGGCTACCGCCCGGATCGGCTGTTCCGGCAGGACGACGCCCGGGCGGCGACGCTGAAGCGGGTCGCCGTCCTCGTCGCCGCCATCGCGCTGCTGTCGGTGTTCCTCGGCGGCATCACGTACGACTCCTACCGGACCGCACAGACCGAAGAGCAGATCCGCGGCGCCGTCGTCGCCGAACTGGAGGAGCCGCGGTACGAGGCGTACGAGCTCGTCGAACTCGAGGTACAAACCGAGACCCGGCGCGTCCTGTTCCGCCAGCCGCGGGACGCCACCATTACCGTCGGCGTCCCGCCGGATGCCGATAGACCCGGGCTGGCCGACCCCGTCGAGCGACGGCTACGGAACCGTCACGATATCGCCATCGGCGTCGACGTGCTCTATCTCGAGATCGAGCGCGGCGACGAGGCTCAAACGCGCGTTTGAGCTTCCATCGTTTATAGGTCGTCGCCACTCGTCGGCTCGCGTGTATGCGACGAGACAGTCTTCCGGCACTGGTCGTCGTCGCCCTGCTGGGCGCGACGCTGGCCGGGGCCGCCATCGTGGCGCCCACCGGCGCACAGGGCGCCAACTCGGAGGCCGACGCGAACGCCGACCGGACGGTCGCCGTCGACGCGACCGGTACGGCCGACGCCGCCCCCGACCGGGCGGTCGTTCGGGTCGCCGTCACCGCCGAGGGCGACGGCCCCGGCGTCGTCCGCGACAACCTCACGCGGGGTGCCGACGCGCTCCGCGAGGAGTTCGAGGCGACCGGCATCGGCACCGACCAGTACGAAACCGATGAGTACCGCATCGACGAGCGCCGCGACGAGTTCCCCCCGTACCGCGGCACCCACCGCTTCGCCGTCCGGCTCGACGACCCAGGGCGGGCCGGCGACGCCATCGACGCCGCGGCGAACGTCAGCGCCGAGGTCCAAACCGTCCGGTTCACGCTGTCGGACGACCGCCGCATCGATCTGCGGGAGCGGGCCATCGAAGACGCCATGGCGGACGCGCGCTCGCAGGCCGACACCGTCGCGGCTAACGGCGGCCTGCAGGTGACGAGCGTCGTCGCCGTCGACGCCTCCCAGCGGCGCTACCGGCCCGTCGAGTACGACGCGGCCGCGCCGCTGACGACCGCAAGTGACGGCAGCACGTCCGTCGAGACCGGCGACGTCAGCGTCAGATACCAGGTGCGGGTGACGTACAACGCGACCCGCAGTTGACTCCGGTCCGGGGGGCCACTTATGCTGTCGGCGCCCCTCGGTCCGACATGGACGAACGCGTCGTCGACGACTGGAACGAGGCGGTCACGCTGGCCCGCTCGCTGGACGCCGACGCCGAGGTTCGGCTCCCGAAGGCCGCCGCACCGACGCTGCCGGCCGACCTCGACCTCCGGCGGTCGAACTTCCCATGGTCGATCCACAAGGGCGCCGTCGCCGTCTACCGCGAGCGCGAACCCGGCGCCCACCTCCAGATCCGGGAGTACCCCGCCGTCTGGGTCGTCACGACCGACAGCTACAACCCCCGGTACCGCCCGCTCGGCCACGCCGCCGTCGACGTGCCGGCCACTCGCCCGCCGCCGGGGTCTCGCTGGCTACCTCGACCGTCCAGCGGAGCGTCGAAATCGGCCTCGACGTCCTGCTGCCGACGTCGTAGTCGACACCGGCGCTTCCCGCGGCCTCGCTGCTGCTCGCGGTTCACTGCGTTCACCGCTCGCGTTTCCGAGGCCTCGGTCGCTTCGCTCCCTGTGGCCTCGCTACTGCTCGCGGGTCGCGTCGCTCCCCGCTCCGACTCAACGTGACCTCCCTACGGTCGGTCACGCTACTCACGGCTCACTCCGGTCGCCGTTCGCTTTGCCGAGACACCTCACTCCGTTCGGCGTCTCCTCGCTCGCGTCCCCGAGGCCTCGGTTGCTTCGCTCCCTGTGGCCTCGCTACTGCTCGCGGGTCGCGTTGCTCCCCGCTCGCATTATAGGCGGTCTCGCTGCGCTCGACCGCCCTACTCCTCGAACGGCAACTCAGGCTCGTACCCGATAGCCTCGACGGCTGCCTCGAGCACCGCCTCGACGTTCCCGCCCGTCTCGACGCTCATGTAGCGGTCGGCCTCGACGTCCCGCGAGCGGTCGGCTTTGTTGCAGACCGACAGCACCGGGACGTCGAACCGCGCGTCGATCTCCGCGAGTAGCTCGAGCTGCCGGCTGAGGGGGTAGCCGCAGTCGCCGCTGGCGTCCAGCAACACCAGCACCGCGTCGGCCAGATGCGTCAGCGCCGAGACGGCCTGCGACTCGATGGCGTTGCGCTCCTCGGCCGGCCGGTCGAGCAGCCCCGGCGTGTCAACGAGTTGGTACCGCGCGTGGTCGACCTCGACGTGGCCGACGTCGAGCCCCGTCGTCGTATACGGGTAGGCGGCGGTTTCGTTGTCGGCGTTCGTGAGGCGGTTGACGAACGACGACTTGCCGACGTTGGGGTAGCCGGCGACGACGACCGCCGGCTCGTCGGCCCGGATGTCCGGCAGCGCGTGCAGGGCGTCCCGCGCCTCGCCGACCGCCAGCAGCGCCTCGGAGACGCCCTCGGTGATGTCGGCCAGCCGGGCGAACGCCTGCTCGCGGAGTTTCCGGGCGGTGTCGGTGTCGGCCGTCCGGATGCGTCCCTGGTACTCCCCCTTGATGCTGTCGGCCTGCCGGCCGGCGTTCATCACCGCCGAGAGGTCCTGTCGCAGAGCGTCGACGCCGCCGACGTCCGTGTCGGCCAGCGTCGCGTCGGCGAACTCGTAGTGGAAAGGATCGAGGTCGTCGAAGTCCGGCCACGTCGTGACGACGTTCTGGAGGTTGTCCGAGAGGATGTTGCCCGCCGTCTGCAGCATCGACTCCTGGGCCTCCTTGCCTTGCTTGGCCCGCCCCGCCCGCGCTGCCCGCGAGAACGCCTTGTCGACCAGCTCCTCCGACCGGGGCGTCGTCGGAAGGCCTTCGAAGTGCATGGCGGAGGTTCGGCGCCCGGCCGTATAAGCGCCGCGTATCCGCCACGCTCGGCGTCGCTGGCCGACAGCGACTTGTCCGGCGGCGCCGACCCACCGGTATGACGGACTGGAGCGCGGTCCTCGTCGGGTTCGTCGTCGGCGTCGTCGCCAGCGTCTTCGCCTTCGCCCTGCCGGTGATCGGCCACGTCGGCGCGGGGCTGATCGCCGGGTTGACCGCGGGCGCCCTCGCCGGCCCCGTTGGCGCCCTGGGCGGGCTCGGCGTCTTCGCCGCCGGCATCGTCGTCGCGCTCGTCTTCGCCATCGATAGCGCGATCGGCGGCGCCGTCGGCGGCTTCCTCGCCGATTAAGTGCCCTCGACCCGTAGCCCGGGTATGGCCGACATCGATCCCGACTCGCTGCTCCCGAACGACCGCGTCCAGGAGGCCGTTCTCGCCGGCGACGTGACACAGCTCAGCCGCGGCGACGCGAACCGCTACGCCGAGTCCGGCGACACCTTCGCGCTCGACGGCGAGACCTTCGAGGTGACGGGCGTCGAGGAGCGCACCCTCGGCGACCTCGACGACGACGACGCCCGACGCGAGGGGTCGCCGTCGCTGGAGGCGTACAGACGCCGGATGCAGCAGGTCCACCCCGGCGACTTCGAGTGGGACGATTCCAGCGAGATCGTCACCTACCGCTTCGAACGTCAGTAGAACATCAGTGTTTAGTTGGGAGGGAATAGCGTCTTTCGACGTGACGGTGGCGTGTCCGAACGCCCCTTCCCGCTTGCAGAGCGAGCGGTCGGCCCCGGTCGAGGTCCCACCCGACGTCGGCTGACCGATCGGCTCTCGCTCGACTGGACATGGCCGGTAGGACGGGCCCGAGGGTTTTTTGCAGGGCGCGGCCGAATCGAGGGTATGATAGCCCCCGCAGAGACGATGCTCGGAGCCTTCCGGGAGTTCTTCGAGGACGATCACGAGCGGGTCGTCGTCTACGCCGACCCCGCCGGCGAGACGGTGCTCCACGAGGGACCGGCGACGGTCCGGGCCAACGGCTGGGTGGAGCTGCCGAGCGGTCGGCTGCTGTCGCCGGCGACGATCCACCACATCGACACCCACCACGGGTCGTAGCGGTCAGCGCCGCTCGCCGAGTTCCGCCCGCAGCTCCGACAGCTCGACGTCGTTCATCGACAGGACGACGAGCAGGTGATAGACGACGTCGGCGGCCTCGTGGGTCAGTTCCGCGTCGTCGCCGTCCTTCGCGGCGAGGATCAGCTCCGTCGTCTCTTCGCCCAGTTTTTCCAGGGCGGCGTTCTCGCCCTTCTCGTGGGTGAAAAGCGAGGCCGTGTAGGAGTCCTCGGGCAGTTCGGCCTTCCGGGACTCGACGACCGAAAACAGCTCCGACAGCACCTCGTCGGCGTCGTCGCTCATACCATCAGCTCCCGGATGTCGTCGAAGTCGTCGTACTCCTCGAGCGGCTCGCTGCCGGCCTCGAACACCGACCGCTCGATCTCGATGTCGGCGTCCGTCCGCGCGGCCAGCGCCAGCGAGTCGCTCGGCCGGGCGTCGACGACGGCGTCGGCCCGCGGGGTGTCGACGTGGAGGTCCGCGACGTAGGTATCGTCTTCCAGTCCCGAGACGACGACCCGCTCGACGCGGCCGCCGAGTTCCTCCATCACGTCCAGGAGGAGATCGTGGGTCAACGGCCGGCCGATGTCGTCGGCGTCGAGCCCGCGGGCGATGCTCGTCGCCTCTTCGACGCCGATGAAGATGGGCAGCACCTCCGCCGCGTCGTCGACGGCGAGGGTGACGACCGCCGCGAGCCCGCCGGGCGTCTCCGCGACGCGGACGGCCTCGATGTGCGCCTCCATACCCCACCGAACGCGTCGAGCGGCAAAAGCCCGTCCTTCGCGCCGCCGGGAGCGGGCAGGGCTGGGCTTATACCGGTCACCGCCGTCGTGAACGTATGCGATTCGAGGACGACACGGTGTTCATCACGGGCGCCGGCTCCGGAATCGGGCGTGCGACGGCGCTTCGCGTCGCCGAACGGGGCGGGTTCGTCGTCGCGACGGACGTCGACGACGACGGCGGCGAGGCGACGGTCGCCGCCGTCGAGGAAGCGGGCGGCGACGCCGTCTTCCATCACCTCGACGTCGCCGACGCCGAGGAGTTCGAGGCCGTCGTCGAGACGACCGTCGAGGAGTACGGCCTCGACGGCGTCGTCAACAACGCCGGCGTCGGCCACCCGCCGGCGACCGTCGAGGACGTCACCGACGGGACCTTCGAGTACGTCCTCGACGTGAACCTGCGGGGGGTGTGGCACGGCTGCCGGACGACGCTGCCACACCTCAAGGAGCAGGGGTCGGGCGCCATCGTCAACGTCGGCTCGCTGGCGTCGTTCCTCGGGATGGCTCGGCAGTCGGTGTACTCGCTGACGAAGGGCGCGGTGCTGAACTTCACCCGGGCGGTCGCCGCCGAGGCCGGCCGCGACGGCGTCCGGGCGAACGCCGTCTGTCCCGGGTTCATCGAGACACCGCTCGGCGACCGGTACTTCCAGTCGAAGGACGACCCCGAGGCCGCAAAGGAGGCCGCCGCCGAGCGGTACCCCCTGAAGCGGCTCGGCGAGCCCGAGGAGGTCGCCGACGCCATCGCCTTCCTGCTGTCCGACGAGGCATCGTTCGTCACCGGCCACGGACTCGTCGTCGACGGCGGCTTCTCGGTGAGCTGACGGGGTCGTGTTACGACCTGCCACCCCCGGGAAGGCTTCTGCCCGCGTCGGGTAATGGACCGACGTAGACGAGTTCGTCACGTTGCCGTCGCCCGGCGGTCGTGTCGCGGTCGACCCCGCGACCGAGACCGTCCGGTTCCCGTGACCGTCGCCCTGCCGGAGACGGGGCTATTATGTTCGACAGCCGCCAAGCGCCGGATATGAAGTTCAGCCTCCCCGTCGCGCTCGGCGCGCTGGTCGTGGTCGTCGCCGCCGGCGTCGGCGGCCTGATAGCCGCCCCGATTCCGATGGGCACCGACACCATCATGATGATGGTCGCGCCGTCGATGCTCGTCTTCGGCCTGGTGGCGTTCGGCCTCGGCGTCAAGCACGGCGAGTTCCGCGCCGTTTAGGCCGCGACGGCCGCCTCGAACTCCTCGCCGAGGAGGACGAACAGCGCGACCCCGACCAGCCCCACGACGGTCGCCGCGGTGAAGGCCGTCCGCGGCGAGACGGCGTAGATCGCGCCGCCGACGGCTGCCGACGGGACGACGACCACGTTCCGCACGAGGTAGTAGGAACCGGTTACCCGGCCGCCGGCGCCGGTCTCGGCGGGCCCGACGATGAGCGCCTTGTGCGCCGGCAGGCCGGCGAACCGGAGCCCGGAGAACGCGAACAGCAGCGCCACGACGGCCGGGTCCGCGGGCGCGTTGATCAACAGTACCGGAAAGACGGCGTACACGGCGAACCCAACGGCGACGACAGGCTTGAGCCCGATTCGGCGCGTGAGCCGCGCCACAGGCACCATCACCAGGAGTGCGACGACGAACTGCAGGGCCAACAGCACCCCGAAGTACGCGTCCGGGGAGAGCCGCCCGACGACCGGCAGCGTCGCGCCGACCCCGAGGAACTCGGTGACGACGATGACGAAGAACACGTACACCGTGCCGTTGGCGAACCGAACGGCGGTGTCGGCGAGCAGGAGCGGCCGGAGCGGGTCGGGCAGCGACCGGAGGTCGTCGACGACGGTTCCGACGCCCTCGAACGACTTGCCGACGGTGTCGCCGCTCGCGTCGTAGAGGAAGTGCTGGACGACCGTGGCGAGCAGGCCGAACCCCGCGGCGACCGCAAGTACCACCCGGAAGCCGGACTCGAAGGCGAAGATCGAGAGTATCCCGGCCGCCAGCAGCGGCCCCAGGAGGAAAGCGGTCCGGCGGACGGTCTCGGTGCTGGCGAAGCCGGTCGCCAGCCGGTCGGGTTCGACGGCCTGCTTGACGACGGCGAACGTCGCCCCCAGCCCGAACGACTTCCAGGCCTGCGCGAACAGCAGTCCGAGGAAGATCCCGACGGGAACGACGTCCGGCTCCGACCAGCCGACGACGGTCTCGCGGCCGGCGACGTCGATCGTCGACCCGACCGCCGGGAGACGGATGGTCCCGAACAGCGGTGCGAACAGCCAGACCACGAACCCGACCGTCGAGGCCAACCCGAACAGCGTCAGCGCGAGCCGGGAGCCGATGCGGTCCGAGATTGCGCCGCCGGGATAGGGGTAGACCGCGCCGACGAGGTTGCCGGCCGTGCCGAACAGCCCGACCGCCACCGCGCCGGCGCCCAGCACGGACATGTACCGCGGGACGTAACGGCTCGTCATCTGGAAGCCGAGGCTGAAGGCGAACATCGCGACGGAGAGCACGAGCACGTCCCGTTCGAGGGCGAACAGCCGCCGGACGGTTGCCCGGACGCCGAGTTCGTCGTGGCCGTCGGTCTCGGCCATGTCGTCCGTTCGCCGGGGTCGAAAATAAACCTCCGCGCCCGGTCAGCGCCGCCGGGCCAGCAGCGCCGCCGCCGTCAGCGCGACCAGGGCCACGAGGGCGCCGAAGCCGGGGGCTTCGCCGACCGTGTCGGACGTCGAGGTCGGGGTCGGGGTCGACCCTTCGGCGGGTTCGACGCCTTCGACGGCGACGACGGACGACCGGAGGTTACCCTGCACCGCCTGCAGACCCTGGCTGCCGGTCGACTCGATCGGCACGGCCAGCTCGCCGTTGCCGTCCGTCTCGCCGACCGTCTCGTTGTCCCGGGTCACCTCGGCGCCGGCGACGGGCTCGTCGTAGGCGTTGACGACCCTGACGGTCGTGCTTTCGCCGACGACGACCCGCTCGTTCCGCGGCTCGAGGGTCAGCTCCGGCGTCCGCTGGGTCGCGATCTGCACCGACTGCGGGCTCTCGTCGACCTCGACGATCCGCTCGCTCCGCTGGTAGCCGTCCTGCTCGACGGCGACCGTGTAGCGGTTATTGACGTCGACATCGAGGGAGGCCCGGCCGCCGGTCGCGGTGAGTTCGGCGAGCTGCTCTCCGCCGGCGCTGACGATGACCTGCGCCTCGAGCGACCGCGGCTCGGCGAAGTGGTCGTCGACGGCGGTGACCTCAAGTTGGACCTGCCCGCGCTCCAGTTCGACCTCCTCGCGGGTTTCCTCGCCGATCGTGATCGTCCGCGTCTCCTCGAAGAAGCCCGGCTTGACCGCCGTGAGCTCGTATTCGCCCTGCTCTATCGTCCCGGTGCTGAACTGGCCGGTGACGTCGGTCTCGCCGGCGACGTCGATGCGGAACTCCTGCTGGAGCTCGATACTGACGTCCTCGACCGACTCGCCGTTCGTGTCCTGGACGACGATCGTCGACCGGCCCTTCAGCGCCATGTCGACGGTCACCTCCTCGCTGGTGGCGTCCGTGACGACCAATGGGTGGTTGCGGACGTACTCCTCGGCGGTCACGTTCAGTTCGACGTCGTCGCCCTCCGGGACGTCGACGAACGCGCGGCCGTTGGAGGCGGTCGTGACCGTCCGGCTGCCGCCGTCCCACGTGGCGTCGATCGTCGCGCCACCGATACCGTCGCCGTTCTGGTCGACGACCACTACTTCGAGCGTCGTGTCCGACTGCGTTGCCGTGGTCCCCGCCGGAACGGCCGCGAGCATCCCCCCGATGAGCATCGCCGCGACGAGAAGTTTCACGCTACTGGACATACTTCGTACTGCGTCCCCCATCCCACTTAACTACGGGTGGTTTGCCCGGCCCTCTCGTCTCAGCGGCGCCGGGCCGCGGCCGCGACGAGGGCGGCCGTCAGCGCGATCAGGGCCGCGAGGGCGCCGAAGCCGGGGCCGTCGGCGCTGGACCCGTCGTCGCCGTCGGTGTCGGTCTCGCCGTCACCGTCGGTCCCGTTGTCGCCGTTACCCATGTCGGTCGGGGTCGACTCGCCGTCGTCGGCGTCCTGTATCGAGAGCTGCCGCTCGGAGAAGCCGTCGATGCCGACCACCACGTCGACGGCGGCCTCCGCGCTGGAGGACTGCCGGACGAGGTATCGCGGCTCGTCGCCTTCCTCCGCGGACTGCTGGACCTCGCCGTAGGAGTCGGCCTGTGCGGCGGCCTCACCGTCGATGAGCACCTCCAGCGACTCGGCGCTTTGGACCGCCGACTCGGCGACGGTCACGACCACGACCTTGCCCTGCTGCTGCGTGCGGTCGACGGTCGCGTTGATCTGACTCTCGGACCGGCTCGTCACCTCCGCGCTGGTGTCCTCGTCGTAGGTGACGACGCTGGTCTCGTTGTCGCCGCCGTCGCTGCCGCCCTCGGAGTCGGCCGCGCCGCGGACGAACAGCTCGGCCGCTGCGGTGCCGTCCTGGATGAGCTGTTCCTGCTGCTGCTCGCTGTCGGAGCGCTCGCCGTCGTACTGCCGGTAGACGACCTGGCCGCCCTCCCCGACGGCGGCGGTCACCTGACCGTCGCCGTTGGCCGAGATGTTGCCCTCGCCGACGACGATGAACGTCCCCTGGGCGCCGTCGTCACCGGTAACGACCACGCGGTTGTCGCCCTCTTGGCTGGCGTCGCCGCTGACGTTGGCCTGGACGACCTGGTCGCCGCCGTCGGCGGTGATCCGGACGACGCCGCGCCGGTTGTCGTTGGCCTCCAGTTGCGCGCCGCTTTCGAACGCCACCGAGGCGCGTGCCGCGCCGCTGCTCTGGCTCTGGACCGCCGCGCCGTCGATGCTCACCGTCGAGTCGGCACCGACGCCGACGCCGACGCCGCCCTCGCCGCTGCCGCCCGCCTCGCCGGCGGACTGCACCCGCAGGTTATCGACGACGACCTGCCCGTTGACGGTGTAGTCGTTCACCGCGGCGTTCGCCGTCTCGAACTCGATGAACGCGCCGCTGTACCCTTCGGCTTCGGTTCCTTGTGTCGCGGCAGGTGCCGCGGCCGCTCCGATCAGGGAGACGACCAGCGCTGCCGTAAGGATCGCTGATTTGATTCTCATTTGCGTGTAAATTGTTACTTGGTTGAAACTTAAGCGTTGTCTTTTACGCTCGACGCCGGAGTGCGACGAGAGCCCCGCCGAGGGCCACTATCGCGGCGAGCGCGCCGAATCCGGGGCCGTCGGCGTCCGAGAGGCCCCCGTCGCTGCCGTCGGTCGAGTCGGTCGAGTTGCCGTCGTTCTGCATCGAGATCTGCCGCTCGGAGAAGTGGTTGACGCCGACCACGACGTCCGAGGACGCCTCCGCGCCGGAGGACTGCCGGACGAGATACCGCGAGTTGTCGCCGTCTTGGGTGGCCTGCCGGACCTCGTCGTAGGAGTTCGCCTCCGCGGCGGCCTCGCCGTCGACGAGGACCTCGGTGTCGTCGGCGCTACCGAACGTCCCGTCGGAGACGGTCGTGATGATGACCTTCCCCTGGCGTTCGGTCCGCTCCGCGGTCATGTTGATCCGGCTCTCGCTGCGCTCCTGTACCTCGACGGTGGTGTCCTGGTCGTACTCGACAACGCTCGTACCGTTGCTTTCGGCCTCGCTGCCGCCCTCGGCGGCGCTGTGGACGTACACCTCGGCGGTCGCCGTGCCGTCCTGGATCATCCGCTCCTGCTCTCCGTCCTCCTCGGAGCGCTCTCCGTTGTACTGGCGGTAGACCAGCTGTCCGTCGCCGTCGACCCGGGCGACCACGTCGCCTTCCTCGTTGACGGTGGCCTCGCCGTCACCGACGACGAGGAAGGCCCCCTGCGTACCGTCGTTGCCGGAGACGACCACGCGGCTGTCGCTTTCGGACTCGGCCTCGCCGTCGACGCTGGCGTGGACGATCTGGCTCTCGCCGTTTGCGCGAACCTGGACGACGCCGCGCTGGTTGTCGGAGGCCTCCAGCTGCGCGCCGCTTTCAGAGGTCACCGTCGCGCCGGTGGCCGTCCGGGTATCGACGCTCAGGCCGGCGGCGTCGACGCTGGTGACGCTCGACAGACCCGCGTCCAGGATGCCCCCGGCCTCGCTGGCGGACTGCATCGACACGTTCTCGACGACGACCGTCCCGTCGACGGCGTAATCGGAGACGGCGGCACCCGTCGCGTCGAACTCGACGAACGCCCCGCTGTAGGCTTCGCCTTCGGCTTCCTGTGTCGCAGCCGGTGCCGCGACGGCTCCGACCGCCGATGCTACCAGTAGCAGCGCCAGCGCTGCCGTCCGAAACGCCATGTCTCGCGGTTGTCCGGGTTGTAACATAAATTTCGTGGCCGCAGGTGGGACACGATGACACGCCGCTCCTCCCGAGCGAGCGGGCCGCTCGCCCCCGGAACCCGCAAGCAATAAAAACCTGACTGACCAGTCAGTCAACGATGCCGGAGGGGACTCGCGGGCGCATCGTGGACGCGACCTACAGGGCGCTGTGTGCGAATGGCTACGCCGCCCTGACGATGCAGGACATCGCCGACGAGTGCGACCGCAGTACGTCGCTTCTGCACTACCACTTCGACACGAAGGAGGACCTGCTCGTCGAACTGCTGGCGCACCTGTTGGAGCGGTTCGAGACCCGGGTCTTCGACGCGGCGTCCGACGACCCCCGCGACCAGCTCGTCGACCTCGTCGACGTGTTCCTGTTCGGCGGCGAGCGGGACCGCGAGGAACACCGAGCGTTCCACACGGCGCTGCTGGAGCTGCGGGCTCAGGCACCGCACAACGAGGCCTTCTGCGCCCGGTTGATCGAAAACGACGCCCGGATCCACGCCGCCGTCACCGCCGTCGTCGAGCGCGGCATCGACGAGGGGCGGTTCGTGTCCGTCGACGCCGCGCGGACGGCGGCGCACCTGCTGGCGACCGTCCGGGGCGCCCGCATTCGGTGGGTCACGCTCGGCGACGTCCGCCCGGGTGAACGACGGCAGCGCGCCGGGGGTCGTCTTCGAAAGCGCCGCCGCGGCGACGGCGCCGCGCAGCGCCGTCTGGACGTCGCCGGCGAGACCGACCAGGAACGCCCCGGCGAAGGCGTCGACCGCCCCGCTGACGTCGACGACGTCGACCGCCGGCAGCGTCACCTCGTGGACGGTGGCGTCGTGCCAGGCCGCCGCGTCGCCGTCCCGCAGCAGCCCGACGGTCTCGAGGTCGTGCTCGGAAGCCAGCGCGTGGGTGATTCCGGTCGGCTCGCCGCTCCGGCCGAAGGTCGCCTCGACGGCCGACGCCGTCGTGACCAGTACGTCGACCGCCGACAGCAGCTCCGCGAGCGTCTCGCCGTCGACCCCGGCCTCGAACAGCCCCAGAACGGTGGTCGCGCCGCCGTCGGCCGCCCGCTCGAGGAACCGTGCGGTCGTCTCCGCCAGCGACGCCGACGTCGCCGGGGTCCGGGCGGCGACGTAGGCGACGTCGGCCGCGTCGATCCGCTCGACCGGCAGCGCGTCGAACGACAGCTTCTCGACGGCCGCCCCGCGACGGTCGTCGACGCGGCCGTCGCCCCGTGGCGTCGCGCCGCGCTCGAAGAAGGTCAGCCCCTGGCGGTCGCCGCCGAACGCCGCCGCCACCTCGACGTCCCGGCCGCGGAGCTCGGCGGCCACCCGCCGTCCCAGCGGGCCGTCGGGGAGCTGCGAGAACCACGTCGCCTCGACGCCCAGTCGCCCCGCCGTCGCCGCGGTCGTCGCCTCCGCGCCCTCGACGCCGACCGACAGCGCGTCGGCCGTCTCGAGTCGCTCTCTACCGCGCGCGGCGAGCCGGAGCGCCGCCCCGCCGAGTGTCACCAGTCGCATACGCGCCCGTGGGGCGCCGGGGGGCTTCAACACGCGGCCCGGCTCGACGCCCGAGCCTACCGGCCGCCGTGGCCGGGGTAGTCGCGCTCGAACCGCTCGGTGATCTCCTCGGCGGAGAACTCGACCATCGTCGGCCGGCCATGCGGGCAAGCGTACGGGTTCTCGCAGTCGTCCAGCGCCGCCAGCAGCCCGGCGACCGTCCCCTCGTGTAGCGGCGTGTTGCCGGTGACGGCGGGGTGGCAGGCCAGGTCCCCCAGCAGGTCGTCGACGACGCCCTCGACGGTCCCCGCCGGGTCGCCGTCGACGAACTCCGACAGCAGGTCCCGGGCCAGCGCCGGCGCGTCGATGCCCTCGTCGGCCAGCAGCGCCGGGGCGGTCGCCACCGCGACGGTCCGGTCGTCGGCCCGCCGGACGCGGAAGCCGAGCCGCGCCAGCGCGTCGCCGTGCTCCTCGCAGAGCGCCGCCTCCCGGGGCGTCACCGCCAGCTCGACCGGCTCCGCCAGCGTCTGGGTGGTGACGTCGCCGGCGAACCGCTCTTGCAGCCGCTCGTAGTTGACCCGCTCGTCGGCGGCGTGCTGGTCGACCAGCAGCAGCCCGTCGTCGGTCTCGGCGACGAGGTACGTCTCGTCGAACTGCCCGAGCACCTCCATCGACGGCAGCTGCTCGAGGCCGTCCGGCGTCCCGGTCGTCGCGTCGCCGTCGAGGGTCCGCTGCGTCGACGGCGCACGGAACGCCGGCCCGTCGTCGCCTCTCGCGGCCCCAACGTCGCCGCCTGCGTCGGCGGCCGCCCGACCGTCGCTCCCGTCCCGGGTGTCCGTCTCACCCGTCTCGCTCGTCGGCTCCGATGGCATGGCGTCGGAGCCGCCCGAACCGGGGCTCCGGCCGCGGTCCGTCGCGTCTCCCGCCTTGCGCCGACTCGGCTCTCGCTCGTGGTCGGCCGGAGCCGTCCCGCCAGTGTCGCCGGCGTCGCCGTCGGCGGGGGCCGTCTCGCCGCTCGCGTCGCTCACGTCGCTCATGTCGCTCGCGCCGGTGTCGTCGGCACGGCCGCCGTCACCTCCGCCGGCGTCGATCTCGGTCTGCTCGGGCGCCGACCGGCCGCGCGGCGCCCGCGACCGGACGAGCCCCGCCTCCAGCAGCGCCGACCGAACCGTCTCGCGGACCTGCTCGCGGACGCCCTCGTCGTCGGCAAATAGTACCTCCAGCTTTCGGGGATGGACGTTCACGTCGACGCCGCCCGGCGGCACGTCGAGATCGACGACGGCGAAGGGATAGCGGTCCGGCCCCAGCTGTGTTCTGTAGGCTTCGACGACCGCCTCCCGGACGACGTCGGCGGTCACGTAGCGGCCGTCGACGAGCGTCGTCATGTATTCCCGGCCGGCACGGTTGGTCTCGGGGTGGCTGACCAGCCCCTCGACGCCCGCCAGCGGGCCGTCGGCGGCCCCCTCCGGGCGGGCGTCGCCGACCGGTATCATCGAGGCGGCGACCTCCCGACCGTACACCGCGAGGACGGCACTTCGGCGGTCGCCGTCGCCGGCCGTCGCGAACCGCTCGCGGCCGTCGTGCTCCAGGGCGACCGCCACCTCCGGGGCTGCCAGTGCGTAGCCCGCCACCACCGACTGGACGTGATCGAACTCCGTGGCCGCCGTCTTCAGGTACTTCCGGCGGGCCGGTACGTTGCCGAACAGGCCCGTCACCTCGACGGTCGTCCCCCCGGGACAGCCCGCCGGCCCGCGGTCGACGACCTCGCCTTCCTCGACGACCAGCTCCGTCCCCCGGCTCCCGCCGCGCGGTTTCGTCCGGATCGTCATCCGCGACACCGAGCCGATGGCGTGCAGTGCCTCCCCCCGGAACCCCAGCGTGCCGATGGCCTCCAGGTCGCCGACGTCGCGGAGCTTGCTCGTGGTGTGCTCCTCGACGGCCCGCCGGACCTCCGAGTCGGACATACCGACGCCGTCGTCGGCGACGACGATGCGGTCGGTGCCGCCGGTCTCGACGGCGACGTCGACGCGGGTCGCGTCGGCATCGAGGGCGTTCTCGACCAGCTCCTTGATGACGGAGGCGGGCCGCTCGACCACCTCGCCGGCGGCGATGCGGTCGCGCGTCCGCGCGTCGAGTTCGCGGATGTCCGGGCTCATGTGATAATATTAGCCTAATTCGTGCAGAGCATCTAAATATTCGGGGGTATGAAGTAGTTTCAGACGAACCCTTGTGGGGTTGAAGCGACATAACGAATCCCGGCGGGTCGCCCGTGTCGCGGTTTCAGACGAACCCTTGTGGGGTTGAAGCTGGGGCGTCGCGACCGCCGAGAACCCCGGTCATCGGTTTCAGATGAACTTTCGTGGGGTTGGAAAAAATTCGAGTCTTAGGTCTTCTGCCTCGACATCGTATTGCAACTGTTACACGAGATCTTAGACGGGATTCAGACTGGACCCAGGGTGTATCGCAACCCGCCGGGTCACCCGGGGAATCGGCATCGACTCAGCCATACGTTCGCGTCGGTTAGACGCAATAACCCTTCCCGTACGTCATCGTTCGCGCCGTTCAAGCCTGATGACCCCGTCGTCGCTGCACCCGTACCGACGGCGGAGTGTCGCGTCCCGACCTGCTTAGCCGGGCTCTTCGCAGAGTCGAAAAAGCGCCGCTACGTGTCCGTGGAGTCGACGAGGCCTCGCTCCTCGTCGAACTCGAGCTGGCCGACCGAATCGAGATGTGGAAGATCGACGCGATACAGTTTCCCGTGGATGTCGTACCAGGACTTCGAGAGAGCGTTCGCTCTGACCCGCCGGCGAAAGACGACGTCGGCGACCCGATCGAGCGTCGCCGGAGTTTCGATCTCGTCGACGAGTTCGACCAGTTCGTCGCGGTCGACCGTGAACTGCGCTGGATCGTCCGGGGTCCCTGGACCTCGGGACTGCATGCTCTTGAGTCGGTCGGCCACCAACCTTATTACGACCCGACTTATGCGCAAAATGCTCCGGTTCGTCGCGGGCGCGAGCGCCAAAATATAACCCCGTTTAATTACATCTGAATGATACTACGACGGGTGGTTCGCGGCTGACCTGCGTCATATATCCACCTCCTAATCGCAGTACGCCAGCGGGATTGAAACAGTCTGAAACGGTTCGGAATTTGCTATTGGTTATTCCTCTATTCACCCTCTTCACTCGCCGTAGACAATGAGCGCAAAATCCTCCACCGACAACGCCGCCCAACCTGCCGAGACGATACGTATCCCGAAGGACGACGCCTTCCATATCCTCCAGACGAAGCGCCGACGCGCCATCATCCGCTATATCCTGGCGCGCGACGACCAAGACAAATTCCGGATGCGCGACATGGTCGAGGAGATCGCGGCCTGGGAGTACGATACGACGGTCGCCGAGTTGACGTCCCAGGAGCGCCAGCGGGTCTACATCGCGCTGTACCAGAACCACCTTCCGAAGCTGGACGAACACAACATCATCGAGTACAACCGTGCGCGGGGGTTCGTCCGGCCGCTGCCGCCCATCGCCCTGTTCGCGCCGTACGTCGAGGAGGGCCTGGACGTCGGCGTCGACCTCACGCACGACTCCGAGGCGGCCCAAAACTCCTCGCGGGTCGAGTCACTCTTCGGCAGGCTATTCGGGTGACCGTATGTCGGGGCCAGCGGTCCTGCTCGTGGGCATCGATGCCGGGTGTCTTCCCGTCCTGGACCGCCTGTCCGCCGACGGCCATGTTCCGAACCTGGACGCCCTCCGGGACCGCGGCGTCTCGGCCCCGCTCGAATCACAGGTGCCGCCGTGGACGCCGAGCGCGTGGCCCTCGCTGTACACTGGCGTCAATCCCGGCAAGCACGGCGTCTACGGCTTCACGGGCTACGACGGCTACGACTACCACGTCGTCGACCGGGACGACGTCCGTGCGCGGGCGATCTGGGACATCCTCGGAGAGCACGACCGCTCGAGCGTTGTCGTCAACGTGCCCGTCACCTACCCGCCCGACGAGATTGACGGCGCCGTAATCCCCGGCTTCATCGGCCCCGAAGACCCCGCCTGTCACCCGCCCGGCCTCCTGGACGACGTCAGAGAGGCCATCGGTGCCTACCGGGTCTATCCGGAGTACACCCGCGGCGAATCGGACCTATCGGACGACGCGAAACTCGCGGAGTACTGTGCCCTCGCCCGGATGCGGGGCGAGGCGTTCCGCTACCTCTGCGACCGGTTCGACCCCGCCTTCGGCTTCGTCCAGTTCCAGCGGACCGACACCGTGTTCCACGAGTTCGACGGCCGGTGGGACCTCGTCGAGCGGATTTACGCCGCTACGGACGACGAGATCGGCCGGATCGTCGACGCCTGCGACCCGGACGTCACGATGCTCGTCAGCGACCACGGGATCGGCCGCTACGAAAGCGAGCAGATACACCTCAACACGCTTCTGGAGTCCGCCGGCTACCTGGAGACCACCCGCGGCGGGCGCGGAATGCCGTCGTGGCAACCGATCCGATCCCGGCTCCAGCACGGCAACGCGGCGAAACAGCGCCGACTGACGGCGACGGAACGCGTCGCGGCCGGTCTCGCCCGGGTGGGCCTGACGGCCCACCTGGTGAGCCGTATGCTCCAGGCGCTCCGCATAGACGGCATCGTCACGCGACATCTCCCGGACGGCGTCAGCCGGACCGGCGCCGAACAGGTCGATTTCCCCGCCTCGCAGGCGTACATGCGGGCCCGCGTCGAACTCGGCGTCCGGCTGAACGTCGCGGGCCGCGAACCCGACGGCACCGTCGACCGCGACGAGTACGACGACATCCGCCGCGAGATCATCACGATGCTCCAGGACGTCGAGACCCCGGCCGGCGATCCCGCCTTCGACCGCGTGGTGCCGCGCGAGGCCGTCTTCGACGGCCCCCACGTCGAGGACGCACCCGACGTCGTCGTCGAACCATGCGACTACGATCACTTCCTCTCGGCCGAACCGAGCACGGAGCCGTTCCGACCGAATCGGACGCCCTGGAACCACAAACGCCCCGGTCTCTTCGTGGCGGCCGGCGACGTCGACACGACCGCCTCCGTCGCCGAGCCCCACCTGCTCGACGTCGCCCCGACGGTCCTCGCCGCGATGGACGTCCCGTACGGCGACCGGATGGACGGCCGCGTGCTCGACCTCGTGACGGACCCCGGGTCGCGCGATTACGGGCCGTACGAATCCGCCGACGGCCGGGCCGACCCGGCGGCCGTCGAGGACCGTCTCGCCGACCTCGGCTACATGCAATGACCCGCCCCACTCCGACGGCGATCGGCGGAACGACCCTTAGCATCGGCCTACACGACCCCGCCGCATCCGGGACGGTCTGAACGGTCCGCGACGGCTAAGGCCCGGCCGCCACCGCCGGCGAATATGCCACCCGTCGAGGTGACGCTGACGGACCCCGACGCGCTGACGGTCGAGACCACGGCCGGGACCTGGCTCGTCGCCGGGCTCGCCCCGTCGGCCCTCCGGGCGGCGGTCGAGGCCGCCGACGACGGCTCGGAGGTCCGCCGCCGACTGGAGTCCGTCGCGGAGGACGCCGTCGCCGTCGGAGTGGTCGACGGCCGTCTCCGCGCCTACCGCAGCGTCACGGCCACCCGCAGCCTCTATCACTGCCGCACGCCGAACGGTACCGTCATCCTGACCGACCACTTCCGGACCGCCCTCGCACGGCTCCCGGTCGACGGCCGGTCGGTCCCCGACCGGACCGTCGCCGATCACCTGCTCTTCCGGACGCCGATCGAGCCGGACGCCTACGTCGCGGAGATCGAGACGGTCCCCCGCGGCGCCTGGCTCGACTGGACCGACGACGGTCCGACGGTGGACCAGCGTGGCCGCCTCGACGTCGAGCCGGTCCTCACCGCCGACGCGGCGGTCGATGCCATCGACGACGCGCTCGAGGCCGTCCTCGCCGCCGGTTCGAGAAACGACCAGACCGTGATGTTCTCCGGCGGCGTCGACTCGACGCTTCTCGGGACTTACCTGGACGCCCCGACGGTGAGCATGGCCATCGATTCCCCGGAGCTCGCGTTCGAGCGCCGCTACGTCCGGGACACCCGCGAGCTTCTAACCGCCGACGGCCACCGGACCGTCGCGCTCGACGAGACCCGGTTCCTGACGTGGCTCGAGGGCAGCATGGACCGCCTCGGATTCCCGTCGCACTTCTCACAGACCGCGCTCACCCACGCGCTCTTCGCGGCGGACGACGGCCGCCGGTACGTCAACGGCGAAGGCGCCGACGCCCTCTTCGGGCTCACGGGCAGCAAAGGGGCGCGCATCGCGGCGCTGCTCCGGCCCCTTCTGGCCCGCACCCCGCGACCGCTCGCGGCCGGTGTCCCGGGCGCCGCCGGCCGCCGTCTCGCCGAACTCCACGACCTGGCCCGCCGCTTCGACCGGCCGACGGCCGACAGGGGCGGCTTCGCCCAGCGGTTCGCGTTCTTCACCGACCCGGATGTCGTCGCCCGCATGGTCGGCGACGATCTCGTCGACCGGCGGCTCCGCGCCCAGCGGGCCTTCGTCGCCGACCGCGTCGCCACCACGGACGCCGGCCCGGCGACCGCCCACCTGGAGCTCGGTCACCTGCTGTCGTTCTTCCAGCACAATACCGTCGCCCAGTGGCGGCAACTGGCCCACGCTCACGGGGCATCGCTTCTGGCGCCGTTCAAGACCGGACGCATGGCCCGGTGTTCGCAGTCCATCCCCGCCGACCGCCGGTACGTCCAGGGCCTCTCCGGTCTCGGGTCGCTGGACGCCAAGTACCTGCTCAAGCGGCTGCTGGCCCGCCGGCTCCCGTCGTATCCGACCGGACGAAAGAAGGGAAGCGGCGCGCTCCCACTGGAGCGGTATTTCGATGACGGCCCGCTCGCGGACGTCTTCGACCGGTACGAGCCGCCGTCCGTCGTTCCGGAGGGGATGCTGTCGGACCACGTGGACTCGTTCGGTCCGGTCACCTGGAACCTCATCACGTACGCCGTCTGGCGGGACCGCGTACTCCGGAACCCGGACCTCGAACCCGTCCCGGCCACGGTCGACTACCGGGACGCCGTGGAGACCTCGCCGTGACGCTCGCGGACCCGGTCGGCGACGGCAGCCATCGTCTCGACCCGGACGTCCGTCGTGGCCCGCGCCCGAGCGACGGCCTCGACCACCCGCCGCACCCGCTCGAAGTCCCGCTCCCGGACCAGGTCGTGGGGGTGGAACCAGAGGTGGAGCACGCCGCCGCGCTCGTCGAGCGCCGCCAGGGCCCGTTCCACCCGGTCGACGACCGGGTCGCCGCGGACGGCCTCCACGGCCGACCGGGCGTAGCCATCGAACCCGAAGAGGTAGGCCGACGCGGGTACGTTCACGAGGCCGTACTCGTCGACGGAGGGCGAGACCAGCGGCGGCATCCCGCAGGCCCGAAGCGCGTCGGAGAGCTTTCGCACCCGGCCGCGTCGCGACGGCTGGCGGCCGCGGTAGGCGTCGAACCCGTGCTCGACCAGGAGGTCGCGGTAACCGACGCGGTTCACGGGGAAGACGAATGAGCCGGGCGACACATCGACCGCCGCGGCCGTGGCGCCCCATGCGCGGAGTTCCGCGGCGGCGAACTCACGCCGCATCAGGCCGTGGTCGAAGTGGACGTGCGTGAACCCGTGGCTCGCGAGATCGTGGTCGGCGTCCGCCGCCAGCACCCGTTCGACCAGGTCCCGACCGTGCCACGCCTCGTCGGCGGCCATCGCGCCCGGCGCCCCGTCGCAGCAACGCGGTCCGGCCGGATGTCCTGGATGTTCGGCGTCGCAGTCGGCCAGGAGGAGGTGGCCGACGACCGCCCACGTCGCCGGGACGTCGAACCGGTCGAACAGCCTGCACAGGTCACGCCAGGCGGTCCGGGCCGACCGGATGCGGTCGGCGGGGACGGGGTCCCGGTCGTGGAACCCCCAGCCGAGTTCCGCGTCGAGCGAGATGACGACCGAACCCATGCCGGGGTCGAAAACGGGCTGGGCATTACCTACGCGACAGCTAAGTGGGGTCACCCGTCCGGCATCGCTCGGGGCCGACAGGACGGTATCACCGGCATGAGCCCTCGGCCCGGTGCTGTCGGACTCTCCGCGGGCGTTTACCAGGCTCGTAATCATTACGCGTGATACCGACGGGACGACCGTGACCCCGGCAGCGTCCGGCCCGATGGCAGCACCCGACGAGTACGAGATCCGTCCCTTCGAGCCCGGCGACGCGGCCGACTTCCTCGAGTTGTACCGGACCGTGTTCGACAGCGGCCGGAGCGAGGCGTGGCTGGACTGGAAGTACCGCTCGAACCCGTACGTCGACGACGTCCCCATCCTGATCGCGGAGCGGGGCGGCGTACTCGTCGGCGCCCGGCCCCTGTTCGCGCTCCGGATGCGGGTGGGCGACGGCACCGCCGTCGCGCTCCAGCCCGCCGACACGATGGTCCACCCCGACCACCGCCGCCGGGGCCTGTTCACCCGGCTGACGGCGGCGGCCATCGACCGGTACCGGACGGGTGCACCGGCCTTTTTCTTCAACTTCCCGAACCCGGCCTCCCTCACCGGGAACCTCGACCAGGGCTGGGACGTGGTGGACGAACTCCGGACGTACTACCGCATCCACGACCCCGCCGCGCTCGCGGGCGCCGCCGGTCGACCGCTCCGGGCCGCGACGCCACTCCTCCGGGCCGCCGCTCGCGGGTACGTACACGCCCGCGGGTGGGGCCTCGGCCGGGCAGACGAAGAGGTCACCGTCACCCGCCACGAGACCGTGCCCGCAGCCACGCTGGCCGACCGCTATCAGCACCGGGCGCCGACGGGGCTGCACGCCGTCCGGGACGCGGAGTTCTACCGGTGGCGGTTCGGCGAGGCGCCGGCCGAGTACACGACCTACCTGGCCGAACGGGCCGGCGAGCCCGCGTTCGGCGTCGTCGTCACCGACGAGCGCCACGCCGGCGCGGCCGTGACCCGGATCGTCGACGTTGCGCCACCGGCCGTCGGGACGGACGACGACCCCGGCCGGGCGGCGGTCGTCGCGGCGCTCCGGGCGGTCACGCGGGACGCCCGGGATGCGGCGGCGATAGTCGCGCCGGCGTCGCCGCTCCCCCGGGAGCCGATGGCCGCGCTGGGGTTCCACGAGCGGGATACCCCCGTGCTGTCCCGGGTCACCGGGGCAACGCCGCACGTCGCCCGTTCCATCGACGGCGACCCGCCCTCCCAGACCGTCCGCGGCGTCGACCTCCTGGACCCGGGGAACTGGACCATCTCGTTCGCCGAACACGACAACTGCTGAGCCCCGCCACGCGGCGTCCGGTCGACGGCCCGCTCGGCACCGGTCTTACCGCCCACGTAAGAATACAGCCCGCCCGTCGATGGCCGGTGGAGCCGCATGCAGCGAAGCATCCTCGAGGGGTTCGGCGCGATACTGAGCGGCAAGGTCGTTACCCTCATGATCGGCGTGATCACGACGCCGATACTGTACCGACTACTCGGGCCCTCGTCGTACGGCGTCTACGCCTTCCTCCTGTCGACGTTCGCGCTGTACATGATCTTCGTCAGCTCCGGTGTCACCGAGGGCGTCCGGAAGTTCCTCGCCGAGGACCGCGACCGGCCGGACTGGGAGCGCCGGGTCGTCGGCTTCTACCTCCGGCTCGCGTTCGTCCTGGGGGTCGTCGGCGCCGGGCTCATAGTCGTTGCCACCCGGACGGGCCTGGTCGCCCGGTACGCCGGACCGGAGTTCGCGCCGTACTTCTACCTGCTCGCGGCGATGGTGCTTCTCGCACAGTTCCGCGCGGTCAATCGGCGCACACTGATGGGGTTCGGCCTCGAGCGGTACTCGGAGCCGATAAAGGCCGGCAACCGCATTCTGTTCGTCTGCCTCGCAATCCCGCTCGTCTACGTCGGCTACGGCGTCACCGGCGTGCTCGTCGGCACCATCGTTGCCAACGCCGTCGTGGTCGTCGCCGGCATCGCGCTCGTCCACCGGGAACTGTCCGTGACCCGGGCGGTTCGTTCGTCGGCCGACGGGCTGCCGTGGCGCAGTCTCATGTCGTTCAACACGCTCAGCATCGTGCTCGTACTCCTGATGATGTCGCTGTACCACGTCGACATCCTGCTGCTGCAGTGGTTCACCGACAGCACCAGCGTCGGCCACTACAAGGCGGCCCTCCAGATGGCGGAGTTCCTCTGGTTCGTGCCGCTGGCCATCCAGATGGTCTTCGTCCAGTCGATGTCGAACCTGTGGTCGAACGACCGGGTCGCGCGGGTGACGAAGGTCACCTCCGTTTCCACCCGGTACACGTTCCTGCTCACCGCCGTCATGGCGCTCGGACTCGCCGCGCTGGCCGACGTCGTGGTCCCGCTGTACTACGGGCCGCAAGCCGAGCCGGCCGTCACCCCACTGTTGATTCTCCTGCCGGGGGCGCTCGGGTTCGCGCTCGCCCGCCCGATACTCGCCGCCAGCCAAGGGAAGGGCGACCTCGCGGCCCCCATCGCCGCGACCGGCGTCGCGGCCGGCCTGAATCTCGGGCTCAACCTCCTGCTCATTCCGCGGTACGGGATGGTCGGCGCCGCCGCGGCGACCAGCGTCGGCTACGGGGCCATGTTCCTGTTCCACGTCGCGTCGGCCCGACACCTCGGCTTCGACCCCCTCGCCGACGCCCGCCTGGCCCGCATAGCGGTCACGGTCGCGCTCGCCGCCGTCCCGATTCTCGCCTTCCCCACGGTGATCGGCGACCCCGCCGCCCTCGTCGTGGTGCCGCCGGTCGGCCTCGCCGCCTTTCTCGCCTGCGCCTTCGGGACCGGAGCCCTCGACCGGGGGGAGGTCCGCGAACTCCTCCGTTCGACCCCGCTCGCCCCGTACCTGGCCGCCGTCGAACGGCGGCTCGCGACCGACGGGGGCTACGATGAGTGATTCAGGGCGGACTTCGGTGTCCCCGATCGACTCCATCGAATCGGTTCTGGCCGTCGTCGGCGTCGCCCTTCTCGCCTCGGGGCTGACATTTGCGGTCGTCAACCCCGGCGTCACCGGCAGCGCCCCCGACGCCGGCGGCTCGAACGACACCGCGACCACCACTCCCACGGTCTCGCCGACCTCCGCGGTCTCGCCGACCCCCTCCTCGTCGTCCGGAACGCCGCCTACTCCACGCCGCACGCCGACGACCGCCGCGACATCGACCCCGACATTGATACCGACATCGACGCCGACCCCGACCCCAACGCCGACGCCAACCCCGACCTCGACCTCGACCCCGACGCCGACGCCAACCCCGACCTCGACCCCGGCCCCGACACCGACACCGACATCGACTCCAACATCAACCCCGACGCCAACACCGACCCCGACGCCGACCTCGACTCCAACATCAACCCCGACGGACCCAATGTCACCGACGGAAACCCCGACGCCGACGCCGACCCCGACATCGACAGCCAGTTCGACGCCGACCGGCACGGGCGACGGACCGACTCCGACGGGAACACCGACGCCGACGGCCACATCGACATCGACGGCCAGTTCGACGCCGACCGGTACCGGAAACGGGACGTCAACTCCGACGGACACCGCGTCGGCAACGGCGACCGCCGCGAGCACGATTCTGGCGACGTCCGTAATCCAGTTGCCCGCCAGAACGGTCTCGGTCGCCGTCGCGGCCGGGTTGTTCGTCCTCGCGTGGCGCCGGCGCCGAACTTAGCCCGGGTCTAATAAAGCTCCGTGCGGCTCTCCTCCGAGTGATGTCGGATGCGCCGCGGTTCTGGTACGTGGACCTGGTCTGCGTGGTCGTCCACGCCGGGCTCACGGCCTACGTCGTGCTGTTCGAGGTCGCGCCGGTCCTCCGCGCGCTCGTGGTGGTGCCGACGGTCGTCCTGCTACCGGGGTACGCGCTGGTCGCCGCTCTCTACCCCGAACGGATGCCCCGCGAGAACGTCGAATGGCAGGCGTTCGACCCGGAGCAACGCGGCGCACACGCCGACGCGCCGGTGAGCTACGGGCTCAGCCGCGTCGACCGGCTCGCCCTCGCCATCCCGGTGAGCGTCGTCATCGTTCCGCTGCTCGCGCTCGTCGTCGACATCTCGCCGTCGCCGCTCCGGGCCGGCCCGTTGCTCGCGGCCGTCTGCGGGCCAATGGTGCTGCTTGCCGTCGTCGCGTTCGCTCGCCGGCTCCGGCTCCCGGCCCCGAAGCGGTTCACGCCGTTCGGCCCGGTGCCGGTGTCCCAGGAGCTCGATTCCGGGGGCAGCCGCCCGCTGGTGGGCTGGTCGTCGGCCACCGCCGAGGACTGGCTGATCCGAGGCGCCGTGGCGGTGAGCCTGATCGCCTTCGCCGGAAGCGTCGCTTTCGCCGCGACCGCACCGCCGCCGGCCGGCGACCGGTTCACCGAGGCCTATCTCGTCGCCGAAAACGACGACGGGAACCTGACGACGGCGGCCGTTCCCCGCGAGCTCACGGCCGGAGCGTCGACGGAGCTGGCCGTCGGTTTACGCAACCACGAGTACGAGCGCGCGGAGTACCAGGTCGTCGTTCAGATCGCCCGCTCCGACGACGGGACACGACGGACCGTCGAAGAGCTCGACCGGTTCGCCGCCACCCTCGAGCACGGCGAGTCGGTCGAACGCCGCCACGAAATCCGCCCTTCCGAGTCCGGCGCCGACCTCCGGCTCACCTACCTCGTCTTCCGCGGTGGGGTACCGCTGGAGCCGGCGCCGGCGAACGCCTACCGGGTTCTCGGGGTCGACGTGCGCGTGCAACCGCCCCAGGAGGAATCGGCCGTCGTGGCGGGCAACGACGGCCCGGACGGGCGCTGATGTGGCCCTGGGAGCACCTGGCACTGGGGTACCTGGCGTACTCGCTGTCGGTCCGGCTGGCGACGGGTGACCCACCACGACGGCACGAGGCCGCCGCGGTGGCCGTCGGCGCGCTCGCACCCGACCTGATCGACAAGCCGCTGTCGTGGTCGCTCGATGTCTTTCCCACCGGGTACGCCGTCGCTCACTCCGCCTTCGTCGCGCTCGCCGTCATCGCGGCCGTCGGTACCGTGGCCGCCGACCGCGACCACGGTCGCGTCGGTGCGGCGTTCATCGTGACCTACGTTTCCCATCTCGTCGCCGACATCTGCTATCCGATCGTCTTCGGCGAGGGACCCGCGCTCTCGCGCGTGCTCTGGCCGGTCGTCACCCACCCGGGGTACGCCGTGGAGGTCGGATCCCTGCAACGAACGATCCTGTACCTGACCCGACATCTCCACCGCCTAGCCCAGCCCGGTGCTCGCCGCCTCGTCGCGCTTGAACTGGCGTTTCTCGGGACCGCGGCGGCGCTGTGGCTTCTCGACGGTGCGCCCGGGCTCCGACGCGGCCGGCCCCCGGAGTCTCCCGCCGAATCATCGGAATAGAAATTGCCGTGGCGCTCGCGGCGCGACCGTCGCGTCTCAGCAGGTCCAGTTCGTCGGGAGCGTTCCACCGGAATCGGGGATTTCGTCGTCTCGCCTTCCGTCCCCTCGGATCTCGTTCGGGCCGGAAGACGGGTCGTCGCCGGTACACCTGCCCGCCGACGCGCGCTCGAAGTCGAGATCCGCGCTTCCGGTGACCCGTCGGCCGGGCACGTCGATGGCGGTGTCGACGACCGTGACGTCGCTCGGATCCTGCTCGAACCGGAGGCCGTCGCGGTCGCCGGTCTGGTGGATACAGCAGTCCCGCAGCGTCGTGTCCCCCCGTCGGATCCGGAGTGCGGCGCCGCCGCTGCCCCCACCGACGACCTGGACGTTCTCCAGCGTCCGGGTCCCCGTCGGGGCGGCACTCGCCTCGTCGAGCAGCACGCCGTAGCCGGTGTGGGTCCCCCTGAGATTTCGGTACTCCGGGCTGATACGGACCACGGTGTCTCTGACCTCCAGGGTCCCTCCGTTGTATGCGTTGACGATGCCACCCATCCCTCGGCCCCCCGCCATGTGGATGTGACAGTCCTCGATCAAGACGGGGCCGGGCCCGTCCGAGAACCGAACCCCCCGGGCGTTCCGGGGCATCGGGTCCGCCGCTCGGGCGACGATGTCGGCGCGACGAACGGAGGAGTTCGGGCTGCCGAGACGGACGTTCGCACGGTCGTTGCCCACGTAGCGACCCCCCTCGACGTGGACGGGGCCGTCGGCCATCGACGCGTAGAGGCCGTTGTTCCCGAACCCCTCGATGTGGCAGTCCCGGAACGTGATCGTGCCCTCGCCTTGGACGTACACGCCGACGGGCTTCACCGGGATGCTGCCGTCCGGAACCCGGAGGCGCTCGACGATGCCCGTACCGGTCGCGTCGGTGACGGCGAACCCGAACGCCGTGTTGTCGCCGTCGTGGTATCCCCGCTTCGTCACGTCGCGGACCTCGAGGCCGTCGCTGGCCCGCATCACCACCGTCGGGGCGCAGCCCGAGGCCGTGTTGTCGAGCGTGAACCCCTCGAACAGGAAATCCTCGACCTCGGCCATGGTCAGCCAGTTCTCGCAGGCCGCCCCCGGAACGAGGGTGGCGTCTCCGGCCGCCGACAGGCCGACCCCCTCCAGGTCGGTCAGCGTCAGGTCGTCGACCCGATACCGGCCGTCCGGAAACTCGAGCAGCATGCCGTCGCGTGCGACATCCGTGATAACGTCGTCGACGGCGGCCCCGCCGGAAGGGTCTCCCCCGACCGCAGAAACGTCGACGACGGCGTCGAACGACCCTCCGGCTCGGTCGACCGAACCGATGGGCGCCACCGATACTGCGGCGCCGACTCCCCCGAGGAAACTCCGGCGGCTGAGGTCATCGTCCACGGTAGATCTTCTCCGTTCGAAGGATTAAATATTGTGGAATGGTCGGCGACGAGAGACTCCCCCGGCGTTTATGTACTTCCTAAGGGCCGAAACAGTCTCGCTCGACCGGCCCTCGCTCCCGGCGAATGGGCTACGCGCCACGTAGTAACCACGGGTCGTGTCGAACCGGGGGTAGTGACGCACGCGATGGCTGGCCAGCCGAGGGGTTGGCGAATCGACCGCATGGCGGCGGTCGTCGGCGCCATCGTCGGCGTGCTCGGGCTCCCACTCCGGGTCGTCGTCACCCATCTCTACGCCGACGTCCTGCCGCCGGCGCTGATCCTCGCCTGCCTGCTGTACCTCCTGGCGACCCGGCGAACGCGCCCGAACACGGGGCTCCCGACGCTCCCGACGGTCGTCCTGCGGCTGCTCCCGGCGGCCGTGTTCTTCACGCTCGCCGCCGTCGTCGTACTCACCACCTACTACGGCCGGCGGACCGTGCCGGTCTTGCTCCTGTCCGGCGGCGTCGGTACGCTCATACTGATCCAGGTCCTGTTCGCCGAACGGGGGGACCTGCGGCCCATCGCGGTTCTCGTCCAGCTGCTCGCGCTCGCCGCCGTCGTCAGGCTCGCCGCGCTCACGACCACCGCCGGCGTCATCGGCGTCGACACCTGGACCCACGTGGAGCTCGTACGGGCGGTCCACGACGCCGGCACCCTTGACGCGATGCTCGAGTTCCCCTCTCGCGCCCAGAAGTACTACACTGCGCCGCTGTACCACCTCCTCGTCGTCACCACCTCGGTTCTGGCTCGCATTCCGATCCGTGTCGCGCTGTATCTCTCGCTCGGCGTCGCGATGGTGTTCGTCCCGCTCGTGATCTACGCGACCGCCAGGCTGTTCATCGGCCCCCGGTGGGCGCTCGCCGCCGCCGCCCTGTACGCCATCAGCGATCAGGCCGTACGCTGGTCGCTCGTGTTGATTCCGAACAGCCTCTCGCTCGTGGGCTTTCTCGTCGGACTCTATCTGCTCGTCCGCATCATGATGTTCCGGGCGCCACGGGACATCGTGCTGCTTTCCGTCGTCATCGGCGCGAATCCGCTGATCCACCAGGTCGGGGCCTTCGTGATGTTCGTCGTCCTGGCCAGCGCCGTCGCGGTCCAGCTGCTGCTCGCGGCCGACATCCCGTACCGCTCCGACGCGATGAACGATGTCACCGGCATTCTTCTGTTTCAAACCGGCATCATGACGTTCGTTTGGAGTATCACGCCGTATCGGGGCGGACGGTTCCTCGGGGTGATCTCCGTCCAGTTCGCCGGCCGCCTGCGGGAGAGTCTCGGGCTGTTCACGCTCCAGGAGCGACCCACCGACGCCGCCGCGGCGGAGGCGGCCGCCGGCGTGACCGGGCTGATCGACACGCTCGTGGCCTACATCGACGTTTTCGGCTTCGTCTTCACCGCGGGCGTCGGCATCCTCGGCTCATTGTACGTCCTCAACGGCGCTCGCGCCTCCCACGCGACGCTCACCTTCGTCCTGAGCAGCGTCGCGATGGGCACCTTCGCGCTCGTCATCCCGCTGTTCGGCATCGACATATTCCTGCCGGGCCGCTGGTTCGCGTTCCTCTACGCCCCGATGGCCGTCCTCGGCGTCCTCGGGCTGGCGTATCTCGCCACCAGCGCCCACCCCAGGGTGGCGACCGCCTGTCTTCTCGTCGTCGTGATCGCGTTCCCCGCGACGATGCTCGTCGCCGGGGACGCGACGCGTGATGCACCGCCATTTTCCGAACACCAGCTCCGCTTCGGATACACCGAGTCCGAGGTCGCCGGCGTTCACACGGTCGGCGCCATCGTCTCCGCGGACGACCCGGTGTGGACCGACTCGCCGTACGCGACCGTGTTCCGGCGGACCGACAGCCACCTCGCCGTCCAGGCCGCGGTGACCGAAAACGGCCGGATGGCCAACAACCGGGTGGTCCACCGGGGGTACCAGACTAACGGCGCACCGCTGTTCGTCCGGAACGGAACGGTGGCCGTCCGGCGCGTCGGTCCCCGGGGCGCCTGCGCGGGCCGGGACGTCCTCTACGCAAACGGTGACGTCACGCTCTGCGTCGAGTCCTGACCGCCGACTTCCGCAATCGAGGGCGCCGCACGCGGCGTTCCGACCGCGCCGTTCCGCGCCGCACCGCGCCGGTTACCGGGCCCGTAATAAAACCGCGCGGCCGCCGACCGCCCGACCGATGCCGACCGTCAGCGTCATCATTCCGACGTACGACCGGGCGCCGGTGCTCGGGCGAGCGATCGACAGCGTGCTCGCACAGACGCACACCGACCTCGAGGTCGTCGTCGTCGACGACGCCTCGGCCGACGAGACCGCGGCCGTCGTCGAGCGGCGCCGGGACCCGCGGCTGGAACGCGTCGCCCACGACGAGAACCGCGGTGCGTCCGCGGCGCGGAACACCGGAATCGAGCACGCGACCGGCGAGTACGTCGCGTTCCTGGATTCCGACGACGAGTGGCGGCCGCGCAAGCTCGAACGACAGCTCGACCGGCTCGACGACCGCGGCGACGATGACGAGTGGGTCGCGGCGTACTGCGATGTCGAGCGGACCCACGACGGACTCCTCGGGCGCCTTGAGGTCGCGGTGGCCGATCTCCTCCGCGACGCCGGGTCGGCCGAGTCGGCCGAGTCGGCCGAGCCGGTCGAGGGCGGCGAGGAGCTCGTCGCCGACGTCCTGCTCGACGACCTCCACACCCACGCCGGCTCGACGCTCCTCGTCGAACGGGCGGTCGCCGAGCGGCTCGGCGGCTTCGACGAGTCCTTCGACCGGTTCCAGGACGCGGAGTTCCTCGTCCGTATTCTTCGGCAGGGCAAACTGGCCCACGTCCCGGAGCCGCTCGTCGTCCGGCACGAGTCCGACGACCCCGCGGCCGACGCCGTCGAGGCCGCCGACGAACACTACCTCGAGACGTTCGCCGACACGGTCGCGGCGCTGGAGGCCGCGGGCCACGACGTCGAGGGCCGCCACGCGCTGATACTCGCGAAGGCCCGGCTCCGCGACGGCGACCTCCGGACCGGCCTCGCACACCTGCGGCGGGCCGCGGTGGCGCCGCGACAGGTGCCCGGCGTCGGCTGGGCCGTCGTCCGCGGCCAGGCCGTCCCCGTAGCCGCGCTCGGCGGTCTGATCGCCGTGGGCGCCGTCGGAGTCACGCTTCGCCGCGGCCGCTGACCGGACCGGGCAGGCGGCCCCGTCCCGGCGGCGGTGACTGGCCCCACACCGTACCGCCGTCAGCTTTCGGCTCTCGTCGTCACGTCGACCGTTTAGCGGCGAGCGATTCGTACAGGTCGCTGAGACGTGCGCCGAGTTCGTCTGCCTTCAGCTCCGGGGCACTCCTACGGCCGTCGGACCGCCGATGGTCGGCCAGTACGCGGTCCAGCGCCGCCGCCAGGCCGGCGTCGGTCTCCCGGACCGCGCTGGCGTCGACCGGACCGAGGACGTCCCGGACGAACCCGACGTCCGTCGAAACGACGGGGACGTTGCACGCCGCCGCCTCCTTGACGACCAGCGGTCCGCTCTCCCGGCGGGACGTGATCAGGACCGCGTCGCTGGCGTTCATGTACGTCGGCACCTGCTCGTGCGGCACGCCCGTCACGACGCGCAGGTCGGCGTCGGCCGCCAGCCGATCGACGACGTCCACCGCCCGCGGATAGTTCTTGACCGCACGGTCGGGATCGTACGGGAACAGTACGACGGGCTGCTCGGGATCCCACCCGAGCGTCGCGCGGGCGGTATCCCGCGGTATCGGTCGGAACAGCTCCGTGTCGACGCCGAACTGGACCAGGTGATGGGGACAATCGAGGTAGTCGGTCAGGCGTCGGGAGGGGAAGACGACGGCGTCGGCCCGGCGAGCCGACAGCCGGCTCAGGGTTCTCACGGCCCGGTGATCGCCCATCACGTCGGTTCCCCACAGCGTGAGGACGACCGGCCGGACCGGCTGGACGAGGGCGGCCGGGCCGGTGAGCCCGAAGTTCGCGTGAACCACGTCGTAGCTGTCGTCGGCGACCCGACGAACCTGTCGCACGAACCGGAGGAGATCGACGGGAGTTCGGTCGCCGCGGTCGCCCGGAACCGTCACCGTCGTACACTCCACGCCGTGGCGCTCGAGGGCCGCGAGCTGGTCGTCGAAGAACGGCCGCGGCGTCGTCACGAGCTGGAGGGCCTTCATCCGGCCGCGGCCCGTTTCAGTTCCGCGACGGCGACGCTGGCCGTGTCCGTCGCGCGGGCCAGAAGCCGGTCGCGACGTCGTTGCCAGTCGACGTCCGATTCCAGAAGCGCTTCGGCCCGGTCTAGGCCCCGCTCGTGGCGGTCGTCGCCGTGGTAGCCGAACAACAGGCCGTGGTGTTCGAGCCAGTCGGTGTAGCCCATCGACAGGGAGTTCACGTAGACGGCCGGCGTACCAAGCACCCCGCTTTCGGCGGCCATCGTGGCGCCCTCGCCGACGTAGAGATCGGCGTAGGCCAGCAGGTCGTGGACGGCGTCGGGCGGAACCTCCCGCTGTCGGTCCGCGACGGCCGCCGGCGGGTCGCCCTCGGGCAGGAGCACGACGCGGGCGCCGGCCGCCTCCAGCCGCTCGACCGCCGCGACGAGGTCCCGGAACCCGCCGGCCGCGACGTCGTGGGAGGCCGACCAGTCGCTCGCTCTCAGCACGACGAACCGCTCGGCCGGGTCGAAGCCGAGCCCCTCGACCGCCGCGGGGTCGGGGCTGAACCGGTCCGGGTGGAGGTAGGCCAGTTCGTGGCAGCCGGGGTAGCGCCGGTGGGTGCCGGGGACGGGTTCGCGGTAGGTGAGGGGCGTACAGACCACGTCCGCGAACGGGTAGGCGAGCCGCGTCACGAGCGCCGCGTGCTCGGTGTCGTAGAACACGACGGAGGGGGTGTCCAGGAGCGTCGAGACGTGGGCGGCCGCGACCCCGCCGATGGCGGTCACGACGTCGGGCTCGAAGCGCCGGATCCGGCGCAGCAGCCGGAGTTCGTACAGCGACTGGACGGCTGCGAGCGCCGGAATGGAGCCGGCCTCGCCGGCCAGCAGCTCGTGGGCGACGTCGCTGCGGGCCAGGAGGTCGGCGACCACGCCCTTCTCCCGGGCGTAGACGCGCGTTTCGTGGCCCGCCGCCTCCAGATCGGCGGCGACGCTGTCGAAGAAGTGAACGTGGGCCGGGTGCTGGACGGTGACGGCGACCTTCATAGTGGTACAGCGCGGAAACCCACCCCTTCAGGGGTACGAGGAAGCGCGTCGGATGCGCCGCCGACCACCGCGCTTCGGCCGGCCCGGGTTTCGAAATCGGTACGTTTAGAACCCGCAACCCCGTCTATCGGGGTA
>PXRZ01000042.1 GCA_003022945.1 Halobacteriales archaeon QS_8_69_73 | reverse complement strand
GCTCCCCGCCGGATGACCGCTCGGGTGAGAGCCGTCCCGAGAAACCGGACGGCGATGACACGCGTGCGGATGGGAGTGCTCGTGGCAGCACCGCGGGGCACTCCGAGCCGAGGTAGGGACCCTGCCGTCCGACGCTCGGAACGCCACGCCCCGAAACCTCCCTCGGCAGCCGGCCGGGGTTCCAACTGCGTTGGAAGCCCCGCCGTTTACGGCGGGCGAGGATGTCACCGGTCCCTCCCGTTGCCGCCGTACCGGTGGCCGGCGACGATGGCCACGAGGTTGACCGCCGCGAGCAGGGCGATGGCCGTTCCGCCGAGCGACCCGCGGGCGTGGAGCAGGAACGCACCGAGGTAGACGAACGGGAACGCCGCCGCCGTCCAGAACGCCATCCCCTCCAGCAGCGTCACGACCCGTCCGAGCAGCCGAACCACCGGCCCGAACGGCTGTGCAGTCACAACGTGTCGCATGCTCGAAGCCACGCACCGGCGTATAAAATGCGTGGCTGAAGGTAAAATGGCTCTTTGAGTTATTCAGACCAGCGGTGCGATGGTCCCGGCGAAGGCGATGTCGAGGATCGACAGCAGGATGACCAGCACCGCTCCCGGTAGGCCGCCAACCGCACAGACCAGCACCGCGACCGCCGAGATTGCGACCCCGAGGCCGGCGACGTTGGCGACGATGAGGATGATCACCCCCACGATGGCGTTGATGATGAGCGGCTTGATCGTGTTGATGATGCGATAGGCGCCGAACAGCAGCGCCAGCGCCAGAATCAGGAGCCCGATCTCCGTTGTCGTGACCATGCACGGGGTTCTCGAAGCCGGGGTAAATCCCTTGGGGCCAGAACGAAACGTTTTCACGCGGCCGGCAGGTACCGTACGGTGCGGGATCGTGGGTTAGCTTGGCTATACTCGCAGCCTTGGGTGCTGTGGACCCCGGTTCGAATCCGGGCGATCCCATGCCTAAAACGCCCGATACCAGGCGTTTCGGCACCTCCTATCCTGTTATCCGACTCCTGACAGTGTGCACTGCAGACGTGCTCGTGAGGTTGATGGCCATATTTTTACCTTTTGAGGGGACGAGAACCCTCGAACCATGGACGCACATCAAAAGGGAGAACTCACCGAAGCAGCCGTTCTCGCGGAGTTGAAGCGCCACGGTATTCCGGTCCTCACGCCGTTCGGCGATAACCAGCGGTACGATATGGTGGTCGAAACACCCGCCGGCGAACTGCTGACGCTGCAAATCAAAACCGGTCGACTGAGCAACGGGGTCATTACCTTCCACACTAAAAGCCAGCACACGAACGCAGAAGGCAACGTATACAAGTATTACGACGGTGAGATAGATTGTTTCATCGTCTACGTTCACGAATTCGAAACCCTGTACCTGGTATATATCAACGAGTTCGACAGGCGGATTTCGCTGCGCGTTGAGGACCCCGACCAGCCGGACCCATCGATCAACTGGGCGGACAACTACGAGTTCGACGCGCGCTGGCCACCGAGCGCTCACCGAATCAGGTCCGCGAGCCACGGCCGAGCCCCTGCCGTTGAGCCAGTCGGCGAACGCCTGCAGGAGCGCCTTGCCCCGTTCGTTCAGGTCGATAGTAGGCCGTACCAGTTCATCGCCTGCGACGATTCGGGGACCCAGCACAGGGTACGTGCCTGTTCCGGAAGCGTCGTTGACGGTCGGATACGCTTTCCGACCCGGGATTCGAACGCCATTGACGTTTACTGTGTCCACTGTTCGGAGACGGGGGAGATCTACCTCGTTACGAACGATGAGTTCGATCAATCCATCTCCCTGCGCGTCGACCCGTCGGACCAGCCCGACGCTTCGATCAACTGGGCCGACGACTACCGCTTCGACGAACGGTGGCCGCCGTAGCCCGACCCGCTTTGGACGCCCTTGTCAGAACCTTTTGTAGGGGTGAAAACAACCATCGTGTGAGTTACGATTATGTTCGAAGACCCATTCGAGACGGCCCCGATATCCCGGCGCCGGTTCGTCCAGTTGTCGACGGCGACCGGCGGCCGACGCTCGTCGAGTTCGACGACGCGGCGTCGTTCGAGGCGATGCGGTCGGTCGCCGGAGAGGTGCGGACGACGACCGACCCGGAGCCGGCCGCCTACGCGGCGCTGACGACGGCGGAAGCGGAGAGGGTCGCGGAGCTGCCGACGGCCCGGACGCTGCACTTCTCGCCGGGGGCCAACCCGTTCTGGCGGCTCGGCTACTACCCGCTGGGCGTCTTCCCGACGCCGGAGCGGAGCGTCGATTACATCGACTTCGAGGAGGTCGCGGCGGGGTTCGACCGCCTCGCGGAGGCGTTCGACGACCGGATGCGAGTCTTCTCGGCCGGCGAGAGCGCCGGCAAGTACAACTACGTCACCGACCGGCGGGACCCGCGGGGCGTGCTCGTGGTCGAGGTCGCCGAAGACGTCGACGACCGGGAGGCCTTCGCCGAGAAAAAACAGGTCCTCACCAACTGCACCATCCACGGCAACGAGCGGGCCGGCGGCGAGGCCGCCCCCCGGTTCATCGAGGGGGTGCTGCGGGGCCAGTACCCGGAGGTGGAGGCGCTGCTCGACGAGCTGGCGCTCGTGTTCACGTTCACCAATCCCGACGGGTGGGCGGCCCGCCGGCCGCAGTACGAGAGTCTCGGCGTGCCGGGCGCACCGCTGCACGAGCGGGGCAACCTCGGCGGCGACACGAACCGCCAGTTCCCGAATCCCGGGTGGATATCGCCGGACCACACCGTCGCCGAGCCGCTGGGCAGCGGGCTCGACGGCGAGACCAACCCGCCGGAGTACGTCGCCGAGACGACGCCGGACGCCCTCGCGTTCGTCGAGCACTGCCGGAGCTACGAGAACCTGGTCTGTGCGATCGACCTCCACGGGATGCTCTCCTCGAAGGACTTCGTGCTCGCGCTCGACGGCGCCTCGCAGTCCTCCAGCGACGACCTCGAGAACAGCTTCGAACTCATCGACACCATCGGCGAGCGCATCACCGCCAACGTCGAGGAGTGGGAGACCGCCGGCGAGGCGCTGTCGCCGGTGACCGAGACGGCCAGCCCGAGCGCCTTCGGGCTCTCGGTCGTCCCCGAGCAGGCGTACAACTTCGGGACACCCGTCGAGACCATCGGCTACTCCGGGACCGGCTTCGTCGACGAGTGGATGGCCTTCCCCGAGGAACTGGGCGGGCTGGGCGTTCCCAGCCTGACGATGGAGATGTCGTACTCGAACCTCGTCGGCGGGAACGTCTACGACCAGGCGCGGGTCGGCCTCCAGGTCGACGGCTACAAGGGCGCGATCCTCGGCGCGATCGACTTCGCGACCCGCGACGTCACCGGCCGGGTCGAGGCCGGCGGCGACGTCGCCTACGTGACGACGGACGCGCTCACGCGGCGGGCAGAGGACCTGGGCCACGTCGACGGCGACGGCGACGCCGTCGAGTACGACCCCTCCGGGAAGTCGACGACGGAGGAGACGACGGTGCCCGCCGGCGGGTCGGCCTCCGTCTCGCGGGCCGTCGATGCCAGGGCGACGACGCTCTCGGTCAACCCCCACGTCCACCGGAGCGTCGCCAGCGCACGGCTGATCGCCCCGGACGGGACGACGGTCCGCAGCTTCGAGGCGGGCGAGGGCCGGGCGCTCGGCGGCCGGTGCTGTGCGCTGCCGACCTGGCAGGTCGACGCCCAGGCCGGCGAGTGGACGGTCGAACTGGACAACGCCCTCGGGACGCCGGGCGACGCCGAGGTCGGGTTCACCACGGCGGCGGCCGCCGACGCCCCGAACCCGGCCGCCGAGCTCGGCTACGAACAGCGCGACTACGAGGTGACGCCGCTGCGGTACTTCGAGGACCTCGACGAGGACGCGAACGTCGCCGTCGACGCCGTCGCCTCCGGCGCGGTCGACGCGGCGGCCCTCGACGGCTACGACCAGCTGGCGCTCGTCCACGACGACGTCGACGCCGGCGACGTCGACACCGTCGAGAGCTTCGTCCGCGACGGCGGCAACCTCGTGTTGACCGACACCGGGCTGAACCTCCTGCCGGAGCTGGTCGACGGCATCGCCGCCGAGGACGTCACCGAGCGGACGGCCTACGTGGGCGAACTGGACGAGGTGAACGACAGCCACCCGCTCGTGACGGACCGCCGGCCCATCCAGGACCACCTGTGGTACATCGCGCCGGTAGGCTACTCGGAGAACGAGGCACCCATCTACGGCGTCGATAGCGGGGCCTTCGACGACGCCGGCGGGACCGTCGCGGGCACGACCGGCGGCGACGTCGTCGTCGGGACGCTTGAGGTCGGCGACGGCCAGATACAGTTGATCGGGAGCCTCCTGCCGCCCGCCGAGCAGTCGAACCTCCACCCGTTCGGGATGGTGGACTACGCGGCGACGTACTTCGGTCACCTCGTGATGACGAACGCACTGTTCGCCGAGCAGATCCGGGAGGTCGACGGCGAGGAGACGCGCCGCATCGGCCGCGGCAGCGGCGAGGACGACTGACCGCGGCGGCATCGAGCCGTTCGGACGCGGCGATCTTGAGCCGCTCGCACGCGGTGGCTTCGACCCGTTCGCACGCGGCAATCTCGAGCTGCTCAGGCGCGGCGGCATCGAGCCGCTCGGGCGGCGGTGACCGCGGGCGCAGCCCGTGGAACGACCGTCAGGCGCCCTCGACAGTTGCGACGCGGCCGTCGTCGACCGTCGCCACCGCCCACGACGTCGGGAGGTGTGCGTCGCCGACGACCCGCTCTGGGACGAGCGGGGCCGGCACGGGCCGGTAGGCGTTGGCCCGCATCTCGCCGACGGAGGCGAATCGACCCGCCGTCCGGTCGGTGTCGAGGTTCTCGACCCGGAAGCGGCCGTCGTCGTCCCGGCGGTATGCGTAGCCGAAGGCGGACGCCGCCGGGCAGGCGAGGTCGGCGGTGGAGTCGAAGGCCGTTACCGTCTCGCCGTCGGCCCGGAGGACCAACCGGCTGCCCTCGCCGGTGACGCCGTCGGCCGGTCGCTCCCGCCAGACCGGCGGCTCGGCGGCCCGACAGCAGGCGAGACCGGCGTCGCCGGCCCGGAGCCGGTCCGGCGTGTCGTAGAACGTCCGGCCGTCGTCGCCGGCGGCGACCAGCCCCGGCGGGTCCGTCAGCACGTCGCGGATCGCCGCCGCGTCGACGGGATGGGCCGCGAACAGCGCGGTCCGGTCGCCCGCGACGGCGTCGGCGACGGCCTCGAGGATTCCCACCGGCGTGGTCCGGGCCGGCACGACCCGGAGTTCGCCCGGGACGCCGACGAGGTCGGTCCCGTCGTCCGGAATCGCCACCGCGTGTCTGTCGGCCCGCTCGATCTCGTACCCCCGCGTGCGGAGCGTCTCGCAGACGACCTCGAGCCGTCGTGTATTCATCGCCCGAACGTACGGTACCGGCCCTCAAGAGCCCCGCGGTCGGCGAGGCGGCAACAGTTTCACTCCGGTCACCAAGGTTCTTAGTCGGTGGCCCGCCAAACGACCGTACTTACATGGCGCGCGCGGAGGACACCGAGGTCATCGACAGGTTCGAGCGGTTCTACCGCGACTACTACCGCAACGAGATCGGCGAGCTCGCACAGAAGTACCCCAACGAGCAGCGATCGCTGTACGTCGACTGGAACGACCTCTATCGGTTCGACCCGGACCTGGCCGACGACTTCCTCGCCCAGCCGGACCAGATGCGGGACTACGCCGAGGAGGCGCTGCGGCTCTACGACCTCCCCGTGGACGTCAAACTCGGCCAGGCGCACATCCGCGTCCGGAACCTCCAGGAGACGACCGACATCCGCGACATCCGCGCGCGCCACCGCGGCCAGCTCATCGCCGTCACCGGTATCGTCCGGAAGGCCACCGACGTCCGCCCGAAGGTGACGGAGGCCGCCTTCGAGTGCCAGCGCTGCGGGACGCTCACCCGCATTCCGCAGACCTCCGGCGAGTTCTACGAGCCCCACGAGTGCCAGGGCTGCGAGCGACAGGGTCCCTTCGAGATCAACTTCGACCAATCGGAGTTCGTCGACGCCCAGAAGCTCCGCGTCCAGGAGTCGCCCGAGGGGCTGCGCGGCGGCGAAACCCCACAGAGCATCGACGTCCACATCGACGACGACATCACCGGCCAGGTGACCGCCGGCGACCACGTCCGCGTTACCGGGATCCTCCATCTCGACCAGCAGGGCTCCGACCGGGACAAATCGCCCGTCTTCGACGTCTACATGGACGGCATCACCGTCGACATCGAGGACGAGCAGTTCGAGGACATGGACATCACCGACGAGGACAAAAAGGAAATCATCGAGCTGTCGAACGCCGGCGACATCTACGAGCAGATGGTCGGGTCGATGGCGCCCTCCATCTACGGCTACGAACAGGAGAAGCTCGCCATCATCATGCAGCTGTTCTCCGGCGTCACCAAACACCTGCCCGACGGCTCGCGGATTCGTGGAGATTTGCACATGCTCCTGATCGGGGACCCTGGAACCGGCAAGTGTATTCGCGGTGATAATAAGTTGACACTTTCTGACGGATCGGAGGAGAGGATCAAGGATCTCGTGGAGAGGAACCTGACTGATCCCGTTTCAGTCGATGACGGCGTTTACCAGTCTGTTGATATCGAGGTGTCGACGATGTGTCCGGACGGGACAATCGAACGGAGTCGAGCAACGAGAGTCTGGAAGCGTGAGGCTCCGGACCGGATGTACCGGATTCGAACTGCGTCCGGACGGACCGTCGAGGTGACACCCTCGCATCCGCTGTTCGTGCAGTCCGGCGGCTGCCCCGAGGCGACGCGGGCAGAAGACTTGGAGAGGGGAACATTCGTGCGCTCCCGGGCCAACAACGCCGTTCGTCTACACCTTCCGGACGAGTGGACGCCTGAACTGGCACGGCTCGTCGGCTTCATCATCGCCGAGGGGCACGTCGAACTCGATGAGGACAACTGTGGTGACATCCGAATCACGAACGAAGACGAGGAGATTCTAACTGACACCGCCCGGGCGCTCGAATCTCTGAATCTCGAGTACACGGTCGACGAGCCGAGAGCGGACGAATCGGCGTCGGTGGTGCGGTGCAATTCGGGCGAGTTTGCGAGTTTCCTCGAGAACCTCGAACCGTCGATTCTCGAAAGGTCGGCACAGCGACGGGTTCCGGATACGCTACTCAGCGCAACGCCGAGGACGAAACGCGAGTTCCTGCGCGCATACATCGACGCTGAGGGGCACGTCTCTGCGAAGGAGCGGGAAATCTCAGTTGCGTCCATGAGCCGCGAGTTGCTGGAAAACGTTCGTTCGCTTCTGCTTGCTGTAGGTATCGGCGCGCAGATTCAACCCCACTCGAACGATAGCTATTGCCTCCGAATCAGCGGCAAAGAATTCAAAAAGTACGTCGACCGGATCGGGTTCGTCACTGCTCGGAAGTCGAGCGAAGCGGACGATCACGAAGCGGTGACAGGGAACACGAACCGTGATGTGGTTCCGAACATCGGCGAGGACCTACGGCAAGTGCGAGAGACACTCGAGCTGTCCCAGTCAGAATGTGGACTCCCCCGCAGCACGTACCAACATTACGAGCGTGGTGACCGGAATCCAAGCAGAGAGAGCCTCGAGCAGGTCGCTTCCGCGTTCCGAGAGCGGCTCGGCTGGCTACGAGAAACCCGAGACCAACTCCGGAGTGGCGAGTGGCGGGACGTGGAAGCAGTTCGTGACGAGTTGAACGTCTCCCAGCGGGAACTCGCCGACGAGATGGGTGTCGAGCAGACGGCAGTGAGTTACTATGAGCGGAACGACGCAGTACCCGACGGCGGCCGGACTGTCGCCGCACGGAACGTGCTTCTCGAGCGTATTAAAGCGGCACTGCAAGCCGAGCAAACGGTAGAAACCCTCGAGCGGCTCGCGAGGAGCGACATCCGGTGGGATCGAATCAAATCAATCGAGACCGTCGACCCGGACTACGAGTGGGTGTACGACCTCGAAGTCGAAGGAACGCACACGTACCTCTCGAACAACGTTATCTCGCACAACTCACAGCTACTGCAGTACATCCGAAACCTGGCGCCGAGGTCCGTCTACACCTCAGGTAAAGGCAGCAGTTCGGCAGGACTGTGCGTCACCGGTGACACGATGATCCACACCGACAAGGGATTCAGGCCGATTCGAAAACTCGCGGCCGGGGACATCCCGGCCCCCGTGACCACCGAAACCGCCGCCGAGAGCACAGTCGGTGTCCGAACGTTCGACCGCGACCGAGGAGAAATGACCGATGCTGACGCTTCGCACGTGTGGCGGATGCCGGAGAAGCCGTGCCGCCGGATCGAGACGAATTACGGAAAGGAACTCGAAGCTTCGGTCAACACCCCGGTTCTGGTATGCGGTGCCGATGGCATCGAGTGGCGTAAGATTTCCGAAATTGAGCCCGGAGATTACGTCGCAGCACCGCGGTACGACGGTATCGACCGGTCGGCGGTCCCCGTTCGGGAGTTCCTCGAACTCTCGACCGAAAAGGTACGACTTTCGGACGAGTCGGTATCGCTTCTCCGTGAATCCCTGTGTGAGGAGTTCGGAACGCTCCGGGATGCCGCGGCAGCGCTGGACCTCTCGGAGGACTTCATCTATCTCTACCTGAAAAATCGCCACGTCCCGCTGGAGAAACTCGACCGGATGCTCAAGGCGATCGGAGCAACTCGTGGCGACGTTCAGTTCGACCGCTTGATGGTCCGCCACGGCGATAGCATCACGATACCCGAACGCTTCGACCGGGACCTGATGTATCTACTGGGACTCGTGTTCGGTGACGGAGACATCTCGCTCGGCCGCCGTGATGGAAACCGCGGGACCGTCCGGATATCGAACGGCGACGAAACGTTGCTTGAACGGGCTGCCGACATCTTCGAGACGAAGTTCGACAAACGGCCCGAAATTGAACGTCAGGACGACAAGGTTCCGTGTATACGCTTCAGTAGCGTGACGGTCACACGACTCCTCTCCAATGCGGGGATGGAGACCCCCAAAGAGAGCCTTTCACTCGCGTCGAGGCTGACCGTCGGGAAGCACGCAGACGCGTTCCTCAGAGGGTTGATGGATGCGGACGGATCGGTCTCCGAGCGGGAGTCGGGCGGTTCGAGCGTCCTCATGTCGACCATCAGCGAGTCGCTCGCTCGGCAAGTGCAGTCAATGCTCGAAACCTACGGCATCCGAGCGAGCGTCCGCGAACGCGATAGACGAGGAACCACGGAGCTCGAAGACGGGCAGACAGTCGAGACGAAGCATATCCAGTACTTCGTAGAGATGTATGGAGCGGACATCGACCGATACGCCGAACGTATCGGGTTCGGATGTTCGGAGAAACAACAGGCATTGGAGCGCATCGTCACCGAAGAGCGTCGGCAACAGGAGAAACTTCCCGTCGGGGCGGCGCTCAGTACTGTCGAAACAACTGCCGGCCAGTACTACCACAACCTCAATCGCGGTCACAATCCTGGACGAGCACGGGCCCAGTCAATGCTCGAAGAGATAGAGCTTGGACCCGTCGAATCGGACATCCGCGAAGCGGTCGAGGCGGACCTTCGATGGGACGAAGTCGTCGCTGCCGTCGATACCGGCGAGAAGGAAGTGTTCGACCTGACCGTCCCCGAGACCCACAATTTCATCGGCAACGGCGTCATCACCCACAATACCGCGGCGGCCGTGCGCGACGACTTCGGCGACGGCCAGCAGTGGACCCTCGAGGCGGGGGCGCTCGTGTTGGCCGACCAGGGCATCGCGGCGGTGGACGAACTCGACAAGATGCGGCCGGAGGACCGCTCTGCCATGCACGAAGCGCTCGAACAGCAGTCCTACCACCCGGACACGGAGGTACTGCTGTCGGACGGTAGACGAGTCGAAATCGGCGAGTTCGTCGACGGTCGGATGGAGGCGTCCCCGGAGGCGGTCGTCGACGGCGTCGACTGCGAAATCCTGCCGGTCGACGACGTCGGCATCCACTCGGTCGATTTCGAGGACGACGAGACGAGAAAGCTCCCGGTCGACCGCGTGAGCCGACACGAGGCGCCCGAGGAATTCGTCCGCGTGGCGTTCTCGAACGGCCGAGAGGTGACCGTGACGCCCGAGCACCCAGTGTTCGTCGACGACGAGGGCGAGGTCGGCACGGTCGAGGCCCGCAACATCGAGGAGGGCGCGTTCGTGCCGGCGCCGCGGAAGCTCCCGAACTCGAGTACGGCGGTCGAACTCGACGGCGAGCGGCAGGTCGGCAAGGAGAAAGACGTGGACCTGCCCGAGGCGCTGTCCGGCGACCTCGCGGAGGCCCTCGGTTTCCTGGTCGCGGAGGGCCATTCATACGCGGGGTCGGCCCACGAAATCGGGTTCTCCAACCAGGACGACCGGCTGCTGGAGCGGATGGACCGCCTGATGGCGTCGGTGTTCGGCGTCGAGAGTACCGACACAACCGACGGGGCCGGGACCGTGACGAAGCGGTGGGTGTCGACCAAGCTGTACCGTTGGTTCGAGCGGAACTTCCCCGAAATGATGCACACGAGGAGGAGATCCGACGGTTCCTCGTCGGCGCGTTCGCCGGCGACGGCGGCGTCGAGAGCGAGGCGATGTCCTTCTCGACGGCCTCGGAGGGGCTGTCCCGCGATTACGCCGACGCGCTGTCGAAAATCGGCGTCGCGTCCCGTATCCACCACGACGGCGCCGAGGACTCGTGGAAGGTGTACGTGATGGGTGACTCGACGGAGCGGTTCGTCGAGCAGGTGGTCGACACCGCCGACGACCGGCACGGCGAGGCCGTCGTATTCGCCGAGCGGAGCAACGAGACGCCCCGCCACCACGACGTCCTGCCGACGAGCGCCGCGCGGGAGATTCGGAACCTCCGGAGGTTGCTCGGTCTCCGTCTCACCGGCGAGTTCCGACCCCACCTCGACGAGGGCTACGGCGTCCAAGTCGAGACGGTCGAGGCGGAACTCGACGCCCTCCGCGGACGCGCCGACGAAATAGAGGCCGCGTTGCGCGACGCCGACGACCTCGCAGCGGTTCGCGACGCCGCCGGCTGGTCGTGCCGGCAACTCGCGGAGCGTCTCGACGGCGAAACGACGAGTTCCGTCAGCTACGCCGAGAACGGGGGGTACGACGCCGAACGGCGGGCGAACCTGACCGACCGCGCTCACGAGGCCGTCGTCGATGCCCTCAAGGAGTTCGAGCGCCGCGCCGACGCCCTCGAGGCGCGGTGTGACCTCCGGTTCTACCGCGTCCGCGAGGTCGAGATGATCCCGAACGCGGGCGACGACGCCTGCGAGTGGGTGTACGACGTGACCGTCGAGCCGACGAACACGTTCGTCAGCCAGGGCGTCGTACTACACAATTCTATCAGCATCTCCAAGGCAGGAATCAACGCGACCCTCAAAGCCAGATGCTCGTTATTGGGCGCAGCGAACCCGAAGTACGGCCGCTTCGACCAGTACGAACCTATCGGCGAGCAGATAGATCTGGAGCCGGCGCTCATCTCGCGGTTCGACCTCATCTTCACGGTCACCGACGAGCCCGACGAGGAGGACGACGCCAACCTCGCCGAGCACATCATCAACACGAACTACGCGGGCGAACTGCACACCCACCGGGAGAACACGGCCACCTCGAACGTGACCCAGGAAGAAGTCGACAACGTCACCGAGGAGGTGGAGCCGACCATCGACGCCGAGTTGCTCCGGAAGTACGTCGCCTACGCCAAGCGGAACTGCTTCCCGACGATGACCGAGGAGGCGAAAGCGGAGATACGAGACTTCTACGTCGACATGCGGGCGGAGGGTCAGGGCGAGGACGCGCCGGTGCCGGTGACGGCGCGGAAGCTGGAGGCGCTGGTGCGGCTGGCGGAGGCGTCGGCCCGGATGCGGCTGTCGGACACCATCGAGGCCGACGACGCCGAGCGGGTCATCGACATCGTGCGGTCGTGTCTGCAGGACATCGGCGTCGACCCCGAAACCGGCGAGTTCGACGCCGACGTCGTCGAGACGGGCCAGTCCAAGAGCCAGCGGGACCGCATCAAGAACATCAAGACGCTGATCAGCGACGTCGAAGCGGAGTACGACGAGGGCGCCCCCCGCGAGGAGGTGCTCGAGCGCGCCGAGGAGGCGGGCATGGAGCGCTCGAAGGCCGAACACGAAATCGAGAAGCTGCGGCAGAAGGGCGACGTCTACGAGCCGCAGACGGACCATCTGCGGACGGTCTGATGGACCGTATCGCCGCCCTCCGGCAGATCGAAGACGCGCTCTCGGAGCTGGAGACCGGCGAGACCGACCTCGAGGCCTGCGAACGGCGCGTCCGGGCGACGGTGCGGACCTTCGCCACGGAGTTCAACGGCGAGTTGGCGCCGTACCGGGCCGACGACGGGACGGTCGTGCTGGCGGCCTCCGAGGGGCAGGCCCGCCGCCGGGTCCGGGAGCTGACCGGCGCGGAGGAACCGATCGTCGAGCAGATCGAGTAGCACGTCAATTTTATCAGCGAAAACGCGGAAACTGCGTGTGTGCTGCTCGTCGTAACGTACTCGAAGGGCGCGCGGACCTCGCTGCGGAACGTTTGCCGGACCCACGAGAAGACGATCGTGCGCCGGTTCGGGCGGGCGGCGCTGCTGGCGGAGACGGAACACGGGGCCTTCCTCGCGCTGCGGCTGCGGGAGAAACACCCCGACGACGTGCAGGTCGAGCGGACGGCGCCGTTCAACGAGTTCCGCGACGTGCCGACGGCGGTGCGGGAGGCGGCGGCGGCCTACGAGGGGCGGGAGGACCGGAACGTGCCGTACGCGAAGTTCGCGGTCGGCACCGACCACCCGTCGCCGCCGGCGCTGAAGCGACGGGAGCTGTGACGATGATTATGACCGCCGCGACCGTGCACCGACCGTCGCCCTCGTCGGCGGCGACCGCCGGAAGGAGGCCACGGCGGCCGTGAGCCTCTACGATCACGTCGCCGTCATCGCGCCGGGGCTGTCGCTCGACCGGCGGGCGGCGCTAGCGGCGGCCGCGCGGTCCCGCGGCGCGACCGCGAGCGTCAACGCGGAGCTCGGCGCGGCCCGCGAGCGGCTGGCGGCGGTCGGTGAGCCGGTGCCGTCGCCCGCGACGGCCCGGCGGCGACTGGCGGAGGCGGAGGCCGGCATCGAGCGGCAACGCGAGCGGGTGGCGACGCTCCGCGGACGGCTGGCGGAGGCCGGTGACGAGAGCCTCGAGACGGAGTACCGGCAGGCGGTCCGGGAGCTGTCGGAGCTGGAGACCGAGCGGACGGCCGCCGAGGAGCGACTCGAACGGGCCAGGGAGCGGGCCCGCGAGGCCCGCGACGCCCGCGAGCGGCGGCTCCGGCTGCAGGACCGCGTCGACAACCTCGAGCGGACCGCACGAGCGGAGTTGATCAAGGCGGTCCGGCCGGCCGCCGACGGGGCCGCCGCATCGGTGCCGGGCGGGGAGGCCGCGTCGTTCGGCGACGCGGGCGGGGTGACCGCCGCGCTCGCGCTCGTCCGTGTCGGGGTCGTCCGGGCGCCGGTCGTCCTCGCCTGCCGGCGGTTCGCCGACGCCGCGAGCGCCGAGGCGTGGCTGGAGAGCCCGGTGATCCGGCTGTGACTTTTCTGCGATGACGGGACCAGACGGGGTATGCCGACGGCTTCGACCGAGGCGGTGCGGACGGACGGCGTGACGCTCGTCGAGACGCTGGTGACGGCGACCGAGCGACATCGGGTCCGGCTCGCGATCCGGTGTGACGGCCCCGTCTGGCCGCCGCGGGACGCCGGGGCGGACGTCCGGTGGGCCGACGGGACGGTGACGATCGAGGTGGCGACGGCGAGAGGTGTCGGGTTCGCGACGCCGGTGCCGCCGGCGTCGGTGGACGTCGAGCTCGTCGCCGCCGAGCCGGTCGAGGACCTCCCGGCGGGGATGGCGGCGTGGCTGGAGCGCGTCGAGACGCGCGTGGCGGCGGCCGAGCGGCTTGAGGCGATCGACGACCTCCGGGCGACGACGGCCGCGGTCGCCGCCGTCGGCGGGCTGGCCGAGGTGGAGGCGCTGGCGGCCGAGTTGGCCCGCGACCGGCGGCTCCTGCGGCGGCTCTCCTTCGTGCCGGCGGAGCTGTGCGAGCGGGCGGACGCGATCGAGCTGCCGGTGGCGGCGCTGTCGACGCTCGCTCAGTCGCGTAGCTCCCGATAGCTGTTCCGGATCGTCACCGCGGAGACGCCGGCGACGTCGCTCACCTCGGCCTGCGTCAGCTCGTGGGCGGCCTCGCGGGCGGCGGTGTAGATGCAGGCGGCGGCGACGCCGCTGGGGTTGCGGCCGACCGACAGTCCCGTCTCGCGGGCCCGCTCGGCGAGCCCGCGGGCCCGGCGCTCGACTCCGTCGGGGACGTCGAGCTTCGAGGCGTACCTGGCGAGGTACTCCGCGGGGTCGATGGGGCCGGTCGGTAGCCCGAGCGCCCGGTTCATCGCGTCGTAGGCGGCCTGCAGTTCGGCCCGGCTGGCGGTCGCCTCGTCGGCCACCTCCTCAACGGTGCGGGATACCGACGCCGTTCGGCAGACCGCGTACACCGCGGCGGCGGCGAACCCCTCGATGGAGCGCCCCCGAAGCAGATCTTCCTTCTGTGCGGACTCGAACAACACGCAGGCGCGTTCCTGCAGGCTCTCGGGCAGCTCGAGTCGGCCCGTCAGCCGCCGGATCTCGGTGAAGCCGTACACCTGGTTGCGGTCTCGCTTCGAGCCGACCTGTGCGCGTCTGTGCTGGCGCCGCATCCGGGCGACGCGGCGGCGCTTGCGGCCCTTCAGCCGCGTCGAGTAGCCGATCTCCGTCGACAGTCCGCGGTCGTGCCGCGACCGCGTCAGCGGCGCGCCACACCGCTCGGAGTTCGTGTCATCGTCGGCGAAGGAGCGCCACTCCGGGCCGCGGTCGATGGCCGTCTCGTCGACGACGAGCCCGCAGTCGTCGCAAACGGTTTCTGTGTCGGTGCTTCTGAGCCGGCCCTCGCACTCGGGGCAGAGCCGTCGTGTCGTCGCGCTCATCACAATCGAATATTGGGCCCGACGGCACTTGAAAAAAGGTCGTCGACCGCCGCGTCCCGGCGATCGCGGGCGGCGAAGCGTACCGGTAACCGGTACGTTCTACCGGCGGGCGTCGCCGCCCTGTTTCCGGGGCGAGAAAGGTTTAATTAACGGGAAGCGTCCATTGACAGGTATGGGCTTGTCCAGCATCGCCGCGGGGCTGGAGGTGACCGCCGAGCAGCGGGATCGCGGCGTCGCGACGGCCGACGGGACCGTCGTGGAGGCGTACGCCGAGGGGGCGGACCTCGGGCGGGCCGCCGCCGTCGCCGACGTCGCGGCGACGACGGCCGCGAAGACGCTGTACCTCCTCGGGGAGCCGGTCGACCCGCTATCGCCGACCGCACGGCGGGTCGTCAACGACTGGCTGGTCGGCGAGATCTCCCGGACGGAAGCCGAGACGCTGACCGGCGTCGGCCCCTCGGAGTTCGCGCTCGGAGTGTACGTCGCGACGCACGACCCCATCCCCGAGGCGGAATCGGTCGTCGCCGACGCCCTGGCCGTTGACCCCGACGCCGACCCGCTGTACGACGCCCGGAGCGACCTGAACGACCTCGTCTAGAGCGGCAGTCGACCCCGGAGACCCTCCGTGTCCTCGTCCACGTCCACCGACATCCCTATCATCGCCTCCAGAACGGCGCCGACGCGGTCGCGGGCCGTCTCGTCGCGCTCGACCGCCGGGGGGTCGCCGGACAGCGTCGGGACCGTCGCGTCGGCCTCCGGGTGGTCGGTCGCCCGGGTGACGACGGTCGCGGCCGGGTCGACGCCGACGTCGACCAGACGATCGCGGACACGCGGGACGGTGTCGTCGGCGCGGGCGGCGTCGGCGACGACGGCGACGGCCTCGGCGGCCGAGACCGTGGCGACGGCCTGGTTGGCCGCCACCGGCGGCACGTCGACGAGCACGTGGTCGAAGGCGCGGGCCGCCTCCGCGATGCGATTTTCGAACGCCACGGCCGCGTCGGGCGTCTTCGCCCGAGCCACCCGCTCGAACGGCGCACGGGCGGGACAGACCGCCAACCGGCCCGCGCCGGCCTCCCGGTCGAGCAGGCCGACCTCTAGCGGCCGCTTTTCGAGACACAGCGCCGTCATGTCCGGGTCGATGCGGCCGGGCGTGCGGTCGGCCAGCCCCTGCGTGGCGTAGGCGGCGTCCAGCACCGCCACGTCCCGGCCGTCGTGGGACAGCAGCGTCGCACACTCCAGCGTCAGTCGCGTGACCCCGGCGCCGCCGGCGGCGCCGACGAGGGCGAGCGAGTCGTATCCCATACGCACGTTTCGACGAGTTATCGGTGAAAAATATTCCGGTGCGGATCGGCCGTCACAGGGGCTCTGAACCGGCAGTTGTCACGAACAGATCGGCCGTCAGAGCGCTTCAAAGTACAGAAAACCGGGCGGCAGGCTGCCGAGGCAAGCGACTCACTTTTGGGTGTCGAACCCCTCTTCTAACAAGTGCGGACTCGGAGAACACGACCCGCACTCAAGACCACGATTCGAATACGAGTCCGTCGACGGCGGAACGCTCGTCTATCTGGTCCGGCGCGAGGAGCGCGACCACCTCGAGGAACCGGTCGAGACCGACCGTCGCCTCCGCGGGTTCGTCGACGTCGACGACTGGGACGCGGTTCGGTCGGAACTGTGCCGTCGCGGCCACGACGTCGGGGCAGTCCACCACCTGCCGACGTTCGACCGCAGCGCGTAGCGAGCGGTCGGGTCCGTTCGTTTCGCCGTCGGGAGCGTCTCCGTTACCCGTCAAACTCAGATCAACCCTCTCGATACTCCGTTTCGAAGCCACGGAACTCGATGCGGTGACGTGTGATCGGATCCCGCCCGGAGATCGGGTTCCCCGGCGGACTGTTCGGCCGGTCGGAGCCGGCGGTATCACTCCGCGGCGTCGCGGATGTCGGCCTCGAGTTCGTCCATTTCCCCGTCCGGCAGGTCCGGGCGGGTCCGGACGATGGAGTGAACCGCGCCGCCGCCGTCGCCCTCGAACCGCGGGACCAGGTGGCCGTGGACGTGCGGCACCTCCTGGCCGGCGGCCGACCCGTCGTTCATCCCGACGTTGAGGCCGTCGGCGTCGACGGCCGTTTGCACCGACGGGCCGAGTCGACCCAGCGCGCCGAAGACGGCGTCGCGGTCGTCGTCCGGCATCGCCGCCACCCGCTCGTGGTGGGTCTTCGGGACGACGAGGGTGTGACCGCGGGCCAGCGGGTTGGCGTCGAGAAACGACAGCACGTCGTCGTCCTCGTAGACGACTCTGGCCGGGATGTCGCCACGTATTATCCGACAGAATGGACAGTCGTCACTCATGTCCACACGTAGGTGACCGAACGGGCTTAAAACCGATCCCGTCGGCGGGCTCGATATGCGGGTGTACGTGGCAGTTTATCACAATAAGAGATAAACCGTAGTCATGTGTTAGGCTGTTTCATGCCGTTAGATGACAATTCGCGGAGTCGGCGCCGGTTCGTGAAGGCCGCGACCGGAGCGATCGCCGTCGGGGCCCTCGCCGGCTGTATCGGCGGGGGCGACGGCGACGGTGACGGTAGCGGTGGCGGTGGCGACGACGGCGGCGCGGTCACGATCCCGGGGATATACGACGAGAGCGGCGCGACCTCGGACGTCGGCCGACCGACGGCGATCGGGTCCCGCGACGCCATCGCGTACTTCAACGAGAACGACCTCCTGTCCCGCGACATCGACCACCCGAACAGCGACTACGCCTACGAGGTGTCGCAGGCACAGCAGCTGTACGACCGGTACACGTCGGACTCCGACCCGCCGATAATCATCGGCTGGGGGACCGCTGACACGGAGGCGCTGTCCGGGTCGGTCGCCCAGGACGAGGTCGTCTACGTCTCGGCGTCGTACTCGGCGAATCTGATGACGGACGAGTCCCCGTACAACTTCTTCGGCAACCTCGACTACACGAGCCAGGCGCGGGCCCACCTCAAGTGGATCGCCGACAACGACGCGGAGGCGACGGTCGCGTTCATCTTCTCGAACACCGCCTTCGGGAAGTCACCCGTCGAGGGTGGCAAGCAGTACGCCGATGAACTCGGCCTGGACGTCGCGGCCGACATCAACCTCCCGCTAACGGCCAACTCCGCGACGACGCAGCTCCGGCAGGCCCGCGACGCCGACGTCGACTACCTCATCCACCAGAACACCGCGGCACCGATGCAGGTGCTGCTGTCGGACAAGGCCGACGTCTACCCGGACGTGACGGTGTGTGGGCTGACCTACACCGTCGACGAACCCCGCGTACAGGAGTCCCCCGAGAACTTCGAGGGCGTCCGGTACGTCAACGCCTTCCGTACCTTCCAGGGGGCGCTCGACTCCGACGGCGAGGGCGCCGAGATGATACGGAGCAACTTCGAGCGGGAGGGCCGCGACCTCGAGGATCCGTCGGTGGCCAACCTCAACTACGTCCGCGGCTGTATCCACGCCGTCTTAGTGTTGCGCGGACTGGAGAACGCCATCGACGCCGGCCGCAACCCCACGAACGGCGCCGACGTCCGGGAGTCGATGTTCGGCATCGAAAACGACGACATGCTCGGGCTGGCGGAGCCGTTCAACTACATGGAAGGCGACCGGCGGCCGACGATGACCGGCCGGCTGTTCGAAGTATCGGACGGGAGCCTCGCGTTCGACGAGGCCGTCGAACTGCCGCGGCGCGAGGACTGGATCGGGCTATGACGGCCAGCGAGACGACGGCGACGGCGGCACGGGAGGAGCCGGACCGGCCGGTCGTCGAGCTCGACAACGTCGAGATCGTCTACGACCGCCACTTTCTGGCGGTGCAGGGAATCTCCATGGCCGTCGACGAGGGCGACATCGTCGCGCTGCTGGGGCCGAACGGCGCCGGCAAGTCGACGGTCCTCAAGATGATAAGCGGCATCGGCCGGACGGAACGCGGCGAGGTCACCCGCGGGAGCGTCGTCTACGACGGCGAGGACGTCACCAACGGCGGCGCCAACGAGATGGTCGATCGCGGCGTCACCCACATCCTCGAGGGTCGGCGGGTATTCGAGGATCTCACCGTCGAGGAGAACCTCCGGTGTGGGCTCTACCGCGGCGGCCGGCGGGTCCGGTTCGACGAGGAGGACTACCGGATCGCCTTCGAGTACTTCCCACAGCTGGAGGAGATACTCGACCTCAAGGCCGGCTACGCCAGCGGCGGCCAACAGCAGATGCTCGTCGTCGCGCGGGCGCTCATCCATCGGCCGCGGCTATTGCTGCTCGACGAGCCGTCGCTCGGGCTCGCGCCGAAGCTCGTCCGCGATATCTTCGAGACGCTCGTCGAGATCAACCGCGAGGAGAACATCACCATGATGATCGCCGACCAGAACGCAAAGCGCACGCTCGAGACGGCCGACTACGGTTACGTGATGGAAAACGGCCAGGTCGAGCTCCACGACCCGGCGGACGTGCTCGTCGACCGCGAGGAAATAAAGGAGTTCTACCTCGGCACCTCGGGGGACTCCTCGCGGTACACGGACATTCGCCACTACAAGATCCGCAAGAGGTGGACCTGATGAGCGCGGACGAGGCCGCCCGGGCGGCGGGCGGCTCGCTGCGGAGCGGTCCGTCGGTCGATCCGGCGGCGGCCGCCATCGGCTGCCGCGGCGTCACGAAGACCTTCGGCCGCGTCACCGCCGTCGACGACGTCGACCTCGCGGTCCGGCCGGGCGAGTGGCTCTCGATCGTCGGCCCCAACGGCGCCGGCAAGACGACGCTGTTGAACGTCCTCAACGGCTTCTACGACCCCGACGAGGGCGACGTCTACCTCGACGGCGAGACCGTCACCGACGCCCCCGAACACTACCGGGCTCGGGCCGGACTCGGCCGGACGTTCCAGGGGCTGGAGCTGTTCGAAGACGAAACCGTCGTCGAGAACGTGATGACGATGCGGGCGGTGAAGAACCGGCCGAACCTGCTGTCGGCGCTGCTGTTCTACGGCGCCGGCCGCCGGACGGAGGCGGAGAACATGCGCCGCGTCGAGGAGATCCTCGATTACCTGGAGCTGTGGGAGTACCGCCACTCGACGATCGCCGGCCTCCCGCTGGGGGTACGGCGACGGGTCGACCTGGCGCGATCGCTGGCGCTGGAGCCGGACGTGCTCCTGCTCGACGAGGCGATGAGCGGGCTCACGTTCGACGAGAAGTACGACATGATACGGTTCCTGAGCGACCTCCACGAGGCCGAGGAGCTGACGCTCGTCATGATCGAACACGACCTCGAGGTGGTGACGGCCGTCTCCGACCGGATGATCGTCCTGCAGGAAGGCGGCGTCATCGCCCGCGGGCCGCCCGACGCCGTCACCGACGACCCCGAGGTCGCGCGGGTGTACACGGGGGTGGACTGACGTGGCGGTCGACGACCCCGACGAGGTCGGCGCCCAGGAGGGGGGGCTGACCGTCGACCGCGTACTGTCGGCGCCCGACGAGGAGTCGGTGCCGATCGTCTCCGACCGCGCGCTGCCGGAGATACTGTTCGATCACGTCGAGGAGCACGGCGACGACGTCGCCCTCCGGTGGAAGCGCTACGGCGTCTGGCAGGAGTACACCTGGACGGAGTACTACGAGCGCGTCGAGCGGTTCGCCCTCGGCCTCGAGGAGTACGGCTTCGGCGAGGCGGACGTCCTGTTCACCATCGGCTACAACCGCCCTCATCAGCTGTGGGCGTGGATGGCCGCCCAGTCGCTCGGCGGCATGGCGGCGCCGAACTACGAGGACATGCTGCCGGAGGACATCGGCAAACAGCTGCGGCTGCTGGAGCCGCGGGTCGCCTACGCCGAGGACCAGGAGATGGTCGACAAGCTGCTGCTCGTGGCGTCGGACGTCCCGGGCCTCGAGACCGTCGTCTACCGCGACGAGAAGGGGATGTTCCGCTACGAGGACGGCGACGCGCCGCTGTCCCGCGACGGCGTCGAGGCCCCCGACGACCTCGACATCGTCGCCTACGCCGACATCGAGAAACGGGGTCGACAGCGGCTGGAGTCCGGCGCGGTCGACGACGAGTACCTCCGGGACCGCGTGCGGGCGCTGGATTCCGACGCGACGGCGATGCTGGCACCGACCTCCGGGACGACCGGGATGCCGAAGCGGGTGCAGCTGACGCACTTCAACTTCCTCAACCTCGCCAACGCGGCCATCGACATCGACCCGCTGCCGGAGGGGTCCGACTACTTCTCGTATCTGCCGATGGCGTGGGTCGGCGAGCAGATGATCCTCATCGCGGCGGCGTTCGTCGGCGGCTGGACCGCTAATTTCCCCGAGGAACCCGAAACGGAGGCCGAGGACCTCCGGGAGATCGGCCCGGAGATCATCTTCTCCTCGCCGAACCGCTACGAGGAGTGGGTCGCCGACGTGAAGGCGAAAATCGAGAACACGACGCCGCTGAAGCGGTTCGTCTATGAGAGGGCGATGTCGATCGGCCGGAGGTACGCCGACTACGTGGTCGGCGACCGGGCCGACGAGGAGCCGCCGGCGACGCTGCGGGCGGCCCACCGGCTGGCCTACTGGGTGGCCTACCGGCCCATCCTCGACAAGATCGGCCTCAAGCGCGCGAAGAACGTCTACACCGGCGGCGGCCCCCTCGGCGAGGACCACTTCTCCTTCTACCATGCTCTCGGCGTCCCGCTGAAGCAGATCTGGGGGCAGTCGGAGGTCTGTGGCTTCGTGACGATGCACCGCGACGACGACGTCCAGGTCGACACCGTCGGCGAGGTGTTCCCCAACGTCGAGGTCGGCATCACCCCCGAGGGCGAGCTGCTCGTCCGGGGGCCGGTCGTCACCGCCGGCTA
>PXRZ01000041.1:23943-26365 GCA_003022945.1 Halobacteriales archaeon QS_8_69_73 | reverse complement strand
CTTCGGCGCCGAGGTGCTGGGCTACCGGCTCCGGGTGACCGGCGCCGTCGCCATCGTCGCCGCCCACGCCGTCGGCGCCTACCCGTTCGTCGTCCGCACCGTGGCGCCGGCGCTGTCGTCGACCGACGACCGGCTGGTCGAGTCCGCCCGGGCGCTGGGCGCCTCCCGGACGCGCGCGCTCGTCGACGTCGAGTTGCCGCTCGTAGCGCCCGCGGTGGCCGCCGGCGCCGCCCTCGCCTTCGCCGTCAGCATCGGCGAGTTCAACGCGACGGTCGTCCTCGTGGAGGGCAGCGACGCCTACACGATGCCGGTCGCCGTCGAGCGGTACCTCTCCGACCGGACGCTCGGGCCCGCCACCGCGATGGGGACGGTGCTGCTCGTGGTCACCGGCGTCAGTTTCGTCGTCATCGAGCGCGTCGGCGGCTACGGAGGGGTCGCCGAGTAAGCTACCCATGACTGAAGTCATGGGCGTTCCCCCGCAATGGGGTTTCGGCCCACACTCCACGACTATCACGGGCGGGTTGCACGCGCAGCGTTCGGCCGGAGGAGACTGTTCTGTGCCCTCCGGCGTACTCTCGCCGGGCTTTATCCGGCGAGGCGTTGGCGTATGGAAGCGCACGTTCGCCACGGCAACACGCCGGGGCGACCGGCTGGCACACACCACTTTAATTCTCGGTGGGCTCCCCGCGCTTCACCGCCGCGTCGTGCGGCAGGAGCGGCGTAGCGTCATCCGTCCCCGAGTTCAGGGCCGGCCTACGGCGGCCCCTGCACCGGCTCCGTTTTGGCTCCGATGCAGTACAGGAAACGACGCGAGCGACACACATATCTGTTACGGTTGTGAACAAGATATATGGTCAAAAACATCCGCGTCGAACTGTCGGACGAACAGCACGCAGAACTCACAAAAATCAAAGACCGGCGCGGGTACACATGGAAAGCGATGCTCTTGCATGGGTGGGAAACCCAGCCAGGCGAAGAACCGAATTAATTGGCACGGAGCGCACGCACTTTCCCCCTAACTCCTGAATGGATTGAGTTTCCGCGCTGTGGTATCTATGACCGGAGGGCCGCCGTGGAACTGACGCTGGACGGCGTCTCGAAGCGCTACGGGGAGACGACGGCTCTGGCGGACCTCTCTGCGACCGTCGGGGACGGCGAGTTCTTCACGCTGGTCGGACCGTCCGGCTGCGGGAAGACGACCACCCTGCGGCTGCTGGCGGGTTTCGAGGAGCCCAGCGCCGGCGAGGTCCGCTTCGACGGCGAGTCGATGGCGGGCGTCCCGCCCGAGGCGCGGGGCGTCGGGCTGGTCTTTCAGAGCTACGCGCTGTTTCCGCACATGACCGTCGCCGAAAACGTCGGCTACGGCCTCCGATTCGCCGAGGTGCCGGGCGGCGTCTCGACGGACGAGCGTGTCGCGGAGCTGCTGGAATTGGTCGACCTCGAGGGAATGGGCCCCCGCGACCCGACGGAGCTGTCGGGCGGCCAGCAACAGCGGGTCGCGCTGGCGCGGGCGCTGGCGCCCGGCCCGGACCTCCTGCTTCTCGACGAGCCGATGAGCGCGCTGGACGCCCGTCTCCGGGAGCGCCTCCGGCGGGACGTCCGGGAGATACAGCGCGAACTCGGCGTCACGACGGTGTACGTCACCCACGACCAGGCGGAGGCGCTGGCCATCTCGGACCGCGTGGCCGTCCTCTCGGACGGTCGCCTCGAACAGGTCGGGCGCCCCCGCGAACTGTACCGGCGTCCATCCGGCCGGTTCGTCGCGGAGTTCCTCGGCGAGAACAACGTCTTCGAGGGATCGGTCGTCGACGCCTCGGGACCTGCAGACGAAACGGGGGGGTCGACCGTCCGGGTGGCGGGCCGCGAGTTCCGCCTCCCGCCGGTCGGAGCCGCGAGTGTGGCGTTCTGCGTCCGGCCCGCCGCCTTCGAGGTCGACGCCGGCGAGAACCGCCTCACCGGCGAGGTGCTCGACACCGAGTTCCTCGGCGAGACCACCCGCGTCCACCTCGAGTGGGAGGGCCGTCGCGTGGTGGTCGCCGTCGACGACCCGCCCGACGCCGACGAAGTGATCGTCGGTTTCGACCCCGACGACGCCTGGGTGCTGTGAGGGTGTCATAGAACAGATCGCACACCTCGTGGTATGGGACGAACGGAGCGATAGGTACAGAGGATATACTCAGCACGATTGCAGAAATCTTCCTTTAGCGAAAGGGATCCAACGAGCGAGCCAAGTGAGGCAGATTCGTTTATCGGAAATCGATGACAAAGCCGGTTTTCGCGTCTTTGTCAAGCCCACAGCTCTCGTAGAACTCGTGTTTCCACTCACTGTTGGAGCCAGTCAACAACATAATCTTGTAGCAATTGTGTTCCTCAGCTATCTCAGTGGCCGTCTGCAAACAGCGCCGAGCGAATCCATTCCGGC
>PXRZ01000041.1:0-23904 GCA_003022945.1 Halobacteriales archaeon QS_8_69_73 | reverse complement strand
GGTCTTCAGTCCGTTCAAGCTCCGGATCGTCCGGGTTCAGCATTTGATACAGCTTCAGTACCTCATCCAATTCATGTTCGTGAACCGACCTCGTCGTTGTCATTTCCTAACAGTGAATAGTAGCTCTTCGGAACGCAAGAAAGTATAGAAGACGTACCTATCGTTCGATACAGCAGAACCTCTTTTCGCCCCGAGTGCGCTCCGTGCACCGCTCGGCGAAAACCATTCATGTCAAAAGGCCGGTATCGCTTCGCTCGACCGGGGAATCGCGTTCACTACCGGGTCCTTCGGACCGCTCGTTCGCGCGAACGCTAACGGTACACCTGCAGGCTATCCTATTGGCTGACTCACGCGGTCAGCGGTGAGACGGCGTCGAACTCCCCGCGTTCGGCCTCGCCGAGCAGCCCGCGGACGCTGTCCCACGACTCGCGGGCGTACCGCTCGTCGCACAGCACCCGGACGCCACACTCGTCGGGCCCGCGGATGACGCGGCCGACCGCCTGGCGGGCCTTCCGGACCGCCGGCACCGCGAGCGCGTAGCGGAAGCCGTCTCCGAACGCCCGGTCGTAGGCCGTCCGGACCGCCCGCGTCCGCGGGCTGGCCGTGTTGATGATGGGGACGCCGCAGACGATCGCCGCCGACAGCCGGTCGCCCCGGTAGTCGATGCCCTCCGTCAGCGTGCCGCGGAGGCTGGTGACGAGCACCTTCGGGTCGCCCTCGAAGAACTCCTGTTTGAGCCGCTCCGTGGCGACGTCGTCCGTCGCGGCGTCGACCAGCACCTCCTTCTCGCAGTCGGCGAGCACGGAGGCGGCCCACTCGGCCTCCCGGTAGGAGGGCATTCCCACGAGGACGTTTCCCGGCGACGCCGCCACTTGCCTGATGGCGCGGGCGTGAGCGCGTCGCGTCGCCGTCTCCGCGCCGGGGTCATCGCGGTTGTCGTAGGTGTACTTCGGCGCCGCCAGCGCGAACGACGCGCGGTTGTCCTCGGGGAACTCCAGGCCGTAAGTCCGCTCGACGACGGGCCGGTCGGCCTCCCGTTCGAGGTGCCGGAGGCCGGTCACCTCCGCGAACACGTCCAGCGGCTCCAGGGTCGCGCTCATCAGGATGCCGCCGCCGAACGCCTCCAGTCGGTCGCCGATGGCGCCGGCCGGCAGGCAGTTGTGCAGCGAGTAGCTGGCGGTGTAGGCCCGGTGCCACGACTCCGCCGGCCGCTCGTCGTCCCAGGTGCGCTCCAGCCGGATCTCCCGGAAGAAGTCGGTGTGGTCGACCCGGTACCACGCCGACAGTACCCGGCCGACCGCCGGCGCCCGACGGCGCTTGTCCGCCTCCTCGACGGTGTCGAGGACGTGGGCGACGGCGGCACAGACCGGTTCCGCGCGGCTCCAGACGCGGGCGTCGAACCCCTCGCGCTCGGCCCACGCCGTCACCTCGTCGATACCCGGTTCCTCGGGGTCCCGGAGCGGGATCTCGTCGTCCTCCAGGTCGGGCAGGTTCCGCCGCCAGCCCGGCCGCTCGGCGTCGAGGTGTTCGACGACCCGTCGGTCCAGCTCCTCGCCGAGCGCCGTCAGGAACCGCCGGACGTCGCGCAGCTCGCCGAGCGAGACGTCCGTCTCCGCCAGCGCCTCGCGGACGGCCTCGGCGTCGGCCTCGGCGGCCCTGCCGCGGCGGGCGTCGCCACCGGTCTCCTCGGCGGCCGTCAGCGGCTGGATGACCCGGGAGAGCTCCGCGGCGGCGTCCGACAGCGCCCGGTCGGAGACGTCGTCGCCGACCAGGTCGCGAACCCGCGGCTCCAGCATGTGCGCCTCGTCGCAGACGACGAACGTCTCGTCGTCGACGAGCGCGCCGGTGAACGACCCCACCGTCGTCGGGTCGAAGGCGTGGTAGTAGTTGCCGACCACCACCTCGACGTGTGGCAGCAGCGCCCCCATCACCGAGTGCGGACAGGAACCGTTGCTCGCCGACAGCCCGACGAGGTCCTCGCTCTCGATGAGCCCCATGTCGGTCGGATCGAACGGGACCGCCTCGGCGGGGTCTCCTTCCTCCGGCAGATCCGCGAGGTACTGCGCGTAGAAGGGACAGTACTCGACGTCGCCGCTGCCGCCGCCCTCGGGCGTCTCCGGCGGATACGGCGTCGCCTCGCCGGCCGCCTCGAGGTAGGTGGCACCGCTTTGCTCGCGGGTCGCTGGCTCGCGGCTCCCGCCGGTCCCCGCTCGCCCGTTCGGAGGGTTCCCTCCGGTCGACCTCCCGCTTTCCGCCCGCTCGTGAGCCGCTTCGCGCCGCCCGCCGCTGTCGGCCAGCCCGACCTGCTGGCTCCGGGCGTCGGCCACCAGTGCGTCGGGGGTCGTCTCCTCGGCCAGCCCCCGCGTCCGCTCGCGGAGCGCCTCGCAGCGCTCGTAGACGTTCGTCTCGTCGATCCCGCCGGCGCCGGCGAGGCGGTACGGGCAGACGTCGGCCTTGCCGACGAGCGTCATCGCCGAGACGGACCGCCAGTCGTCCGGCAGGTTCGCGTTGATGGTCTCGAGATCCGCCTCGAACTGCCGGAGCTGCTGTTTGACGCTCGTGAGGACGACCACCCGCTCGAACGACGGAGAAAGCCCGAATCGCGGGCCGTCTCGACGGCCGTCTCGATGCCGTCGACCTGCTCGTCGTACGGCTCCTCGTGGCCGAAGATGGGGCGCCAGTCGGGATCGGCGGACACGTCACGGGGTCACGCGTCTTCGCCTAAAGACGTGTCGAACGGAGCGGCGGTCCCGGCCGCTTATCCGTCCGAGTTGCCACGCTCCGACATGGAGTTCGACGTCGATTCGTGGCGCGAGGAACTGCGCTCGTACCGCGACCGGAAGGACGAGCAGTTCGCCGGCGGCCGTGGGTCGCCGCTGCCGCCCGACGAGCGGGCGGCCTTCGACGGACTGGACTACTTCGAGCCGGACCCGGACTACCGGGTCGCCGCGACGGTCGAGGTGCTCGACGGCGAGGAGACGGTGACGATGGAGACCTCGACCGAAGGCGAACGGCTGTACGACCGGGCGGCGCGGCTGCGCTTCGAGGTGCCGGACGCCGGCGGCGAGCCGGTCGCGGAGACGCTCGTCGCCTACCGGCGCGTCGACGTTGACGGCGACTCGCTGTTCGTCCCGTTCCGGGACAAGACGACCGGCCAGGGGACCTACCCCGGCGGCCGGTACATGGAGCTGCACGTCGAGAGCGCGTCGCGGAGCGACGCGAATTCGTCGAGCGGGGAGCGAAGCGACCCGCGAGAGGGTGAACTGGAGGATCGCGAGGTGCCGCTGGACTTCAACTTGGCGTACAGCCCCTTCTGTGCCTACAGCGAGGCCTACAAGTGCCCGCTGCCGCCGCGGGAGAACTGGCTGGAGGTGGCGATTCCGGCCGGCGAGCGTTACAAGTAGCTCATGCTGCCGGCTGCAACTACGTGAAGCGGTTCCGTCCAGAAAGCCTGATTACGGACATACCCGACCGGACACCGCCGAAGAATCTCGAAAGAATTAGGGTCGGCAGTATCAGAATGCTGTCAGGTCGGTCTGGGTGTCGGGGTCGTCGTCGCCGTACTCCTGGGCGATGCTCCTCGCCCGCGGGATCCCGCCGGACAGCGACGCTCGCCTGGCGACGTCCTCGTCACCGAGGCGGGCGGCCGCCGCCGCCTGCCGTGGCTCGTAGCGCCGCCAGAACCGCTCCTTTGCGGCCTCGTACTCGACGACCGGCAGCGGGTAGTCCGCCTCGGGGCCGCCGATCCGGACGCCGCATTCCGCCTGGACGTCCCGTGGCGTCCGCTCGGGCTGCGGGAGGTGCTCGGCGGGCAGCCCCTCGAGTTCCGGCACCCACTCGCGAATCCACTCGCCGTCGGGGTCCTGGTCGCGGACCTGCTTGCGGGGGTTGTACAACCGGACGCCCGGCTTGCCGACGAGGCCCGCCTGGGACTGCCACTGTGTGTAGTTGATGGCGACGTCGGAGTCGACGAGGTGGTGGTGGTACCAGTCGGCGCCGATCTTCCAGGGCTGCTGGAGGAGATGCGAGAAGGCGCTGGCGCCCATCGCCCGCATCCGGAAGTTCAGCCACCCCGTTTCCCGGAGACACCGCATCGCGGCGTCGACCATCGGGTAGCCCGTCCGGCCCGCCTTCCAGGCGGCGACCAGCTCCGGGTCGTGTTCCTCGCGGTTGAACCACTCCAGCTCCGGGTTGACGGCCGTGTCGAGCCAGCCCGGCCAGTCCTCGAGCTTCTGGTTGTAGTGGCGGTTCCAGAGCAGCCGCGACTCGAGCATGTCGCGGCCGCGGCAGTCGGGGGCGTGCTCGCGGACGTACCGATAGACCTGCCGGACGGACAGACAGCCGAACCGGAGGTACGGCGACAGCCCGCTGCAGCCGTCGCGGGCGTCCAGCGGCGAGGAGATGTTGCCCGGGTAGTCGCCGACCCGGGCGACGAACGACTCGAGCTTCTCGCGGGCGACCGTCGTCCCGCCGTCCGGAACCTTCGATTTCGTCGGCGTCGTGTCGTAGGTCGTCTCGATACCGTCGACGGTCACGCCGGTCGACAGCGCCGCGAAGACGGTGTCGTTGAGCGACGGCTCGACGGGGTCGTCGGTCAGGTACGTCTCCATGTGGTCGCTCCAGTTCTGCCGCGTCCGGTCGGCCCCGCGGACCAGACCGTCGCCGTCGACGAACCGCACGCCCATCTCGGCGGCGGCCTCGTCCCGCCGGAGCCCGTAGCGGCCGGTCGGCGTCCGCCCGGCGACGACGTCCCAGCCGGCCTCAAGGAACGCCGACAGCACCGCGAGCGGGTCGCCGTGGGCGTAGGTGAGCCCGCCGCGGCCGCCGCTCGCGGTGTCGTAGCGGTCCGACAGGTCGAACAGACACTCGTGGAGGAAGCGGATCCGGGCGTCGCAGGCGAGGCCGTCGTCGCCGTAGAACCCCGGATCGAAGACGAACAGCGGGACGACGACGTCGGCGCTTTCGGTCGCGGCGGCGACGGCCGGCTGGTCGCGGATCCGGAGGTCCTCACGGTGCCAGACGACGGCGCCGTCGGGGTCGTCGGGACCGTCGGAGTCGTCGACGGCCGCGTCGTGTCGCGCCGCCACGGCGGTCGGCGTCGGCACCGTCTCCGGAGCCGGGGGCGACGTCTCGTCGGTCGCCCGGGACACACGGTCGGACATAACTACTGGTACGGGCGCCGGCCACAAAAGCGGGTAGCTTTCGCTCGAGGGGGTTCGGCGCAGTTCGGCGGCGACGGCGGCGCGTCCGAACGTTCTTTCTCGTTCGGGGACCCACCCGACGCCGGGTAGCCGACCGGCTAGCTCTCGCTCGACCGAACGCGACTCGCGGGGCGCCGGTTCTTCGTTCCCGGTCGGCGTACGGCCCTTATGGAGAGCATCTACGGGCCGCTCCGGTCGGCCACCGGCTCGAAGACGGTCGCCGTCGACCCCGAGGAACGGCCGGTCGCCGGGGTCGTCGAGGCGTTCCGTGCGGCGTACCCGTCGGCCGAGCGGCACCTGCGGGACGGCGGCGACCTGCGGCCGAGCGTCCGCGTCGCCGTCGACGGCGAGACAGCCGGGCCGGATGCCGACCGCTCGTCGGACGCCGAGGTGCAGCTCTCCGCGGCGATGCGCGGCGGCTAGAGGTCGTACTGCGCCCGCACCGTCTCCGCGAGGCCGACGTCCTCGAGGGTGTCGGTCGGGACGAGCATCGACAGCTGGACGACGCCGGGCAGCCGGGCGATTTCGACGCCGCCGGTGAACGTACAGCGCCCGCGGACCTCGCCCTCGGTCATGTCGAGCAGATTGCCGGCCCGGTCGAAGGCGTTCTCCGTCGCCTCGTTGACCGTCGCGCCGGAGCCGATCACCTGGATGGGCGCGGCGTCGGCCAGCTCGACGTCGTGCTCGTCGGCGACCTCGCGGCCGGCGGCCCGCTCGGCGTCGGTGTACGGCTTCGCGACGTGCGGCAGATCCTCCTCCCGCGGCAGCAGCAGCGGCCCGTCGAGTTCGAGGCCCTTGATCACCTCCACCTCGAGTTCGGTGCGGCCGCTGACGTCGGTCGTGTGCAACGACAGTTCGCCGTCGCCCTGATTGGCGTGGAGGTCGCCGACGTAGAGGCCGGCGCCCTCGACCCGGACCGGACAGACGAGCGTCGCCCCCGGCCGAACGTCGTTGGAGTCGAGGTGACCGTCGGTCCGGGCCTCGAGGGCCGTCTCGTCTTCGAGCCCCCAGTCGTGGTCGGCGCCGACCAGGAACCCCCCGAAGTCGCCGGCGTTGTGCGAGTCGGGAAACTCTCGGGCCGGCGTCGTGCCAATGTTACCGACGAACGGCTGCAGCCGGCCGAGCGTGCCGGGCATCTCGACAGCGTCCGGGCCGTACAGCAGGATGGGGTGCTGCCGGGATTCCTCCGGTAGCTGCATCGCCTCGTCGGCGTCGGCCGCCAGCCGCTCGGCGCCGTCGGGGCCGACGGTCACGCCGACGGTGCGGTCGTCGTCGAAGGCGACGGTGTAGCCGAACTCGAAGCCGAACGACGAGGCGTTGGCGCCGCAGTCGGCACACCGGATCGCCTCCTCGCCGGTTCCCTCGACGACGCTGTCGGGCCACTCGGCGCCGCACTCCGGACAGACGTGATCGACGAACGGGTCGTCGCCGAAGGCCGCCTCCCGCTCGGCCATGCTGCCGGTGGTGGTGGCGACGCTCGTCACCTCCACGTCCCTGATACGGACGACGAGTGCGTCGCCCGGTTCGGCGTTTTCGACGCGGATGGGCCGTGTCACCTCGTGGCCGCCGCGGAACTCCGGGGTGATCATCGGACCCCAGCAGGCCGGCGGCGTGTGCGTCCGGACGGTACCGCCGTCGGCGACCGTGCCGGCCCACTCCCGGTCCGGGCCGACCAGCCCGAGCGTGAACGCATCGACGTCGAGTTCCTCGCGTACCTGTTGTGACATGCGTCCGCGAACACGGGACACGACGGCATAAATTGTCGCTGCCGTTTCGGGCCGTTTCCAGGGCGTCGGGTCGTCACTCGGCGGTCGTCACCGTTCAGTCGTCGCGCCGTGCGAGCACGATTCCGGCGACGAAGCCGACGACCGCCAGTGCGAAACAACCGAGCCTGACGACTCCGTTCGTCAGGACGCCGGCGCCTGCCAGCCCGGCCGCCGTGAGGTGGAGGATCGCGGTCTCCTTCACCTCGGGACCTCGGGCCCGGCCGTCGAAAAGCGGCCCGGTACCGGTCACGCCGTCACCGAGGTTCTCCGGCTCGCCGCGTGGTCCATCTGCCGCCGGCCCGTTCAGTGTCGCCGCCCGTCTCCGTCGGCGCGGCCGGCGGCGTCCTCTCGGACGGTACAAAGGTAGTCGACGTCGACCGTCGGCCGGGGTCCCCTCGGCCGTCGGCGGGGTGGCGGGAGTAGCAGTCGACGGTCGGGGAGCATATTACCACCCGATGTGTACACGCAAATATGAACGGGGGAATTGCGCTGCTCCTCGTACTGCTCGGGATTCCCGGTGCTGTCTTTCCGTACCGGATGGCACGGTTCGAAGAGCGGATGGACTCGATCGGAAGCAAGCGCGCCTGGTCGGAGGTCGAACCCGCGGAGTGGAAGGTGCTGCTCACCAGGGTCGTCGGGGTCGGGATGTCGTTCGTCGGCGTGATCATACTGCTCGGCAGCTGACCCGGAAACGGCGGGCGACCCGGCTGGCGAGGCGGTCGCGGTCGAGGCGGGTACGGCCGCGACGACTCGGTACGTCCGGGAAACCGACGGAAGGGCAGCGTCCCGAACTCCCGGTAGCGTTCGACCATGTTCTCGCGGGACTCCCAGTCGTCGGTCGGGAACGCCTCGGCGGGCGGAATCTCCGTCTCGCGGTCGGGGATGGTGTCCTGGGCGGCGACGTAGAACCCCACCTCGCGGTACCTCTCGTAGCTCCACAGCGTCATCTCGACGTCGATGTTCTCCTGCCAGTCGTGGCTGTGGACGTTCTCCTCGAAGTAGTTGACCGCGCAGTAGAAGGTGCCGCCGGGCCGGAGGACGCGCCGCAGTTCCTCGAGGGTGCCGACGGGGTTGGCGGCGCGTCGGTCGTGCCCGCGCCACGAGAATCGCTTCGTGCTACGACTTGGACACGAGGGTCGGAATCCGATCCTCGAACAGACGGTCGAGTGCCGTCCAGAGTATTTCGGTCGGCACCGCCTTGCTGAATCGCGCCCGCTCGTGGCCGCCTTCGTCCTTCCGAGGAATCTCGTATTGAAAATGCACCGGGCCGAGTTCGGGGTGGTCATCATCCCGGTGCCAGCCGCAATTGAACCCCGTGTTCGGGTCAGCGTAGTGGATTCGATAGGACCACTCGTCACCGAAGAATCGCCATTCGACGTCCAGCGTCGGGAAGTGTGGTCCGGTGGATGGGACGACGCGCTCAGGGTCGACTTCCGCCTGCAGATACCGTTTGACAATGCTGTCGGGCTTGTAGACGACGTTCGTGGTGGCCGGATGCCGTTTCAGGACATCTCGAAGTCCTTCGTAGACCGAACCGTCGGTCGTTCCTGACAGCCCCATCCGTATCAGGCCGGGAGGCCGTCGCGTTCATCGGCCCAGTCGTATTCGTTGAGCGCTGCCTGCACGACGGGGATGCGGTCGGCAAGATGCTCCCACTCGCTGGCTATCTCCCGTCGTTCCGCGGTTTCGTCGGCGTCCTCGATATCGGCGATACTGCCACGGAGTTCTCCCGGCGTCTCGACGTCGTAGGTGGCCTTCCACTCCGTAATCTTGCCGCGCATCGATTCGAGGGCGTCGGTGAGCGATTCCCGGTCGTGCTCGCGCTGGAGAGCGGCGATCTCTCGATATGTCGCCATGAGTTGGTCGATGCAGTAAAGTGTCTGGCCGCCCCGTTCGATGCGCTGGAGGACATCGTCCTCGACGAGCTGGTCGAGGTATTTCCGAGCAGTCTTCGCCGATACCTCGGTTTCGTCGGCAATCCAAGATGCACTCCGCGGGTTCCGGAGTGTCCGAGCGGCCCCTCGAACCCGCTCGCCACGGGTCATCGACTCACGGATGGCGTCAGTTGGATCGTTAGTAGACATGCCGACGAGTATACATTGCTAGAATATATATCCAATGCGCTGAATACATTTTATCTTGAGTGAGATTTTGGTACACCGCCCAAATCAATGCACGACTATGGCGGGAATCAATTCCATAAACATCAGACCAAGGGAGAGGAAGTACGGGGATGTCTTGAGAAAGCCAGATGAATCACTACGTACTCTAACACGAGACGATCGACGGTCCATTGGACACCTGGATCGGTTCCGCCAGCCAACAGATATACCACCGCAGCCCGACTTCACAACGCACTCAATGAGCGTTCGCGAGGAGTTCGATGCTTGGGCTGCGGAGGGTCGTGAGAAGGGCATGGAGGAGCGCCACTGGCATACCGCCAAGCACGTTCTCGGTCGGATGCCCGTGGAATCGGACGATACTGTCCTCGATCTGGGGACCGGCTCTGGATACGCGCTCCGGGCACTTCGCGAAGCGGGAAATATCCGACGTGCGTACGGCCTTGACGGTGCGCCGGAGATGCTCCGGAACGCTCGCGGCTACACCGACGATCCCAACATCGGGTACGTCCGGGGTGATTTCGGGTCGCTCCCGTTCGCGGATGAATCCATCGATCACGTTTTTTCGATGGAGGCATTTTACTACGCATCCGATCCGCTTCGAACACTTCGGGAAATCCGTCGTGTACTCCGGCCGGGGGGCACGTTCTACTGTGCAGTGAACTACTACGAGGAGAACGTCTACTCTCACGAGTGGCAGGACAACATCTCCATCGAGATGACGCGCTGGGACAGAGGGGAGTACCGCGAGGCGTTCCGCGAGGCTGGCCTCTTCGTCGCCGAACAGGACAATATCCCGGATCAGGAGACGGAGATTCTTCCGGAGTCGGAGTTCCCGACCGAGGATTTCGACACGCGCGAAGCGATGGTCGAACGGTACCGCGAACTCGGTACCGTGCTGACCGTCGGGGTAGCACCGAAGTAGCTAGAATACGTGATGGTTCCTCCGTCTTTCATTTGGAAGGCGTGGTCGATACTGTCGTCGGCGAACGGCAGCGCCCCGAGGTCGCCGACGAGGTACGACACCCGGGGGTCGCCGGTGTAGTCGCGGGCGTTGACGACCATCTCGGGGGCGCCGTCCAGGCCGTAGGCGCGGCCGGCGTCGTCGGCGTCCCGGAGCGCGCGGGCGGCGTAGCCGCTGCCGCAGCCCAGGTCGAGTACGGTGTCGCCGGCCTCGACCGGCATCCGCGCCAGCGCGTGCTTTGCGGTGTGCCAGTGTCGATCCTCCATGCCCCGGTCGCGGCCTTCGGCGGCCCAGGCGTCGAACTCCTCACGAACGCTCATGACCGGCCTTCGGCGCCGGCGGAGTTAACCGCCACGACCCGCGGCCGGCCGCCAGCCGTGTTTAGTTGAGCGAGAGCCGGCCGTTCAACCGGCGTCGGGGGGACCTCAAACAGGGCCGACCGCTCGCGCGGCGAGGCCGAGCGAGCGCAGCGAGGCGCAGCCTGCGAGTGGGAGGGGGCGTTCGGAAATGCAGTCATCACCACCGAAAGACGCTACTCCCTTCTCAATAAACACTATCGCGGTCGCCGGACCATGATTTAATACGACTCCGGTCGCCTACGTGAATATGGACTACGAACTCGCCGTCGAGAACGCGCCGCGGACGGTCCCGGCCGGAACGGGAATCCTCCTGGTTCACCCCTCGACCGGGGAGACGGACCGCATCGATACCGACTTCCTGAAGTCCGACACCGACCGGCTGCTGGTCATCTCGACGCGGACGACGGCTCGCGAGGTCCAGCAGAAGCTGGAGTACTACGACGTCGACGAGACGAAGGCGGACATCCTCGACACGCTGTCGGTCGAGCGGGGCTACTCCCGGCGGCCGTCGGACCACGTCCACTACGTCTCCGCGCCGGACGACCTGGACGGGGTCGTCGAGACTACCCGTGAGTTCCTCGCCGAGACGGACGGCAAGCGGCGAATCACTCTCGATTCCATCACCGAGATGGCCTACTACGCCGACGAGGCGTCGGTCAGGGAGACGGTTACCGGGCTGCTGGAGCTGCTAGAGGAGTACGACGCCGTCGGGCTGTTCCACCTCTCCGGGGAGGTTCACGACGAGAAGGCGGTGGCGGCGTTCCGCGAGCTGTTCGACGGCGTCATCACCCTCGAGGCCGACGACACCGTCCGCTCGGAGTTCTAGAGGACGTCCGCCGCGGCGCCGACGGCACGTCGCTGGCCCTCGATGAAGTGTGCGAAGTCGGCGCCGGCCACGAGGAAGTCGAAGCCGAGTTCGCCGAGCGAGCGCAGCTCGGCCGGCGTGGTGCCGAGCGTGCCGACAGGGACGTCCGCCCCGGCGCCGGCGGCGAGCACCGTCTCGACGGCCGCCCGGAAGGCGGCGGCGTCGTGGTCGCCGAAGCAGCCTAGCGCCGCTGAGAGGTCCGCCGGGCCGACGAACAGCGCATCGACCCCGTTGACGGCCGCGATGTCAGCGGCATTGTCGACGGCCCGCTCGCTTTCGACCTGCACCGCGACGGTCAGTTCCCGGTGGGTCGACTCGACGTACCGCTCGAAGGACCGCCCGTAATCGGCCGCCCGGGCGGCGGCGATGCCGCGGACGCCCGTCGGCGGGTACCGCGTCGCGGCGACGGCCTCGCGGGCCTCGGCGGCGGTGTCGACCATCGGCACCAGCAGGCCTTCGGGGCCAAGATCCAACAGGCGCTTGATTCGGACGGGATCGTTCCACGGGACGCGGGCGACGGCCGGGCAGTCGCCGGCGGCCGCCCGGAGGCAGTCGGCGACCGTCTCCAGCCCCATCGGAGTGTGCTCGGTGTCGACGACGACGAAGTCGATGTCGCCGCCGGCGGCCAGCTCCACGACGGCCGGGTCCGACAGCGAACACCACGTCCCGACCGCCTCCGTCAGATCGTCCATACGCCCCGCCGGCACGCCGCGGGCAAAAGATCTGCGGGCACGCGGCCGGCCCGTCGCAGTCCTTTTGTCGCGTAGCCACGGGAGGCCTCCGAGCGGATGAGCGAACTGCTCCTGCAGGGGGCGACGATGACGAACCAGCACTGTCCGGAGTGTCACTCGCCGGTGTTCAGCTACGAGGGGACGCAGTTCTGCCCGACCTGCCAGCGCGAGGTCACCGCCGAGGGCGACCTCGCCGGCGACGCCGGCGACGGGGTGGCCGCGCCGGCGGACACACCGACGAACGGCGAGGCCGGGACCGCCGACCCGGGGACCGCGGCGAGCGAGGCGAGCGACGCCGACACCCGGGAACCCGCCGATCGGACCGACGACGGGGCCGAACGGCCGGCCGGCAGCGCCGGAACGGCGGACGAGCGGACGACCGCCCGAGACGGACGGGCCGACGCCGACCGACGGGTCGACTCCGGCGAGGAGGAAGAGACCAAGCCCGCGCCGGCCCGCGAGCGGCAGCCGGCCCGGGTCGACCCGCCGGCCCGCCGCGAGGAGCCGGCCGGCGAGGGCCGAACGCGCGACGGGCGCCGCGACCGACGCGACCGGCGCGACCTCGAGGAGGCCGAGGCGGCGCTCGAACGGGAGATAGCGGCCCTGACGCGACGGGCCGAGGAGACCCGCGACGTCGGCCGCGAGCGGGACATCCTGGCGGCCGCCCGCGAGGCCGCCGAGACCCTCGAATCCGTCCGCCGGCTCTGAGTCACAGTACCGTCGACCGCTTTCTGCATCGTTACTACATATAAATCTTCTCTCGCTGTCGGCGGGCCGCCCACAACCTCGGCGCCGGTTTACGACTGCCCGGGGTAGTAGGCGTGCATGTCAGCGACGACGGAAGCGGTACGACCGACCGGCCCTGCGAGCGGCAGTTGGCAGGCCGGCACCGTGGGTGGTATCGTCGGCGCGGCCGTCATGGGTGCGCTGATGCTGGCGACGGCCGACGACGGCGGGCCGCTGGCGGTGGCCATCCCGTCGCTGTACGGGCTGGCCCCGCCGGCGAGCGTCGGGGCGGGGCTGTCCGTCCACATCTCCCACGGGGCGGTGCTGGGCGTCGCCTTCGCGGCGATCGCCGGCGCGGCCGGCCTCGACTCGACCGGGAAGACGGTCGGCGCCGGCGTCGGCTGGGGGGTCGTCCGAACCCGCCGTTACCCAACTTCGCGCCGCCGTCGTTGCTGTGGCACGTCGTCCACGGGCTCGTCCTCGGCGGCGTTTACGCCGGCGTCGAAAACAGCTGATCGGCGGTCACTCCTCGTGGTACAGTTGCCACTGCGTGTCGTCGGCGTCGTCGACGATGCTCTCGACCTTCTTGCGGCGGAGCTCCTCGAACCGGCCGACCGCGCCGGCGAGCCACAGGAGAAACTGCCGTTCGAAGCCGCGCCGGACCGTCTCCGGTGACTTCGGCGAGTAGACGTAGACGTGGCCGCCCTCCTTCAGCAGCTTGCGGCGCTTCTCAAGAACGCCCAGCTCGACGAGGTGGTTGAGGTGACGGGCGGCGACGCTGCGGTCGTAGTCGGTCCGCTTGGCCAGCTCCAAGACGGTCTGTTCGCCGCCCTCTATGACGCAGAGACAGATGTCCATCGCCGCGTCGGACATGTCGAACACCGTCCGGAGCAGCTCCTCGAGGGTCGGCGGCTCGACGACGGGGTCGGTCCTGACCGCCGACATCGGGTCGCCACAGCAGGTGGGTCCGCCGTCGCCGATGGCGACGTTGCCGCAGGTCCCGCACTCGAACACGTCGACGGCACCCTTCGAGGTGTCCATGTCCGGAATTCGGGTCGCAGGGATCACGAACGTGCCGCCCGGTGGTGGACGAGCCGCACGCGCCGACCCGGGGAACGGCGATGCGGCTTCAGTCCGGCCGTCGGCGGCGTTACCCGGCGTAGTCGCTGCCGGTCACCTCGCGGATCCGGCCGGCGGTCACCTCGCCGACGCCGTCGACCGCCCGCAGCGCCTCCTCGTCGGCAGTCATCACGGCCTCGACGCCGCCGAAGTGCTCCAGCAGCGCCCGCGCGGTGACGGGGCCGACCTCGGCGACCGAACCGACGACGTACTCCTGCTGTTCGGCGAGCGTCTTGCCGCCCTTCTCGCCGTGGACCGACACCTCGCGGTCGTCGGTCTCCTGCTCGCGGCGGGCGATCACTTCCAGCAGGTCGGCCGTCTCCTCGGGGTCGTCGGTCCGGAGGACGCTGGCGCCGAAGTCCACGGCGAGTGATGCCAGGGCGCCGCGGACGGCGTTGGGGTGGACGTTGCGGGCCTCGTACAGCCGCTCGCCCTCGACGACGACGACCGGTCGGGCGTAGAAGCGGGCGGCGTCGCCCACCTGCTCGAACATCGAGCGGTCGCCGCCGACCAGCGTGTCGAGGAAGTCCCCGACGGACTTCCGCTCGACGACCACACGGTCGGAGAGCACGTAGTCGCCGACCGCCAGCGTCTCCAGGCGCGTCTCGATGCCCTCCCGCGTCGAGAGGTCGCGAGCGATGTGAGAGTCAAGCTCCCGCTGGTCGGCGACCACCTCGACCGTCTCGCCGTCGGGGGCGGCCTCGGCGACGGTGCCGTCGGCGTCGTCGGCGTCGGCGTCGTCCGCCGCCTGGCCGGGCCCGCCGGCTTGGCCCGCGAAGTCGGTCAGCCCGGCCCGGCTGTCTGCGGCGGTGCCGTCCGCGTCACCGTTCGCCGCAGCGCCGTCTGCGGCGTCGTTCGCGGTGTCGTCGCCGGCGTCCGTCTCGCCGCTCGCGGCGTCGCCCGTGTCGGCACTGACTGCGGCGTCGTCCCCGTCCGACTCCGACCCGCCGGCGGCGTCGGCGTCCTCGAACTCCCCGAGGCCGGCCTGTTCGGCGATCTCGGCCTCGATCTCGCCTTCGATGCTCTTCAGCTTCCGGAGCTCCTCCTGCATCTTCTTTTCCTCGTTGCGGGACATCCAGAAGAACGCCTCGTCGCGGGTGTCCTCGGCCAGCAGGACGACGACGCTGCCCTCGCTGGCGCGGCCGGTCCGGCCCTTCCGCTGGATGGAGCGGATGCCCTTCGGGACCGGCTCGTAGAACAACACGAGGTCGACGTCGGGGACGTCCAGTCCCTCCTCGGCGACGCTCGTCGAGACCAGCACCTCGAACTCGCCGTTCCGGAAGGCGTCGAGCGTCTCCTTCTGCTCTTTCTGGGTCATCCCGTCGGAGCCCTCCTTGTCGCCCTGGCCGACGAAGCGGTGGGTGTCGAAGTGCTCGCCGAGGAAGTCGGTGAGCGTCTCGGCGGTGTCGCGGGACTCGGTGAAGACGATGACCCGCTCGCCGTTTTCGATGCCGAGCGTCTGCGCCAGCAGGATGCGCGTCCGGCGGAACTTCGGGTGGAGGTCGTCGAACGACTCGGCGCGCCGCATCGCCTCCGTGACGCGGGGCTCGGAGACGAACCGCTGGCTGGCCTTCGACGACCCCGACGACCGGGCGGCGTCCCGCTGGCGCTCGAAGTAACGCCGCAGCGACTCGACGCTTTGCGTTTCGACCAACTCGACGGCCCGCCGGAGCTTCATGATCTCGGCGTGGGCGCTCATCCCCGAGTAGCCGTCGCTATCGTCGTTGTTGATGAGCTGCTGCAGCTTCGCGCGGATGGCGTTGAGCTGCTTTTGGGACATGCTGGGGTCGGTCGACGTCGTCACGCCGAGTTCCCGCAGCGTCTCCAGGCGGTCCGAGATGACGTCGTTCAGCGCGTCCCGGATCTCGACGACTGCCTCCGGCAGCTCGACGTGCTCCCACTCGACGGAGGTGTGGTGGGTGTGGGCCTCGACGTCGGCGTCGTCTTCGGTCATCACCGCTACCTCCCGCAACTCGAGGTTGTCGCAGACTCGCAGAATCTCCTCCTTGTCGCCGCCCGGGGAGGCGCTCATGCCGGTCACCAGCGGCGTCTCGGCGTCGGCACGGTAGCGGTCGGCGATGTAGTTGTACGCGTAGTCGCCGGTCGCGCGGTGGCACTCGTCGAAGGTGCAGTGGGTGACGTCGGCCAGCGACACCCGATTGCCGACGAGGTCGTTCTCGATGACCTGTGGCGTGGCGCAGACGACCCGGGCCTCCGCCCACAGCTCCGCGCGGTCGTCGGGGCGGACGTCGCCGGTGAAAACGACGATCTCGTCGTCCGGGACCGTCAGCGCGTCCCGGTAGAACGCGGCGTGCTGCTGGACGAGCGGCTTCGTCGGCGCCAGGAGTAGCGACGTCCCGCCGTGTTCGGCCAGTCGGTCGGCGGTCACCAGCAGGCTCACCGCCGTCTTGCCCAGCCCCGTCGGCAGACAGACCAGCGTGTGGTCCCGGCCCGCGGTGTCGGCCAGTCGGAGCTGATAGCGCCGCTCCTCGATGAAGCCGTCCGCGAGGAGCGGTCCCTCGACGTACCGGTCGTCCGTGGCCGTCGCCATCTGTCCCGTCGTTCGTCGTATCGCAGCATAAGGGTTCGGCCGGCGGGGTGAAAGTGAACGACCTTTTTGCACGGCCCGTCGGCAGGCCGACGGGCCGCGTTGCGGCGTCGCCGCAACGCCATGCGGTTGTGGGCCTACGGCCCGCAATCCGCGGCAAAAACGTCCTCAGAAGCGCGAGGCGCTTCTGATGGGCTGCGAAAGACGCCCGCGGCGTCTTTCGAACGCCGATGGAAAAAGACACGTCGGCCCTCCCTCAGGAAGACTCGCGGTGCTCGTCTTCCAACGCTCCCGCTCACTTCGTTCGCGGGACCTCCGGTCGGGCCTCGGTCCCGCGCGTGGCGGCTCCGCCGTGGCCCGAAAGACGCCACCGGCGTGTCTCTCGAAGCAATATCGCTCGCGCCCTGCGGGCGCTCGCGGATGCCGGCCTCAGCCGGTCCATCTCCCCCTCGTTTCGTTTTCGACCTCGTGACGGTCTCGTTCCGTCTCCGCCGCCGTGACGAACGCTCGCGTTCGTTCAGTTTCTCTCCCCTCCCTCGAAAACCCTTTAGCCGGGGACGGGTGAATGGCCTGGTAATGAGTGACCTCGCTGAGGAGTACCGACTCGACTACTTTGACGAGGAGGGGTTCGTCAGACGAGAGTGTCCGTCCTGCGGCGGCCACTTCTGGACGCGCGACGAGAGCCGCGAGCTGTGCGGCGAACCCCCCTGTACGGAGTACGGTTTCATCGACGATCCCGGCTTCGACGAGTCGTACACGTTGGAGGAGATGCGGGAGGCGTTTCTCTCCTTCTTCGAGGACCACGACCACGAGCGGATCGACCCCTACCCCGTGGCGGCCAACCGGTGGCGTGACGACGTCCTGCTGATCAGCCAGCCCTGCATCCGGATGCAGGACATCGACAACGTCGGCAAGACGGGCCGGCACACGATGGCCTTCGAGATGATGGCCCACCACGCGTTCAACGCCCGCGAGGACCTCGATGACCCCGAGCAGTACGCCTATGAAGGGGAGACGTACTGGAAGTCCGAGACGGTGCGGTACTGCGACGAACTGCTCGGGGAGATGGGCGCCGACGTCACGGACGTCACCTACATCGAGGACCCGTGGGTCGGCGGCGGCAACGCCGGCCCCGCCATCGAGGTCATCTACCGGGGCCTCGAACTGGCGACGCTCGTGTTCATGTGCATGGAGGCCGACCCCGAGGGCGACTACGAGCTGAAGGACGGCAACCGTTACTCCTTCATGGACACCTACATCGTCGACACGGGCTACGGGCTGGAGCGATGGACCTGGATGTCCCAGGGGACTCCGACCGTCTACGAGGCGATCTACCCCGAGATGGTGTCGTTCCTGAAGGACAACGCCGGCCTGGAGTACACCGACGAGGAGTCGGGGCTGGTCGGCCGTGCGGCGCGGCTCTCCGGGGGACTGGACATCGATGACGTCGACGACGTCGAGGCCGCCCGCGGCGACATCGCCGCCGAACTCGGGGTCTCCACCGACCGGCTCCGCGAGCTCGTCGAGCCGCTGGAGGACATCTACGCGATCGCCGACCACTGCCGGACGCTGGCGTACATGCTCGGCGACGGCATCGTCCCCTCGAACGTCGGGACGGGCTATCTGGCGCGGATGGTGCTGCGGCGGACGAAGCGACTCTGCGACGGCGTCGGCGTCGACGCCCCGCTGGACGAGCTGGTCGACATGCAGGCCGAGCGGCTCGGCTACGAGAACCGCGACACCGTCCGGGACGTCGTCCGCACGGAGGTCGAAAAGTACCGCGAGACGCTGGATAGGGGCACCCGGCAGGTCGAGCGGCTCGCCGACAAGTACGCCGACCGCGGCGAGGCCGTCCCGCTAGCGGAGGTGATCGAGCTGTACGACAGCCATGGCATCCAGCCGGACACCGTCGAGGAGGTCGCCGCCGAGCGCGGCGCCGACATCGCGGTGCCGGACGACTTCCACTCGCGGGTCGTGGCCCGCCACGGCAACAGCGAGGCCAAGCGAGGCGAGGCCTCGAAAATGGCGAGCGGGGAGCAAGAGCGACCCGCGAGCGGCGACGCGGCCGAGACGGCGGCCGACGGCGACGACGAGCGGGTGGCGGAGCTGCCGGAGACGGAGAAGCTGTTCTACGAGGAGCCCGAGCGAACCGACTTCGAGGCGGTCGTGCTGGACGTCATCGAGCGCGAGACCGGCTGCGACGTCGTGCTGGACCAGACGATGTTCTACCCGGAGGGCGGCGGCCAGCCGGCCGACGTCGGGACGCTGTCGGCCGACGACGTCACCGTCGAGGTGACCGACGTCCGGGAGGTCGACGGCGTCGTCCTCCACCGGGCCGACGGGAGCCCGGGGAAAGGCGAGTTCGTCCGCGGGCAGATCGACGGCACGCGCCGCGAGCGGCTGATGCAGCACCACACCGCGACCCACATCGTCGGCCACGCTGCCCGGCAGGTGCTCGGCGACCACGTCCGGCAGGCCGGCGCCCAGAAGGGCACCGGCTCCTCGCGGCTCGACGTCCGCCACTACGAGCGAGTCTCCAGGGAGGAGGTCCGCCGCATCGAGCGCGTCGCAAACGAGCTCGTGACCGACAACCTCGCCGTCGAGCAGGAGTGGCCCCGCCGGCAGGAGGCCGAGGCCGAACACGGCTTCGACCTCTATCAGGGTGGCATCCCGCCGGGCGAGCGGCTGCGGCTGATCCACGTCGGCGACGACGTCCAGGCGTGTGCCGGCACCCACGTCACCCGAACGGGCGATATCGGCGCCGTCAAGCTCCTGTCGACGGAGCGCGTCCAGGACGGCGTCGAGCGGCTGACCTTCGCCGCCGGCGACGCCGCCGTCGAGGCCACCCAGCGCACCGAAGACGCGCTGTACGACGCCGCCGACGTCCTCGACGTCGCCCCACAGGAGGTCCCGGGAACCGCCGCCCGGTTCTTCGAGGAGTGGAAGCAGCGCGGCAAGCGCATCGAGGAGCTGAAAGAACAGCTGGCGGCGGCCCGCGTCGGCGGCGCCGACGCCGAAGAGGTCGACGTCGACGGAACGGCGGCGGTCGTCCAGCGGGTCGACGCCGACATGGAGGAGCTGCGGGCGACGGCCAACGCCCTCGTCGAGGAAGAAAAGGTGGCGGTGCTCGGTAGCGGCCACGACGGCGCGACGTTCGTCGTCGCGGTGCCCGACGGCGTCGACATCGACGCCGGCGCCGCCGTCGGCGAGCTGGCCGCCCGGGTCGGCGGCGGCGGCGGCGGCCCGCCGGACTTCGCACAGGGCGGCGGCCCCGACGTCGGGGCGCTGGACGACGCCCTCGCGGAGACGCCGGACCTGCTGCGACAGCTGCGGGAGGCCTGACGACGGCGACGCCGGCTCGGCGGCCTCCCGCTTCTCGGCGACCGCCGCGACGGTCGAAAGAGGTGCGAACGTGACGGGATGTGTGATCCGTACTGAATCGCTCTGCGACGAACCGTAACACCTCGACCTTCGGCCGTTCAAGGGTCTCTGCGTCGAGTCGATAGCCATCACCACGACCCGCTCCATGCGCAGCGCCGTCGACCCGACCCTCGGGGCCGCCGGTCGGAAGAAACGTACATTGAAGTTTCACACCTGACATACCGAACTGTGACCGGTCGCGAGGCCCGCAAGGGCGCCGCCGCGGCGGCGAGACTCCGGGGCCGGCGACGACGGATGGTGACAAGACAGCGTGAACCCGTTCGCTGGCGTCCTGCCGGGCCTACCCTACGGCCTGGAGTGGCGGTTGCTCCTCATCCCGCTCATCACCGGTATCATCGGCTACGGCACCAACTGGGTCGCCATTCGGCTGCTGTTTCGACCGCTGGAGTTCGTCGGCGTTCGGGTGCCCGGTATGAAGGAGCTGGCGCCGTCATTTCCCCGCAAGCTGAAGCAGATTCCCGGCGTCGTCGAGGGGCGGATCGGCTGGCAGGGGATCATCCCCTCGCGGTCGGCCCGAATGGGCACCATCGCCGCCGAGAAGGGTATCTCCAAGATCGCCACCGAACGGGAATTCTACCGGGAGTTCGACCCCGAACGCATCGCCGCCCACATCGTCGCCAGCTCTGAGCCGGAGGTGCGGGAGCTCACCGAGGAGGTGTTCCGCGAGGAGTACCCGGAGCTGTGGCGCGACACCCCGGAGCCGGTCCGGGAGCTGGTCCACGCCCGCGTCCGCGAGCGGCTCCCGTACATCGCCGACGAGATAACCGACCGCATTGGCGAGCACATCGAGGAGCTGCTGGACATCAACCTGATGATAACCGACCACCTCGACGAGCGCCCGGAGCTGCTGAGCCGGCTGTTTCTCGAGGTCGGCGACCGGGAGCTGAGGTTCGTCGTCAACTCGGGGTTTCTCATCGGCGGCTTTCTCGGCTTCTTCAGCATCCCGCTGTTTCTCGTCGTCGACAGCGACCTCGTGCTGCTCGGGCCGCTGCGGCTCCAGGGGCTGTTCATCAAGCGACAGCCGGAGGCCGCCGAGAAGTACGCCGAGATCGTCGCCGACGAGATCGTCACCATCGGTAACGTCGCCGAGACGCTACTGCACGGCAGCCAGTCCGACCGGACGCGGAAGATGATACGCGACGCCGTCCGCCCGGAGGTCGACCGCGCCGTCGGCGTCGCCGCCCCCGCGATCCGGGTGGCGACCGGCAGCGACCGCTACGAGGCCGCCCGGGAGAGCTTCGCCGCCGAGACGGCCGATCGGACCATCGAGCCGCTGCGGGACCCCGAGTTCAACGAGGAACGGAGCGAGGCCATCCGGGCGCTGATTACCGGGCGGATACGCAACCTCCCGCCGCGGGATTTCGTCGGACTGCTGCGGCCCGCCTTCGTCGAGGACGAGTGGATGCTCATCCTGCTGGGCGCCGCCCTCGGCTTCGTCGCCGGCTGGACCCAGCTCGCGGTGGTGACCGCCGTGTGAGCGGCGACGACGCCGGTCGGGATGACGACGCGGACGCCGACGACGTCGACGAGCGGTCGGGGCCCGACGCCGACGCCAACGCCGGCGCTAACCCGAATCCGGACTCGGAACCTGAGCCCGAACCCGACCTCGGGCCGGAGACGATCGACCGGCTGTTCGACGTCCTCGAGGCGGCACTGACCGGCGACACCGTCGAGGAGACGCAGCTCGACCGGCTGTTCGACGTCCTCGAGGCGGCGGTGACGGACCGGTCGCCGGAGACGCTCGCGGAGCTGCTCGCCCTGTTGGAGGCGGTACTCGTCGGGCCGGCGGAGCTGGAGGCGGCGGTCGACGACGTGCTCGACGTCCTCGAGGCGGCCGTCGGCGACGCGACCGGCCTCGAGGAGGAGACGCTGTCGCCTGTCTTCGACGTCCTCGAGTCGGGGACCGCCGACCCCGAGGGGCTGACGTCGGAGGACGTCGAGCGGCTCCGGCGCGGCCTGGAGACTGCCGCCCGCGAGCTGACCGACTCCGCGGTTCCGCCGGCCGTCGACCGGGAGGCCGCCGACGGCGAGCGGACCGACCGCTTCCGGCTCGCCCGGCTGGCGACGGCGGTGACCCGGCGGGCGACGGGGTACTCCGTCGAGTCGGGGCTCCGGGCCGGCACGCGGCTGGCGTACGCCGCCGCGACCGCGGAGTCGGCGGCGGCGCTGCTGGCGGCGGCGCGGGCGGTCGCCCTCGACGAACTCCGACGGGCCGGCGTCGACGTCGGCGAGGAGCGGGTCGGCTGGCTGGAGGCCCGCGAGGACGACGCCCTCGACCGGCGGCCGGTGACCGCCGACCGACTGCGGGAGCACGGTCGGCGGCTTCTGTCGCAATCGGCCGAGGTGGACCGCGACGAGTCGCCCCACCCCGCCTTTCCGTCGATGCTGGAGTCGCTGGCCGCCGACGAGGCCCGGATTCTCCGGCTGCTGGCGACCGACGGCGCACAGGCCTACATGGACGTCCGGGACCGGGGGTACGTCCCGTTCGGCTCCCGGCTCGTCGCCGAGCACATGACGATGGTCGGCGCCGACGCCGGCTGCCGGCAGCCGGAGCGGACGCCAGCCTACCTCCAGAACCTCCGGCGGCTCGGGCTCGTCACCTTTCTCGAGGACCCCGTCGACGATCTCAAGCGGTACCAGGTGCTGGAGGCACAGCCCCACATCGAGGCCGCCCGCGAGGCCGCCAGGCGGCCGAAGACGGTCTTCGGCCGCCTCCGGCTGACCGATTTCGGCGTCGAGTTCTGTACGGCCTGTCTTCCCGTCGAGGTCGACGTCGAGCGAGAGAGGTTCAGGCGGGCGGACGAGGAGTAATCGACCGCAGGTTCGGAAGCGCCGGGGCTTTTACGCCCGGGCGCCGACGTGAGACATGGTCATCGCCGATCTCCACGCGCACACGACGAACTCGGACGGGACGCTGACGCTCGAGACGCTGGCCGACGCCGCCGAAACGGCCGGCGTCGATGTCGTCGCCGTCACGGACCACGACCGGCTCCACCCCGAGTTGGCGACGCCGGTGGCGACGGTCGACGGACTCACCGTCGTCCACGGAATCGAGCTACGGGTCGACGCCGGCGACGAACGGGTCGACCTGCTGGGATACGGCGCCCGCCGCACCGACGACCTCGAGGCGCTCGCCGAACACCTCCAGGCCGACCGCATCGAGCGGGGCCGCCGCATCATCCGGCGCGTGGAGGAGCGACTCGACGTCGAGCTACCCGTCGAGCCGCGGCCAGGGATCGGCCGGCCGCACATCGCCCGCGCCGTCGCGGAGACCACCGACTACGGCACCCGGAAGGTCTTCGAGGAGCTCATCGGATCGGACTGTCCCTGCTACGTCGCCCGCGACATCCCCGACTTCGAGGCGGGTGTCGAGGTCCTGCGGGAGGCCTGCGGGCTGGTCTCGCTGGCCCACCCCTACCGGTACGACGACCCGGCGGCGGCGCTGGAGCTGTGCGCCGACCTCGACGCCGTCGAGCGGTTCTACTCCTACGGCCGCGAGGTCGACACCGAGGTGGTCGAGCGAGCCGTCGACCGACACGACCTGCTCGTCACCGGCGGCAGCGACGCCCACGACGAGACGCTGGGCGTCGCCGGCCTCGACCGCGACGACTACCGCCGGTTCCGCGCCGCCCTCTGAGGGGCCGGTAGCGCTGGGTTCAAGCCCCCGCGCCGTCTACATCCGGTGCATGCAGTGTCACTACTGTGACGACGAGGCCGCCGTTGCCGTCGAGAAGGACCACGTCAAGGTCGGCCTCTGCGAGGAGCACCTCCGCGAGCGGATGGCGGAGTTGTCGGACTCGGAGTGGCTCGAGGAGGTCGAGTCGCAGGTCGAAGACGCCCTGGACTGACGCCGCCCCCACCCCGCCGTCCGGCTTCGTTTCCCTCCCGTCGACCGGAAAACATATATCGCGATCATCGCAAATTCCGCCGCATGCGCCGTCGTGACGTCCTCACCGGCGGGGCCGCGGTCGCGGGCGCCGCCGTGGCCGGCTGTTCCCTCCGGGCCGAGGAGACGATACCGTCGCTGTCGAGCGACTGGCCGCGTCCGCGGTACGACGAACGCG
>PXRZ01000040.1 GCA_003022945.1 Halobacteriales archaeon QS_8_69_73 | reverse complement strand
CCACGCCTGCGTCCAGATCGCCGCCAACGAGGGGTGTGAGGTGTGGGCGACGGCCTCCAACGAGGCGAAGCTGGAGTACGCCCGCGACTGCGGCGCCGACCACGCCATCGACTACACCGAGCGGGAGTTCGCCGAGGTCGTCACGAGCGAAACCGACGGCCGCGGCGTCGACGTCGTCGTCGACCACGTCGGCGAAGCCACCTGGGACGACTCGTTATCGGCCGCCGCCCGCGGCGGGACGGTCGTCACCTGCGGCGCCACCTCCGGGATCTCGCCGGAGACGAACATCCCGAAGGTGTTCTGGAAGCAGCTGGACATCCTCGGGTCGACGATGGGGACGCCCGGCGAGATGGACGACGTGATGGCGAAGGTGTTCGACGGCACCTTCGAGCCCCGCGTCCGGGAGGTGCTGCCGATGAGCCAGGCAGCCCGCGCCCACGAGATGCTCGAGAACCGCGAGGGGTTCGGCTCCGTCGTCGTCGTCCCCGACGCCCGATACGACGGCTGAGCCGATGTCCGACGGCCACTCCACGGACGAGGAGCCGGCCGACGCGACGGCCTCCGGTGACGACGCCCGCTCCGAGGCGGCGGACCGCGAGTTCGACTACCGGGGGTGGACCCGGGCTCACCTTCTACGACACCTACCTCGCGCTGCCGATGATTCCCGCGGTCGTGCTGGGGATTCTGGCGGTGTGGGCGACGACCCGGCCCTGACCCCGCTGAACGGGTTCCATCGCCCGCCTTCTCCGAGGCGGCACGTCGTCGACGGCGGAGCTGGCCGCGTTCGCGATCGACGTGGCGTACGACGGGTTCTCGGAGCCGGGCCACGAGGCCGCGAAGCGACGGGTACTCGACGCGGTCGCCGTCGGCGTCGGCAGCACGACGGCTGACGGCGCCCGGCGGGCGGTGATCGCCCACGGTAGCCCCGCCCCGAGCCGGCCGTAGGGGATCGACCGGACGGCGCTGCCATCCGCCGCTGCCCTCTACGACGCGACGTCCGTCGGCGCCGGCAATGGGACGGTCTTTCTCGCGCCGACGCCGATCGATGCCGGCGGCACGGCGACTGCCCCCGTCGCCGTCGACGCCGAGGGCGTTCCGGTGGAGGCGGCGCTGTCCGGCCTCGCCGTCGCCCACGAGATACAGGGTGGACTGATCCGGACCACACCCGCCGAGCATCACCCGGCGACGCATGCCAGGGTCGCCACGGGGGCGCTGGGACTCGACCCCGAGGCCATCGAGCGCCCTGTCGCTGTCGCCGCGAGCCGTCGCGGCGGCGGCCGACCGTGCGGTGCCGACCCGGCCGGCCGAGCGGGCCTACTCCGACCCGGTCGCCGCGGCCGTCGAGGCCCGAGCCGACGGGGCGATCGACGGCGCGGCCAATGGCCTCGGCGCTCGCGCCACCGTCGAGTGCCGCGACGGGACGGCCCACGAGGCTGCGGCCGACCGGTTCAGCGGTCACCCGGCGCGACCGGTCCCGTGGGAAATCGTAAGTAAAAGTTGCGCGCGGCCGACCGCCGACCGGTGCGGCGCCGACCGCCGGGCAGCGATGGTCGACATCGTCCGTGGGCTGGCGGCCGAGACGGCTGCGGAACTGTTCAGGCTGCTCGACTAAGAGCGAGCGTCTGCATCGGGGTCGGGGTCGGCGTCGCCCGCCGCTGTCGGCGCCGGCGCGACCGATCCACAGGTCCGTACGTACTGTCGGAGTTGCGCACGCGAGAGGCCGGCGTGACGCGCGGCCTCGGCCTCGTCCAGGTCGCCGTTGAGGTACAGTGCGACGGCGGTGCGGACCTGTGTGCCCGACATCACACTCATACTCGTCGGCGTCAAAACCTAAAGCTTTCTCCGACTCCTGCGATGTGTTTAGTGAGGAGGGAGTGACGTGTTTCGGCGGTGATAACGGTGTTTCCGAACGCCCCCTCCCGCTCGCGGACTGTGGCTCACGGGTCGCTTCGCTCACCGGCAGAGCTCTGCTCTGCCGAGCCCTCGCTCGTTTCACTCGCGAGGACCCCGTTCGCGTCGAGGCGCTCCCTGCGGTCACGTCTCGCTACTGCTCGCTGTCGTCCGAAAATCGAAGATTTTCGTGATCACGGACGATCTTCGGTCTTCCGAACGATGCTCCGCGGCTCCCTGTGGTCACCGGCAGAGCTTCGCTCTGTCAAGCCCTCGCTCGCTTCACTCGCGAGGACGCCGCTCCGCCTCGAGGCCTCCCTCTCTTCGATCGCTCGGCCTCACAATGCGCGGCCGGCGTGGGTGCGTCGGCTCGCTACGCTCCCGCGCCGTCGCTCCGCACGTCGCTCCTCTCGGTCGCTCCTTTACGAGGCCTCGCTCGCCGCGCGAGCGGTCGGCCCCGTCCGAGGTCCCGTCCGACGCCGGCCGACCGGCGGCTCTTGTGTAACTAAACATGGCCACTCCCGAATCCCGCCGGGTCACGCCCGGGTGACGGCGTCGGCGACGAGCTTGTACAGCAGCGCGACGGAGCCGACGAAGGTGGCGACGAAGCCGACGACGGTGAAGACGGTGCCGAACAGCCGTCCGACCGTCGAGAACCTCGAGATCGGAAGAAAGAGCCGGGGGCTCACGAGTTGTAGGAGAATCCCGATCAGAACGATCAGGTAGATGGCGACCATCTCGCGGCTGACAGCGTACGTGAGTGCCTCCTCCGCGTCCACGGGGTCCATGATTCGGAGAGCAGGCGGCCGAAGTAAAAACCTTCCCGAACTTACCCCTCGAAGTCCCGGCGCATCGCGATCTCGAACCACGGACATAGCCGGAGTTGGCGGTACCACTTCGGGTTCTCGTGGAGCCGCCGGTAAGGGGTCCACAGTAGCCCGGCGACCTCCTCCTCGTCGGGGTCCAGCGACGGCTGGTCGAGCGTACACTGCAGCACCGAACAGACCTCCCACTCGAGGCCCTCGTCCATGTAGTAACGCTTGTACTCGAACTTGTCCGTCACCCGGAGGTCGCTGTACTGCTCGGGCGTGACTCCGAGTTCCTCCTCGAGGCGTTGGCGGGTCGCCTCCGCTTGGCTCTGGCCCTCGGCCGGGTGGGAGGCGACGGTGCCGTCCCAGAAGGTGTCCCACAGGCGCTTGTCCGGCGCCCGCTGGGCCAGGAGGACGTGGCCGTTGCCGTCGAAAACCAGGGTGATGAACGCGCGGTGGCGGATGCCGTCGCCGGTGTGGGCGTCCAGCCGGTTGACCGTCCCCTCGGGGTCGTCGTCGGCGTCGACGGCGATGACGTCCTGCAGGGCGTTTTCGTGTTCGCCTCCCGACCCGACCGGGTCGATGTCGTCCGTGCTCATGGGCGCCAAAACGACGACCGCTGTTAAGGCCTCTTCGACTCCGGCGGGACGCTACGCGCCGGCGTCGGGGTTCGGGTCGTACGTCGCCCCGACCGGCATCGTCAGCCGCCCGGGAAGCGCCTCGATGTCCGCCTCGTGGCTCGTTATCATCTCGCCGTCGAGGCTGAACGAGATGGGATCGTCGTCGGCCGACCGAACGGTCAGTGTCGGCGTCACGAACCGGTGGATATGGTCGCCGGAGTCGCCGAAGAGCCGCTCCCTGGTCGCCTCGCCGACGACGTCGACGGCCGGCGCGTCCTCAATGATGGTCACCTCGAGCAGGCCGTCCTCCATGTCGGCCTGGGCGTCGCCCCCGACGGGAAAGCGCCGACCGTTGCCTACGAGGACGAACGCCGCCTCGCCGCTCCAGGTCCGGGGGTCGGCGTCCCGCGTCTCGACGGTCAGCGGGATGCCCTCGTAGGCGACGGCCTGTCTGACCGTGTTCAGTACGTAAGCCATCACGCCGAAGTTCCGCTTGCTCTCGGGGGTGGTTTCGGCGCTGGCCTCGGCGGTGATGCCGCCGACACAGGAGTTGACGAACGCCCGCCCCGCGGCCACCCCGAGGTCGACGTCCCGGCGCTCGCCGTCCGCGAACACCTCGAAAGCGTGGTCGATGCTCTCGACGCCGAGTTTCGAGGCGAAGTTGTTGCCGGTGCCGGCGGGCACGACGCCGACGGTCACATCCCCGAGCGCCTCGGCGCCGTAGAGTCCGTTGACCACCTCGTTGAGCGTGCCGTCCCCGCCCGCCGCCGCCACGAACTCCGCACCCCCGGTGGCGGCCTCGGCGGCCATCCGGGGGACGTCGCCCGCCTCGGCCGCTTCCTTGCACTCGAACCCGTGGGCGTCGGCGAGTTCGCGGACGTGATCGACGTGGTCCTCGCTCCCGCTGATGGGGTTGCAGACCACCACCCGCCGCGGGCCGTCGCTTCCGGGCTCTTTCATGTCGAATCGGTCGTGTCGAAAAATAAAAAGGTGTTCCGGTCCCCGATTCTGACGTGTACGTCGTCGACCTGCATACCCACACGCGGTTCTTCCACGGCCGCCGCGAACTGGGGGACCGCTTCGACCCCGTCGGCTACCGGTTGCTGGCGGCGGTCGCGCGACTCCGCGGCCTCGACGGCCTCGCCACGACCAACCACGACTACTACACGGCCTTTCCGGACTCGCTGGGCACGACGGCGCTGCCGGGCAACGAGATAACGACGACGCGGGGCCACCTGCTCGTCGTCGGCCCGGACCCGCCGGCCGAGACCGACCCCGGCGAGTTGACCCCCGAGGAGGCCGTCGAGATGGCCCACGACCGCGGCTGTGCGGCGGGGGCCGCGCCCACACGGAGGTCGACGCCGAAGAACTGACGCCCGCCGCGGTCACCGACGCCATCCGGGAGGGCCGGGTCGACGCCCGCGTCGACGGCCGACTCCCCTACCGGCTGCTCCGGGGACTCTACCGGCGGATTCACGAGCACAAGCGGCACCTCGACAGTCCCGACGGGCCGACGCCGGGGGTCGGCGACCCGCCGGGCGAGGAGTCCGACTAACCCAGCTTTTCGTCGAGGATGAGCCGCGTCTTCGTGCTGACGACCTCGTCGAGTTCCCGGGCGCGGGTGATCATCTCGTTGAGCGTGCCGGTGTCGGCCGTGTCGGCGACGGCGACGACGTCTTCCTCGCCGGAGACCTGCCAGACGAAGTCGACCCCCGACCAGTCGGCCATCCGCTCGGAGATGTCGTCGGTGTCGACGTCGACGGCGACGCCGATCTCGACCATTGCCTTGACGTTGCCCGTCCGGGTGGCGATCGTGAACCGCTCGATTATCCCCTCGTCGACGAGTCGTTCGACCCGGTTGCGGACCGTCCCCTCCGAGGTGCCGACGCGGTCGGCGATTTCGGTGTACGGCGTCCGCGAGTCCCGCCGGAGGATGGTCAGTATCTCCCGGTCCAGGTCGTCCATCGAGGTGTGACGGTTCGACCCGTCGGTACTTACCGATTACGAATTTCGTAACCTCGCTTCGAACACAAGGGTTATTTGGCGGTGCGTCGTACGCGTTTCGTAATGACGGAGGCCTACGTCGCGCTGGAGGACGGCCGGATCGTCGAGGCCCGCAGCCGCGCCCCTGGCCGCAGCCGCGGGGAACTCGTGTTCACGACCGCCTACACCGGATACGAGGAGTCGCTCACCGACCCCAGCTACGAGGAGCAGGTGCTCACCTTCTCGTACCCGCTCGTCGGCAACTACGGCGTCCGGGAGGCGCGCTTCGAATCCGACCGCGTCCACCCGCGGGCCGCCGTCGCCCGGGAGTTCACCGAGGACGTCGCCGCCTGGCTCGAGAGCGAGGGCGTCCCCGCCGTCGACCATCTCGACACCCGCGACCTGGTGACCGGCATCCGCGAGCAGGGGGCCATGCAGTGCGGCATCGCCGCCGGTCCGGACGCCACCCCCGAGGCCGCCGAAACCGAACTCGAGCGCTGCGTCGCGATGAGCGACCACACCGACATCGGCGCGCAGGTCAGCGCCGCCGAACCCCGCACCCACAACCCCGACGGCGACGGCCCGACGGTCGCGCTGGTCGACTGCGGCGCCAAGGGCTCCATCGCCGACTCCCTTCTGGAGCGGGACGCCGTCGTCGAGGTGCTGCCGTACGACGCGACGGCCGCCGACGTCGAGGCCGTCGATCCCGACGTGCTATTCGTTTCCAACGGCCCCGGCGACCCCAAGAACTTCGAGGCCGCCGCCGCGCTCGTCGAGGAGTACGTCGGCGACCTGCCGATGGCGGGCCGACGACACCCCCGAAGGCCTGGAGAGCGACGACCTCGGCGTCATCACCCGCCAGTACCACCCCGAGGCCAACCCCGGCCCCCACGACACGCTCGACTTTTTCGACGACGTCGTCGGGATGGTCGAGGAGGCGCCGACGCCGAACGCCGACTGACAATCACTGTCACGCCGCCGGCAACCCTTTGATCGAGGCCCCGCCACCGCCGACATGGCGCTGTTCCCGCGTGCCGCCGAGAGTCCCCGCCTGCGGTACGAGCTCGTCCACCCGGAGTCGTTTGACCCCTACGAGATGTACGAACACGTCCGCGAGGGCGCCCCCGACATCGAGGAGACAACCACCTGGATGACGTGGGACCCCCACGCCCACCCGAAGGAGACGGCCGAGTTCATCGACTTCGTCGGCGAGCAGTTCGACGACGACGAGGGCGTCACCTTCGCAATTTACCCGCGGGACGGCGAGGACGGCGCCGGCGAGTTCGCCGGGGGCTGCAGGCCGGCGAGCGCGCCCGGACGCTGGCGGCGCTGGCGTTCGACGTCCTCGACCTGGAGGTCGTCTGTGTCACCCACGACCCGGACAACGAGAAGTCCGGCCGCGCCATCGAGAAGTACGTCGAGTCGCTGGGCGGCCGGAAGGAGGGAACGGTTCGCAACGGCGTTGTTATCAACGACGAGCCGCGAGACGTGTTGCGGTATTCAATCACCGCTGCGGAGTGGCGGGAGGTAACGGGTGGCGAGTACGACGCCGACTTCGAGTTCGGGCGGTGACCCGCGGGTGTCGCCCGTCGTTTCGACGGCCCGGTACGGTCCGGGGTCGTCGACCCATCACACCGCCGGCTGTAGTTACGTGAAAATCCGATTCGAGGCGTCCGACAGTAGCCGTTCGATAGAAGCCGTTTAGGGACCGAGGCTTGGTACTGATCGCTGTAACCGTTTGCCGGTGCGACCGCACGACGGCGTGCGGTCATCCGATAATGACGTACAGTAATCATTGAGGGGGCCGTAACATTATTCACGAGGTACTGGTTTCATCTGGACCCTGCGAATCGGTCGAGAGGTAAGACGTGCGAACTGACCGAAGCAGGTGACTAACCATATCCATCGGTGCCGATGGGGGAAACATGGCGATTCAAACGACGATAGGGTGGTCGCTCATCACATCTGGCATCGTAACGCTTCTACTCGCGTATCTGCCGTTTCCGTCCGTCTATTGGGGTGTCGGTCTTCTCATCGTCGGTATCCTCATCTTCGTTACTCGACGGCGCTGATAGTGCTCAATAGGTCGTCTGTACTGACCGATTCAGCATAGCGGAACACAGGGTATGTGAACCGTTGTATGACACCCTCACAACGAGACAGTTACGGCCGGCCGCTCACTCGACGTATCGGTACTTCCGCTCGCCCATCCGGCCCCAGCCGTCGAAGACGAACTCACCGTCGGGGACGGTGAACTCCTCGCCGTTGGTTTCTTCGTCGAAGTTGTGAGCGTCGTGGACGTCCTCGTACTCCTCGAATGAGAGATCGTAACGGGACGCGAGTCGGTCGTCGATGTTCAGCGCCTCGATCTCCTCGCGGTAGTTCTCCTGGATCGTCTCGACGTGGATCTCCGCCTGTGCGCCGGAGCCGTAGGAGCCGACGAGCAGCCGCCGTCCGGTGAGGTTCTCGCCGGCCTCCGCGAGCGCCTTGATCGCGGAGACGCGGGCGACGTGGACCGACCCGGTGTACCAGTTGCCGACCTCGCGGGCGAGGTCCAGCGTCGGGTCGATGGTCCCGTCGTACCACTCCCGGTAGCGGTCGGTTTCCTTCAGGGCGTCGGTGTAGTCGCTCAGCGCCTCCCGGTAGTCTTCCTCGTCGTCGAAGGCCTCCGGTCGGGGCTGGCGGCCGATCTCGTCGGCCAGTTCGGCCTCGATTTCCGTGTCGCGGGTGATGTGACGGTACGCCAGCACGGCGGCCTTCCGGACCATTCCCGGGAAGGGGGTGTGGAACGGCCCGAGCCGGAAGTCCTCGGGGTGGATGTCGCCGCCGACGGACTCGTAATCGACCAACGCCTCCCGCATCCGCGCGAGATACACCTTTACCGAGCGCTTGCCGTCGACGCTGGGGAACTGCTGCTGTGGCTTCAGGAAGTCCGTCTCGTCGGCCGAACCGTACCCCTGTGCGGTCGATAGCTCCACGAGGTCGGGGTCTTCGTCGATGAGCATCGCGACGGCGCCGGCGCCCTGCGTCGCCTCGCCGGGGTCGTCCCGCGCGTAGAGGGCGGTGTCAGTCGCGATCACCAGCGCCGCCCGGCCGCGGTTCCGGCCCGCGCGAATCCAGTTGTATGCGTCGTCGATGCTCTGAGTGCCGGCCATGCAGGCGAACTTCCGTTCGCCCTTGTTGGCGTGGTGGAAGTCGCCGTCAAACACCTGCTCGAGACAGCCGGCGATGTACGTCGAGACGGGCTTGGAGTGGTCGAACGCCGACTCCGTGCCGACGTCGCCCATCGTCACGATGTCCTCGTAGGTGTCCGGCAGGGAACTCGCGTACAGCCCCAGCCCCTTCGTGTACTTGCCGGGGTCGTCGCCCATCTCGGGGGCAAACGTCTCCGCGAGGTCGAGTTTCAGCTTGCCGGTGTGTATCTCGATGCCGTCGATGCCGACGCTCTGGTCCGTCATGTCCGCGTGGACGGGAGAACGGTATAAGTGTCTGTCGACCAGAGGTTCGTCGATTGTCGAAGTGACTCCCGTCTTCGCCGTCTTAGTCGCTACGGCCGACTATTCCGGCGTGGAGCGGATACGGCCCATCGACCGGGGTCCCTCGGGCGACGGCTGCGCGGCCTTGTGTGCGGACGAGCCGGGTCACGTGACGCCGGTCGCCGTGTCGGCATTGTCTATTTCGGTATCCTTCTTAATCTGACCCCCGGTGACGTCGTCGATGTACTTCAGCTCTCCGCCCTTGAGATACATGACCTCCAGTTCGCCATCGTCGTCCCAGTCGACTGCCGCGACGGGGGCTTTGTCGACGCCGGTGTCGAGTTCGGGTCCGTTTCCGTTGCTGTCGACAAGAAGAAGATTCCCTGACCCGTCGACCATCGGAATCCTGGCCGTGCCATTGCCGTTGAAGTCGGCCGGTCGCCCGAGGCCGACGCTGCTCCCAACTTGATCATAAATTACTATTCCCTCGTTACCGCCAGGCTCAGCCCCCGGCTCGAGGTACTTAAGCTTCTGACTGCTGCCCACGTAGACGAGTTCGTTGGCATCGCTCCCGTTGATATCCGCGGGCCCCGCCACGGCGCTGACCCCGCCGGGGTTCACAACCTGGACCTCCCCCTCGGACGGGTTCGTCCGGTAGATGATCGACTCGTCCCCGTCTGCGAAGTACACCGAGGTGTCGGCACCGTCCCACCGGCCGACGCCCAGCAGCGACGTCGAGACCTTCACATTGTTCGACGAGAGTTCCGTCTTGTCGGTCCCGTCCGGATTGACGATATGCACCGTACCTCCCGTCGACACGTACGGAATATCGTCGCTGCCGTCTCCGTCGATGTCGGAAACGAGCGGCCCGAGCACGTCGGCCTTGGCGGCGAGCGTGTTCTCCCCCGTCGCCTGTTCCGCCGTCGTTACGTTTCCGTCGCTATCGGTGAAGACCGCGGCAGCCCTGAGTGCGGGGAAGTCCGTGACGGTGACGTCGATGACGTCCCCGGAGCCCCCGCTCGCGGCGTACACCTTCATCGTCCCGTTGGATCGTGCTCGCATGCGCGTCAGGGCCCGCCCGTCCGACCCGGTCTCGTTCGTGGCCGGAGCGACGGTCCCGACGGTGCTGTTGCTGGCCGAGAAGCTGATGGTCGCGTCCTCCGCCGCCGGGGTGGTTTCGGCGGTCAGGCCCAGCGTCTTCGAGACGCTCGCGTCCAGCGTACACTGAGCGTCCGAACACGACGGCGACGTTCCTGGCTCGCTGCTAGGGTCGAGCCACTCGGTGCTGTACGCCGCGTCGCCGTCCGTTCCGGTGTCGACGTCGCTCGGCGGGCTGAACGCCGGGTCGCCGTCGAGGCCGATGACCGCACACGACACCCGATAGTTGCCACCGGTGAAGTTCAACTTGACCTGGTCGTCGTCGTCGGTCGCGTTCACGTCCGAGCGGTCCGCCAGTATCTCGTCCTCCCAGGTCGCGGCGTCGAACCGGCTCGGCAGCGTTATCGTCGGGTCCGTCAGCGTCGTCGTGTGACGGTTCGAGCCGTTCAACTCCAGGCTGTAGCTACTGACGCCGTTCTCGTCGACCGACCCGGTCAACAGGAACAGGTTGATCTCGTCGGTACCGCCGCCCGAACGGACCAGCCGCTGGTCGTACCGGGTGCCGCTCTCGAACTCCCGCGACAGCACCCGGCTCTCGTAGCCGACCGCCTGGGGCTCCCTGAACTCGTTGTACCCCGGCGTGTAGACCAGCGACCGCGTGGTCGCGGTGCCGTCGGCCCGACAGACGTTATTGCTCTTGTCGAAATTGACGTCGCCCGGCGCCGTCGTCTCGAGGCGGCCGGCCGCCGGCGGCGGGTTGAGCGCGAACGCCCGCGACGGATACTGGGTGCCGAGCGTGATGCTCGTCGACCTGACGTCGGTGTCCCCGACCGCGTTGACCACGCCGCCCTGGAGCCGGGCGAACTGATCTTCGACCGTCTGGAAGTGCTCGGCCTCGACCTCGGCGTTCTGGTCCGGAACGGCGAACGCCTGATAGCCGGAGAAGGCAACGATGAGAACCGTGAATATCAGCAGCGATCCGATGACCACGGATTGCCCCCGCGCGTCCCGGATCAAACCCATGTGTAAATATCGATTCGCGGTGATAAAAGCGTGCTGATGATTTCAGGAGACACAGTCGCGACGGGCCGAGCGGCGGGGCCGTTCCGCGGGACGTCGTCGATTCCGACAGAACTGAGCACACCCGGTCGGCGGCGGGGCCCTCGGGGACGGCCCGCGGTCGTCGTTACTCGTCGTCCTCGTCGATGACCTCGGGGTCGGCCAGCGCCGTCCCCAGGGAGTCCAGCCCGTTGACCCACTCGGCGACGAGCCCGTAGTCGATCTCCTCGGCGACGTCCATGTCGAGCGTCCCCCCCTCGAACAGCAGCGTCCCGGCCTTCGCGCAGTACGCCAGGGCGGTGTCGAGGTCCTCCTGCTCCTCGGCGTCGGCGGCGGCCCGGACGTACTCCTCGAGGGCCGCCGCCGACGTGAGATCGTCGTCGTACTCCGCCGGCCCTCCGGCGACGTACTCCTCGGCCGCGTAGAAGACGCAGACGAGCGACGTCTGGACGCCGTCGATCAGCATCAGCTTCTCCTCGTCGTCGAACTCCACCTCCGAGAGCACGATGTCGCGGATCCGGCCCAGCTCCTCGAGGGCCGCCTCCTCGCCGAGCTCGTCGTCGTCGTACTCCGTGACGATCTTCGCAACCGCGATGGCCGTGTCGTCCTGGAGGTTCAGGAGCAGCCGCGCCGAGTCCTCCTCGTCCGGGTCGATGTCCTCCTCGCGGAGCCTGTCGAGCCAGTTGTTCCACCGTTCCTCGGTGTAGTACTCGCCGGGAGGCGTGCTCATGTCCGAAGGTATGGTGGCCCGGGGATATGCCTTTTCCTTGCCTCGAACGGCCGCCCTGCGGCGCCCGCGGTCACCGCTCGCGCCGCGGCTCGCGGCCCAGCTCCCGCTCGACGGCCGCGACCTTCTCGGCGGCGTCGAACTCCCGGGTCCGCTTGTCGTCGATCTTCAGAAACGTGCTCACGCGGTCGCCGTCGACGGCCTTGTGGGCCGCCCCGACCGCCGACAGCAGCGTGTCGACATCCTCGGCCTCGATCACCGTCCCCATCGGGTTCGTTTCATAGCCGACGTCGAACCCGTCGAGCGCCTCGACGGCCTCGGCGACCTCGCCCGCCATGCTGTCCTCGACGACCGGTGCGACGCTCAGGAGTGCAACTACCGTCATGCCCGGACCTTGCGTCTCGCTCATCATAATGGTCGCCCCGCCGTCGACCACCGAGCGTTCTTCCCCGCCCGGACCGAACGCCGGATATGAGCGCTGAACCGTCGCGAGCGCGGCGCGCCGTCGCCCGCGGCACGGAACTCGGGCGGGCCATCGTCGTCGAGGTCCGGTCGGAGAACATCACGTTCATGGCCGGCAGCATCGCGTACCACGCGTTTCTCTCCCTGCTGCCGTTCCTGCTGCTCGTACTGTTCCTTCTGACGACCGTCGGAAGCGAGGCCCTCGCCGCCCGCGTCGTCGACTCGCTCGTCGCCAACATCACGCCGCCGTCGGCGGCCTCCGAGGATTCGGCCCAATCGATCGCCGACGTACTCGTCCTTGCCGCCGAGAACGCCACCGAAAGCGCCGGCCTCTCGGTGCTGTCCGTCGCCGCCCTGGTCTGGGGGACGCTCCGCATCTTCCGGGGGCTCGACCAGGCGTTCTCCGACATCTACGAGTCGGAAGCCGCGAACACCTTCCTCGACCAACTCGTCGACGCCGCCACCGTGTTCGGTACCATCGCCGTCGCGTTGTTCACGATCACGCTCGCGGAGAGCTTCGTCGGGGGGCCGTCCTTCGGCGCCGCCGACGTCGTCGTCCGACCGGTCCTATCGGCCCTCGCCGTCGGCGCGGCGCTCCTCCCGATGTTCTACGTGTTCCCCGACGAGGACGTCTCCCTCCGAGAGGTCGTACCGGGGGCACTCGTCGCCGGTGCCGGCTGGACGCTTCTCAGCTTCGGGTTCCAGCTCTATGCGGTCTCGACCAGCAAGGCCGCTTACGGCATCGTCGGCGTCATCATCCTGCTCATCACGTGGCTGTACTTCGGCGGTCTGATCCTGCTGTTCGGCGCCGCGGTCAACGCCGTCCTCGCCGGTCGCTCGGAGGACGTCGAGGACATCGCCTGGGAACGAGCCCCCGGCGGCGACCCCAGCGAGAACGACGCGGCCTTTGTCGGCCCCCTCGAAGAGCTCGAGGGGGCGCTCGAGGGCTGCGAGGTGCGGATCGAGAGCGGCGACGCCACGGTCGAGCTGCCACCGCCCGACGAGGTCAGCGTGACGGTGACGACCGTCGAACGTCCCGGCATTCTCGGCGGAAGTCGCGAGTCCGGTGAGATCGTACTTCACTGGGACTCGCGGGAGTAGCACCCGACTCATCCCCGTCCGGCCGACGCCGTCGCCCTCGGCGAGACGCTCTCCGAGAGGCTGGACGCCGACGCCGCCGACTCGGTTCTCGTCGGCCACGACTGTGACGCCGTCGTCGCGTACGCGGCCGGTCACACCGACCCGGACGCGTTCGATCGGATAGCTACTCTGGCAGTGCCGCCGGGGTTCGAGGCGTTACTCCTCGAGCACTTACAGCAACTGCTCCGGAGCTGGTATATGTGGTTCTTCCGGCTCCCCGATACGCCGGAGCGCGCCCTCCGCTGGCGGGACTTTGCGTTCGTCGAGTCTCTGGGCCCTCTGGAGCCCCGGCTGGGACTACCCCGACAACGGATCGAGTCGGTAAAAAGAGACGTTCCGGACGGGCGATACCGCCGATCACGTATTCGAGTACTACCGGGACACCGTCGGCGCGCAGCTCTCGTCGCTGGCCGGTGGCCTCCTTCGGCTCGACCCGCCGTCGATCGACGACGTTCCGTCCGTTCGGACGCCGACCCTCGTGATCGCCGGCGAGGACGACGGCTGCATCGGTCCCGAACTCTTCCCGAGGTCGTCGGCGAGGAGATCGTGGAGTACGTCACCGATTAGCCCCGATCAATGTCCGAGATACCGGGCCAGGGCCCCGGCGCCGGCGACGAGTGCTCCGGTGACGAAGGTGCCGGGGATCGGGAGGACGAACAGGGCGACTCCGGCCACGATGGCGAGACTCGACGCTCTCATGATATCCGGACGGTACAACAAACGGATAGTGGTTGCGGTTCCCCCGGACCCCGTGCCGCGACTGCGTCCGAGTCCGCGCCGAATTTGGGGGTCGGCGGCTCACGGGTCTTCCACTCCGGCTCCGGATTCTCGAAGCAGCCGTTCTCAGATGAGGGAATATTAAGTCCACAGAAATTCGTTCACGGGTCGCTTCGCTCCCCGTTCACGTCTCCGAGACCTCACTCCGTTCGGTCTCGCTACGCGTCGGCCGGGACTCTCGCGAGCAGCGAGGGACCAGTGGTCCCTCGGGCAGTCGGCGCACGGCGCCGACGATGAAGCGAGCGAGAGGTTGGCGACGCACGACCGAGGGGAGTGCATTCACGGGTCGCTTCGCTCCCCGTTCACTCCATCGAGGCCTCGCTTCGCTCGGCCTCGCAACGCGTCGGTCGGGACTGAGCGAACCCATAGGGTTCGCGAAGGTCGAGAGACGCCGTCGGCGTCTCTCGGGATTTGAACCGGAGGAAGACGGACCGCTCACTTCGCTCGTGGTTGCGACTTCCAGGGTTCAAACCCGGGAACGCATTCGTGGCTCACGGAATCGTGAGCACCCGCTCGCTGACGCTCGCGGTGCTCACCGTGATGTTCGCCACAGAAATGCGTCGGCCGGGACTCTCGCGAGTGAAGCGAGCGAGAGGTCGGGCGACGCACGACCGAAGGGAGTGCGTCGGCCGGGATTTGAACCCGGGTTGTGACCATGGCAAGGTCACGTGATACCGCTACACTACCGACGCGCCTTCGCGTCTCGCCGTACCGGGGAGACGCCTAAAAGACTTGTGGAACCGCCGTCCTCGCGCGGGGTCGGGCCGGCCGCTGGCCGCGGGTGGGGTCCGAGGCCCGGTCGCGTGACGGACGTATATCGCGTCGTTTTTAACTATGGCTTCGGTACGGTCGATACAGTCTAGTGAAGCGGGACGGAAGCGTCACGGCATGACACGCAGCGTGCTCGTGCCGTCGTCGCTGACCCGGGAGGCCGAGGACAAACGCGAGGCAACTCGCAAGCTCGGCTACGTCGCACGTGCGGCGGTCGTCTTCCGGGTCGACCGGCTCGTCGTCTTCCCCGACCGGGGAAGCGAGGGGCGGTTCGACGACGGGTTCGTCAGCACGGTGCTCGAGTACGCCGCCACGCCCCCGCACCTCCGAAAGGAGGCGTGGGACAGGCGGGGCGAACTGGAGTACGCCGGTGTCCTGCCGCCGCTCC
>PXRZ01000044.1 GCA_003022945.1 Halobacteriales archaeon QS_8_69_73 | reverse complement strand
TCCTAACTAAACAGTACCCCTACTCCCGCCGCAGCACCAGTACCCGGAGGATGTCGCCGTAGGCCGGCCGGGTGACGAGCACGCCGACGAGCACGCCGACGATGGTGACGATGGCGAACCCGCGGAGGTCGCCCAGCGACAGCACCGCCAGCGGCGACATCGCGATGACGGTGGTGGCGGCGGCGGCGCCGATGACCCAGAAGGCCTTCCGGAATCGCGACTCGAACACCCGGGAGGTGTCGATCTCGCCCCGTTGCATGATCTCGTCGGCGATGATGACGAGGTCGTCGACCCCGGTGCCGATGACGGCGATGAAGCCGGCGATGTGGGACAGCTCCAGCGGCAGGCCGACGGCGGCGGCGAAGCCCAACAGGACGTACACCTCGGCGGCGGCGGTCAGGATCATCGGCATCGCGACGTCGGCCCGGCGGTAGCGGAAGAACACCATCAGCGAGACGGCGACGACGGCGGCGAAGCCGGTCAGCACCGACAGCGGTTTGAACCGCTCGGCCAGACTCGGCAGCAGGAAAAAGGTCGTCCCGCGGTTCTCGACGTCCAGCTCGGTCGGCAGGGCGCCGACCTTCAGGTTAATCTCCAGCTCGCGGGTCTCCTCGAACGTCCGGGCGCTGGATGAGTAGACGGGCCGTTCGGCGAACTGGCCGGTCCGGAAGTTATCCGCGAGGCCGTCCGTGACGCGGGCGGCGAAGACGACCTCGCCGTCCCGGACCGTCAGCAGACACCGGTTCTCGACGCCGGCCTCCTCGAAGGTCTCGGCGTTTTCCTCGATGCTCTGATTGAGGTCGTACCGACACTGCGTTCCGCCCTGGCGGTCGAAGCCGTACTCCTGCATGGCCGCCTGGAACTCGGGGGCCGCCCGGTCGTTGAGCGTCACCGAGACCGACGGACTGCCGTCCCGGTTCCGCTGGGTGTTGCCGACGCTGGCGAAGTCGTCCTGTGTCGTCAGCGAGTCAGTCCGGTACTCGGTGCCGTTGTCGGTCCGGACCGGATAGAAGGCGACGGTCTCGACGCGGCCCTGCTCGCCGATGAGGTCGATGACCTCCCCGCGGTCGGCGCCAGGCACCTCCACGAGGATGAATTGCTGGCCCGGCGAGGCCGTCTGCGTCACCGTCCCGCCGCTGAGGCCGCTGCGGTCGATCTTGTTGCTCAGCACCACGACGGCGTCCTCGCGGGTACTGGCGCTGACGCCGCTCCGGACGTCGCCCTCGCCGGCGTCGAAGCCGGCCGCCTGCAGGGCGGCGGCGAACTCCGCCTGCGTCACGTTGCCGACGACCGAGTCGGTGAACACCTCGACGGTGCCGGCGCCGGCGTCGGCCCGGACGTCGGCGGGACCGAGACCGAGTTCCGACCGGACCGTCTCCTCGATGTCGCCGGCCCGGTCGCGCTCGAAGGACAGCCCCTCGGCGGTCATCCCGACCAGCGGCGCCCGCACCTGGGTTCCGCCGGCCAGCTCGAGGCCGAACCGGAGGTTGGTGTACCGCGAGGCCGTCGACTCCGCGACGGCCCCGTCGTCGCCGGCGGCCGCGGTGTCGCTGGCGTCGTCGCCCGCGCCGCCGACCCCGGTCCCGCCGCCGAGCGGCGCGAAGATGGCGACGGTGCTGACGACGATGAAGACGACCAGCAGCCAGATCCGCCAGTTCTCTCTGATTCGCAGGTTCATAGTCGAACAGCGCGAATCCTCACGGCTTCAGCCGTGGGAGGTAGTGCGTCGGATTCGCCGCCGACCACCGCTCTCCGGCCGGCCTGGGGTTCGGAATCGGTACGTTCGGTCCGCTCGAGTGTGTGTGTCATGGTAGTGTGAGTGGTCCGAAACGACCCGCTCGCACGGGCCGTAGTAATCCGGCCCCGAACGCGGGAGCCGTCGACGGATGCCGCTCCCGTCGATGACAGGAGGGACGGTCCGAACCTGCCCACCGAGGCAGGATACGCCCGGTACTGACCGCCACACGGTGGGTGAGAGATCCCCTGCTCACTCCCGAGGTGATGCGCCCGAGGTTCACCGCGAACTGACGTGGTGTAAGTCGGCCCCCCAACTGCTCCGTGTCGGAGTAAACGGAGTTGCCTCACCGTAGGACCGTGGCCGGCCGTGCAACCCGCCCGCGAGGTGCCGAGTCGTGGATCGGAACCCCTTCGCCGGGGAAAGCCAGCGACTTCACTCGTGGGTAGCATTACGCTCCGACCGCCTCGTACTTGTAGTAGCGCAGCAGGCTCACGTTCAGCAGGTAGGTGTTCATCAGGTCGGTCGTGAGGCCGAACACCAGGACGATGCCGACCTCCGGCAGCAGCGGGATGCTGAACAGGGTGGCGACGACCGTCATCACCACCATCGCCGCGATGGAGGTGATGGTCATCGTCACCCCCGTCCGCATCGCCCGGAACGTCGACGTGTAGAAGTCGCCGCGCCGCCGGATGATGTGGTTGTTCAACAGCAGGTCCGAGTCGACGGAGTAGCCGATCAGCATCAGCAGCGCGGCGACGGTGCCGAGCGACAGTTCGATGCCGAACAGCCGCATCAGCGCCAGCGGGATCACGATGTCGGAAAAAGCCGACGCGACGACGGCGATCGAGGGGATGAACGTCCGGAACAGCAGGAACACGAGCACGGCCATGCCGGCGAAGGCGACCAGCAGACCGGCGATGGCCTGCCGCTGGGAGTCGGCGGCGAAGCTGGCCGACCGCTCGCCGACGGACTCGACCTCGTAGCCGGCCGCCTCCGCCTGCTCGATGAGCGGGTCCGCGTCGTCCGCCTGGAACGTCAGCTGGTAGGTGTCGGCCTGCGTCGCCACCGGCGTGATCGACTCGACGTTCTCGTCGAACGCCGTCTCGATTTCCGCCGGCGAGTCGGCGGCGACCACCCGCATCTCCGTTCCGCCGGTGAACTCGATGCCGAGCGGCACCGGCGAGCCGGCCATCGCCGTCGCCGCCGCGAGGACGACCAGCGACACCGCCAGCAGCGCCAGCGGCACCGTCACCAGCTGGCGATCGGTGTAGTCCGAGTATTCGACCTGCGGTACCGGCCGATTCATGACTCCCGGTGTGCGGGCCCCGCGAATAAGGGTTGTCGTTCGCACGTCGAAACGGTGCCCGCCTGCGGTTCGGGTCGGACTCCTCGAACGGACCCGCTCGTCGGCCGTCCACCGAGCCACACGGGGGCTCGTCGCCGCCGACGGCGTCGCGGATCGGGGGCCGGCCCCGTTTCACCGGGTCGGCGGCCGAAGTCGATGCCGACGCGGTGACTCCCGGCGGTGTGACCGTCCCGTCGCCGACCGCCCGACGCCCTCGGCCCCCCGTCGTCGCGTCCGAACGGTTAATACCGGCTCCGGCCGACGGCTCCGACCATGGCGACGCCACGGCTGGAGCACATCATCGTCTACCCGGTGAAGTCGCTGGACCCCCACGCCGTCGAGCGGACGACGATCCGGCCCGACGGCGGGCTGGCCCACGACCGCGAGTTCGCGGTCGTCGACGCCGACGGGGCCTACGTCAACGGCAAGAACGAGCCCCGGGTCCACGGGCTGCGGTCGTGGTTCGACCCGGAGGCCGGCCGGCTGACGCTGCGGGCCGGCGATGGCGATCCCGCCGCGTTCGATCTCGAGGATCGCGACGGAATCGAGGCGTGGCTCGAAGCGTTCTTCGGTCGGTCGGTCGAGCTCCGGCGCGACGAGGCGGGCGGCTTCCCCGACGACACGACCGCCGCGGGGCCGACGGTCGTCGCCGAGGCGACCCTCGAGGCGGTCGCCGGGTGGTTCGACGGAATCGACGCCGCCGAGATGCGGCGGCGGCTCCGCCCGAACCTCGTCGTCTCGGGCGTCGAGCCGTTCTGGGAGGACCGCCTCTACGCCGACCGCGAGTCGGCCGTCGCCGTCCGGGTCGGCGACTGCGAGTTCCTCGGCTCGAACCCCTGCCGGCGGTGTGCCGTCCCGGCGCGGGACCCCGAGACCGGCGAGCCGACGCCCGGCTTCCGCCGGCGGTTCGTCGAGCGGCGGCGAGCGACGCTGCCGGAGTGGGCCGAGGAGGCGTGGTTCGAGGACGGCCACTACCGGCTGATGGCCAACACCTTCACCCCCGAGGTAACGGTCGGCCGGGAATTGCGCGTCGGCGGCGAGGTCGAGATCCTCGGCGAGCGGCCGCGGCCGGTCTGATACTTCGGGCGTCCCGCCCGGGTGCGTTCGGGAGGATGGTCCGCGCGAGCGGGTCGCGGTTCGCTCCCACCGGCGGAGCGACGACGGGGCCCGACGCGCCGTCAGGGCAGGTAGCGGACGCTGACGATGCCGGGCTCGCTCCGCACCTCGACGCGCCCGACGCCGAGTCTGGCGGCCCGAGCCAGCGTCGCCTCGTCATCGAGGACGTCGGCGACGGCCGCCTCCGTCTCTTCGTCGGGGACGGTCAGGACGTGCAGTTCGCCGTCGCCGGCCCGCTCTCGGCGGGTCAGCTCTCCCTCGGGTTGGTCGGCGGCGATCGCCCGCTCCTGGGTCGTCGGCAGCTCGCGGCTCTCCTCGACGGTGACGTGTCGGCGCTCGTCGACCTCGACGAGGGCGTACGTCACCTCCATCGGCGGTTCGGGCTCGACGGCGCCCTCGATAATGTCGCCGGCCTCGACGCCGGGATTGTCCGACAGCGTGTGGACCTGTCCGCGGTCGACGTCCTTCAGGACGGCCGACGCCTCGTCGGCGTCGGTCACGAGGAAGCGGCCCTCGCTGGCGGTGTCGTCGCTCATGTCTGGGCGGTGGCGACCGACGGTCTTCGGCGTTTCGTCCCGACCCGGCCCCGTCACCGGAGTCGGCGGTGGACGAGAAGGATGACGACCGCTCCGACGAGGGGGATGGACCAGGACAGCGCCTCGGGGACGGCGTACAGCGCCTCGACGACCGGGGCGGCGACGCCGGACGGCTCCGGCCGGGTCGTCGCCCCCTGGCCGCCGACCTCGAACTGCGCCGGCATCGAGGCGACGGCCCCGCAGTACAGCGTCACGAGGTAGCCGACGCCGGCGGCGCCGAGCCACGTGTCGTAGGTGGCGTCGCCGCCGATCCGGCGGTGGCGGCGGGCGACGAACAGCACCGGCGCCACCAGCGGCGCGACCACGAGGAAGCCGAAGAGGATGAACACCGACCGGACGAAGGTGATGGTGCCGCCGGAGAGGTTCGCCGTCGAGGCGACGGTGACGACGAGGGCGAACGTGAAGAAGACCGCGAGCGCCGCCGCCAGCAGCCCCCCGACGGCGGCGTAGAGCCGGAAGAGCCGCGAGTCGCTCCGCCGGAGGGCGTACGGGAAGGCCCCGAGGACGCCGGAGTAGTCGTCGCTCACCGGCGAGTGTAGGGCCGTCTGGCGAATAAGCGCCGCGGTATCGGCGCCATCGGCAACGCGCTGGCGTCCGAGGCGGACCCCGGCGTCGCCGAGGCGTCGCTGGAGCGGCTCGACGAGCGGGTCGGCCGGGCCCACGACCGCATCGAAGGCGGCGTCGCCGACCGGGAGTTCGGTTACGCGGGCCTCGCGCTGCCGGCCGACACCGATCCGGCGGCGATTCGGGACGCCGTCGCGGGATTCGACCCCGAAGCGGTCCTGACGGTCGGCATCGGTGGGTCGGCACTGGGTGCCAAGACGGTCACCGCCGCCCTCGGACTGGAGGGCCACCACACCCTCGACAACGTCGATCCCGCAGAAACACGGCGCGTGCTGGCGGAACTGCCGCTCGAGGAGACGCTCGTCAACGTCGTCTCCCGCTCGGGGACGACCGCCGAGACGCTGGCGAACTTCCTCGTGGTCCGTGACGGCATGGAGGCGGCGGGCGTCGACTGGACCGACCGGACGGTGGTCACGACCGGCGATTCGGGCCCGCTCGCGGAACTGGCCGAGCGGCATAACCTGCCGACCTGTCCGGTACCGGAGGAGGTCCCGGGGCGGTTCTCGGTGCTGTCGGCGGTCGGCCTGCTGCCGGCGGCGGCGCTGGGTGGCGACGTCGAGGGTGTGCTTTCGGGCGGCGCTGCCGGCCGGGCGGCGCTTTCCCCGTCGCTGTTCGACTGTCCGGCGTACGCCTATGGTGCGGTCGCCTGCGCTCTGGAGCAGCGCGGTGCGACCACGAACGTCGTCATGCCGTACGCGGAGTCCCTGGAGCCGTTCGCGGAGTGGTTCGCCCAGCTGTGGGCCGAGAGCCTCGGCAAGGACGGCCTCGGGCAGACCCCGGCGCGGGCGCTGGGGGCGACCGACCAGCACTCCCAGCTGCAGCTCTACCGGGCCGGCCGCCGAGACAAGTTCGTCACGTTACTGCGGCCCCGCGAGCGGCCCGACCGCCCGATTCCGGAGCCGGACGCCGGGGAGCTGTCGTATCTCGGCGGGTCGACGCTCGGGGAGCTCATCGACGCGGAGTTCGAGGCGACGGAGGCGTCGCTGGCCGTCTCCGGGGTGCCGAACGTCCGCCTCGAGTTCGACCGGCTGGACGCCGAGAGCGTCGGCCGACTGCTGTACGACATGGAGGCCGCCTGCGTGCTCGCCGGCGAACTGCTGGAGGTGCCGACGTTCACGCAGCCGGCCGTCGAGTGGGGCAAGCGGGCCGCCCGCGGGATGCTCGACGGCGACGGCGACGCCGAGGCGACCGAGGCCGTCGCCGAGAAGACGACGCTCCGGGTCAGAGACCGCCCGTGATTTCGAGGTAGTTGACCGCGAAGGTGACGGCGTTGTAGACGCCGTGGGCGACGGCGGGGACGATCAGGTTGCCGCTGTACTCGTACAACGCGCCGAGGACGGCCCCGAGGACGAACACGACGACGAGGGAGGCGGCGACGGAGCCGCCGGTGCCGAGGTAGTATGCCGGCAGGTGGACCGCCGCGAACACCACCGACGCGACGAGCACCGTCGGCACGGTGTCGAACGCCGCCGCCAGCCGCGTGTGGACGACGCCGCGGTACAGCAGCTCTTCGACGGGACCGGTGACGAGAATCGACAGCGGAATCAGCGGCAGCAGTACCGCGGGGTTGTTCTCGGCCGTCCGCGAGATGGAGTGCTCGCCGACGGGTTGCCCGAGCAACTCGAGAACGGACGTCGTCAGCTCGAGGGTGCCGAACAGCACGAGAAGGCCGCCGACGACGAACAGCAGGTCCCGCGCCGTCGGAACCCGGAGCCGGAGCCGCGACAGCGACCAGCCGAACTCGCTGAGACAGAACGCCACGACGGCCAGCCCCCCGACGTACTGTGCGACCAGCGACACCGAGGCGTAGGCGCCCGACGACGAAGCCGACGACGCCGATACCGGTCGCCTCGGCGACGGCCGACCCCCGGCCCCCGCTTCCCTCGTGGCTCCGCTCGTCGGTGACGCTCACTCCCGTTCGTACGGCTCGCCGGCCGATTAATCTTGTCAGTCGGAGCGGCGGCTACCTGTAACAGCGAGAGAGTTCCGCTGTCCACGGCGGGCGTGAATCGCGTCCGCTCCGGTGAAAGACCGCCGCATTACTGTTGGTCCTGAGTTTCTAACGATTCAAGCCCAGTCTCTAACACTTCAGTATAGGCTTCTGAAAGCTCTATATCGTCTGCTTCTGCGTAGTCTTTGATTCGTCCGTGAATTACCCATTCGATGTCGATATTCGGCCTCATCACCAGACTTATTATACATGAAGACTAATTATACTTCGGATGAAGCGTACCAACACATTCGCCGTGCGACCGCTCTCCGACGGTGGAGAGCAAGTGCTACGGGACCTGTTGGACGCTTCCGCCGCTCTCTGGAACGAAGTCAACTTCCAGCGTCTCATGCGGTACAACGACAAAGACGGCTTCAAGGGCGACGTATGGGGCGCCGATACTGGCCGACTCGAAGGCCAGTACAAAGGCACGCTTGGTGCGTCTACCGCCCAACAAGTGATTGGGAAGAACAGCGAAGCGTGGCGCTCGTTCTTCCGACTGAAAGACCAGTACCACGACGAGTCGAACACGTCGGTCACGGAACACCCGGAACCGCCGGGGTTTCGCGGCAACGACGACGACGGACGTGTTCTCAAAGGCGTCGTCCGAAAGGACGCATACATCGTCAAGTGGGGCGAGCGGTCCCGTCTTGAGATTGTTGTCGGTGAAACACTCCGAGACAGACACAGCAGCCCGGGGAGCCGCCTTCGGCTGGAAATCGTTGGCGACCCAAACTGGCCTGACTACGAGGGCCAGGGCCGCCTCGAACTGTGGTACGACGAGACTGATAACACCTTCCGAGCTTCGCAACCCGTAACTGTCTCTGACGATGCACGGGCGACTCCACTGGCCGACGAGACGGCCGCTCTGGACATCGGTGCAAACAATCTCGTCGCCTGTACCACCACGACCGGCAAGCAATACCTCTACGACGGTCGAGAGCTATTTCAGCGGTTCCGCGAGACGACACGGGAAATCGCCCGGTTGCAGTCCAAGCTGCGGGAAGGCCGATACAGCAGCCACCGGATACGGCGGTTATACCGAATGCGAACCCGTCGCCGGGACCACGCCCAAGAGGCACTATGTCGTGACCTGCTGGAGCGACTGTACGCCGAGGGCGTGGACACAGTGTATATCGGTGGCCTGACCGACGTGCTGGAGACGCACTGGTCGATCGAAACCAACACCAAGACCCACAACTTCTGGGCGTTCAAGAAGTTTACCGAGCGGCTGGTCTGTACCGCCGAGGAATACGGTATCTCGGTCGAGGTACGGTCGGAAGCGTGGACCAGTCAAGCGTGTCCGCAGTGTGGTTCGACAGGCCGGACGACACGGCATCAGGATACGCTCACCTGCCCGTGTGGATTCGAGGGCCACGCCGACCTCACGGCGTCGGAAACGTTCCTGAAGCGGCATATAGAAGAAGCAGTCAGGCCGATGGCACGGCCCGTGCGGTTCGAGTGGGACGACCACGAATGGTCGGGGACACCACACCCTCACGAAAGTCCCAAAGAACAGCGCACAGACCCGAGTACCGTTCACCGTGACGGGAATGTTGCCTCCGGGGAGTCGTAGACCGGCCAGGACTCCCACGTCGGAGAGGAAACCGCGCCGTTTACGGCGCGGAGGATGTCATGGGCGCTTGCGCTCAAGGTCGCTGCCGCAGATCCGACAGCGGTCGTCGTTGTCGTCGAAGGTCCGGCCGCAGCCCTGACACTGGAAGTTCCAGTCGCGGCGCTCGTCGATGCCGTCCTGGGCGATGACGTCGACGCCGACGTCGAGGCTCTCGGCGACGTTCTGCATGGCGTAGTCGTCGGTGACGAGCGTGGCGTCCAGTTCGAAGGCCGTCGCCAGCAGCCGGCGGTCGGTCCGGGAGAGGGCGTCGGCGTCGCCGGTCTCGCCGGCGGCCCGGTCGACGCGGTCGACGCTCTCGGGGTCGGGGATGTGGACCCGCATCCCCGAGCCCTCCAGGGCGTCGAACCGGTAGCCGGCCTCGTCTTCGAGTTCCTCCCGAACGAGCGGGATGGTGGCGACGGACTCCTCGGTCGTGAAGTCGTGGATGAACGCCGACGAGTCGAGAAGACGAGGTAGTGGCCGTGGTCGTCGCGGGGGAAGTCGGGGTCGACGGTGGCGGTGGCCGGGTCGACGACCAGGTTCCGTAGCGTCCCGGTCTTGAGGTCCATCGTGATGTTGTACAGCGTCCCGAGGCTGGCGCCGTCCGAGCCCATTACCTCCTTGTCGGAGAGGTTCTCGGCGAGTATGTCCGGCATGCCTGCCGCTTGCAGGCCCCTCGGTATCAACGTTCGGGTGGCCACGCCGGTTGACGGGGTAGGGTTCAGACATGGAATCGAGAGAAGATGAAATGGGAGAAAGCCCTCGACGCTTTCAGCCCATTGGGAGTCAGTTGATCGGCCGGCAGAAGCTGGCTCGCCGAGCAGTGCTTACTCGAACGCCGGCGTCGGCGGCGAGCCGACAGTGACATCCTCACCCGCCGTGAACGGTGGGGCTTCCAACGCAGTTGGAACCCCGGCCCGGTGCCGAGGGAGGTTTCGGGGCGCGGCGTTCCGAGCCTCGGACGGCAGGGTCCCTACCTCGGCTCGGAGCGCCCCGCGGTGCTTCGCAATCCGCGTCGGCCGACGCGGGCACAGCCCACGCCAAGCCTCAACACGACCGTATGCGTAATAATTCCACCGGCTGGGGGTCGTCCCAGCCACCGATAGCAGTTGTACAGTACCGTGTCGGCTTCCTTCCCGTCCCCAGAAATCTCAGATTTCTGGTGGGCGAACGAATCGCAGAGCGATTCGTTAACGCCGCAAGCGGCGGGGTTTCTGCCTCGGAGGAAAGATGAAACCGTTTTATGCGCCGGCGGACGAGAGACACGTAGAGAGGAGAGTTTCTATGTCCGACGCCGACGCGACCGACGCCGGGGATACCGTCTCGCTACGGACGCCGATCGTCGCCGTACTGGGCCACGTCGACCACGGGAAGACGAGTCTGCTGGACGAGGTCCGCGGCTCGGCGGTGACGGCCGGCGAGTCCGGCGCCATCACCCAGCACATCGGCGCGACAGCGGTGCCGCTGGACACCATCTCCGACATCGCGGGCGGGCTCGTCGACCCCGACGACTTCGACCTGCCCGGGCTGCTGTTCATCGATACGCCCGGCCACCACTCCTTTTCGACGCTGCGGTCCCGCGGCGGCGCACTGGCGGACATCGCGGTGCTCGTCGTCGACGTCAACGACGGCTTCCAGCCGCAGACCCTGGAGGCCGTCGACATCCTCAAGCGGACCCAGACGCCGTTCATCGTCGCGGCCAACAAGATCGACACCGTCCCGGGGTGGAACCCCGACCCCGACACGCCCGTCCAGCAGTCGCTGGAGCGGCAGAGCGAGCGGGCCGAATCGCGGCTCAACGAGCAGCTCTACGAGCTCATCGGCGACCTCTCGGACAACGACTTCTCGGCGGACATGTACTGGCGGGTCCAGGACTTCCGGGCCAACGTCGGCGTCGTCCCCGTTTCCGCGGAGACCGGCGAGGGCATTTCCGACCTGCTGACGGTGCTGATGGGGCTGTCCCAGAGCTACCTCAAAGAGGAGATGTCGGTCGACGTCGGGGGGCCGGGCGTCGGCACCGTCCTCGAGGTCGCCGAGGAGCGTGGCTTCGGGACGACGCTGGATCTCGTGCTGTACGACGGAACGCTGCGGGCCGACGACACGCTTGTCGTCGGCGGCACCGGCGACCCCATCGTCACCGACGTGCGGGCGCTGTTGCAGCCGCGGCCGCTGGCGGAGATCCGCACGGAAAAGGAGTTCGAGCGGGTCGAGTCGGTCCGGGCCGCCGCCGGCGTGAAGGTCGCCGCCCCCGACCTCGACGACGCGATGGCCGGCGCGCCCGTCCGAGCCGTTCGCGACCGGCCGCTTTCGGAGGTCGTCGAGGAGGTCCGCGCGGAGCTGGCCGACATCGAGGTGACGACCGACGAGGACGGCGTCGTCGTCAAGGCCGACACCCTCGGCTCGCTGGAGGCCATCGCCGCTGCCCTCGAGGACGCGGAGGTGCCGGTCGTCCGCGCGGAGGTCGGCGACGTCGCTCCCCGGGACGTCGCCGTCGCCTCCACGGCCGACGAGCCGAAACACGAGGCCGTTCTCGGTTTCAACGTCGACGTCCTCGAGGACGCTCGCCAGGAGGCCGAGGCCGACGACGTCGAGCTGTTCGTCGACGAGGTCATCTACCAGCTGGTCGATGAGTACGAGGACCACGTCGAGACCATCGAGCGCGCCCAGCAGGAGCAGGTGCTGGACAAGATTCAGCGACCCTGCCGGTTCCGCGTGCTGCCGGACCACGTCTTCCGGCAGTCCAACCCCGCCGTCGTCGGCGTCGAGGTGCTGTCCGGAACGCTGAAGCGCAACTCCCGGGTGGTCACGTGGGCGGACGGCGAGCCCGAGCGGGTCGGCCAGCTGAAGTCCCTGCAGGACGCCGGCGACGACGTCGACGACCCCACCGTCGGCCGCCAGATCGAGGAAGGCGACGAGCTGTGGACCGAACTCCCCGAGAAACACGCCAAGATTCTCGAACAGGAGCTGTCCGACGAGATTCCCGCCGACGAGCTCGAGGCGCTCGGGATGTACCTCGACAAACGCCGCACCCGCGACCCGTTCTGGGGGAAGTAACCGCCCGCCGTGACGCCGACTTGCCGGCACCCCCAGGCAATCGGTAATTAGATTTAATTACCGGGCGCCCGACGTGACGGTATGGAACGGGCGACGCGGTACGACGGGCTGCTGGCGGCGATGCCGGTTCTCGTCGCCGGGGGCCTGCTCGTGGGATGGCTCTCGGCGGTGCCGACGGCCGTCGGCGCGGGTCTCGGGAGCGCGCTGGCCGGCGTCGTCGTCGCGCTATCGCTGTTCGTGGTGCCGCCGGAGTAGTCGGACGTCAGGCCCGAACGATCAGCAGCCCTGCGAGCGTCGAGACGACGAAGAGCGCCAGCGCCGGCAGCGCCGCGGCGGCGAGGAAGCCCTCGCTGTAGGCCGCCCAGATGTAGGTGGCGAGGGTGTCGACGCCGTCGGGCCGCAACAGCAGGGTCGCCGGCAGTTCCTTGGCGGTCGCGACGAACGCCAGCGCCGCGCCGGCGGCGATGCCGGGCGCCGCGAGCGGCAGGGTCACCTCCCAGTGGGCCGACGCCGGCGACCGGCCGAGCGTCCGGGCGGCCTCCGGCAGCCGGGGGTCGACCGCGAACACCGACGACCGGAGCGCGCCGACGGCCTCCGGGAGGAACCGGACGACGTAGGCGAACAGCAGCATCGGCAGGAAGAGGGCACCGCGCTGGTAGAACTCGCCGCCGTGGCCGGCCGCCAGCGAGACCAGGGCGACGCCGACAACGACGCCGGGCACCGCGTAGGCGACGTAGCTGCTGGCCTCGACGATCCGGGCCGCCGGCGACCGCCGCCGCGAGAGCGCCGCGACGGGGGCGGCCGCACAGACGACCAGCACCGCGGCCGCGGCGCCGAGGGCGGCGGTGTTGAGGGCGTACTCGGCCCGGAACGGTACGCCCGCCGGCGTCGGTCCGGAGAGCCACTCGAGCAGCACCCACAGCGGCACGCCGACGGCGGCGACGACGACGGTCGCCGGCAGCGCCGCCGCCGGCCACCGCCACCGGCCGAGGTCGTGGACGTCCTCGTCGGCACCGCCGGACTGATGGCCGGTCGCCCGCCGGAGACGGGTCTCGACGGCCAAGAGCACCAGCGTGATGACGACCAGCTGCAGCGACAGCAGCGCCGCGGCGTCCCGGCCGAAGGTGTTGAACTCGACGTAGATGGCGCGGGTAAAGACGTCGAACCGCATTATCATCGGCTCGCCGAAGGCCGCGAGCGTGCTGAGCGCGACCAGTAGCGCGCCGGCACCGATCGCCGGCCGGACCAGCGGCAGCGACACGCGCCGGAATGCCGCGAGGCGGCCGTGCCGGAGCGTCCGCGCGGCCTCGATAAGGCGGCCGTCCAGCGAGGCGAGCGCCGCCCGTGTCGTCACGAACACGTAGGGAAAGTGGTACAGCGTCAGCACGAGCACAGTCCCGGGGAAGCCGTACAGCGCTGGCAGCTCCTCCACGCCGAGCGGCGCGAGCAGCCCCTGCAGCCGGCCGTGGGGGCCGAAGGCAGCCACGTAGGCGAAGGCACCGATCCAGCCGGGCAGCACCAGCGGCATCACCAGCAGGACGGTCCAGAGCCGCCGGCCGGGCAGGTTCGTCCGGGTGGTCAGATACGACAGCGGGACGCCGAGCAGAACCGCCGCGATGGTGACCGTCACGACGAGCGCGAGGCTGTTGCCGAGGATCCGAAGGATGCGCGGGCTGGTCACCGTCGACGGCGCGTCCGGCGCGGCGACGGCCGCGAGCGCGATCCAGACGACGGGCAGCGATACGGCAGCGGCGACGGCCCCGCCGAGCAGCAGTGCCGCCACCGGCCGGTCGTCGCCCGCGCGGCGGACCCCCTCCGGCACGCCCGGCACCGACTCCCACATCAGATCAGTCCGTACTCCTTGAGCAGTTCGACGGTCCCCTCGAGGTCGCGCAGGTCGGCGAAGTCGACGTCCGGCGGGGCGAGCTCCGTCCGCGACGGCAGGCTCTTGTGCGGCGGGATGGCCTCGACGACAGGGTACTCGGTGGTCTGGGCCATCGCGAAGTACTCCTGGGCCTCGCCCGAGAGCAGGTGCCGGACGAACGCCTCCGCCAGCGCCGGGTCGTCGGCGGCCTCAAGTACCGCCGACCCCGCGACGTTGAAGACGGTGCCAGGGTCGTCCCGCGTGAACCCCCGACCGAGCGGCGGGTCGTCGCGGCTCAGCGCCACTCGACGGGGGTGGTAGTGGTTCGTCAGGCCGACCGACACCTCGCCGTCGGCGATAGATTTGCAGGTCGAGAAGCCGCCGCTGTAGGCGGTCGGGTTCAGCTCCAGCATCGCCTCCAGCCACTCGCGGGTGGTCTCCTCGCCGTCGATGACCCGCATCGCGGTGATCGAGGCCTGGAACGACGGGATGACCGGGTCCCAGCCGAAGTCGTCTCGGAACCGCTCGACGTCGGGGAACTCGTAGATGCTGGCCGGAATCACCCCGGGGTCGAGCTGCTCGGTGTTGTACGGCACCGACCGGACGCGGCCGGAGACGCCGGTCCAGTCCGCGCCGGACCGGTAGCGAGCCTCGACCATGTCGGTCGTCTCGCTCGACAGCGGCCGAGTGAGACCCGCCTCCAGCAGCGCGCCGAGGGTGCCCGGCGCGTGAACGCTGTAGAAGACGTCCGCCCGTGTGTCCGCGCCGGCCTCGAGCAGCTGGTTGGTCAGCGCGTTCGGGTCGGCGAACCGGACCGTCAGGTCGAACCCGTCGTACTGGTCGTCAATGTGGGTCAGAAGCGGCTCGACGAGTCCCTTCGACCGGCCGGAGTACACCGTCAGGTCGCCCTCCAGGTCGGGCAGGGCGTCCATCGACGTGGCCGGAATCTCGTCGCGGTCGTCGCGGCGACGGCCGATGGCCTGCCGGAAGGCGTCTTCGTCCCCGCCGAGACAGCCGGCGCTGCCGACGACCGCGGCGCCGGCGGCCGCCGCCAGCAGCCGTCTGCGCGTCGCCCGGGCCATCTCAGATCTCCCGTCCGACCACCGTGTACGTCGCCGCCGTATCTGCCACCGACCGCCAGTCGCCGTCGCCGGCCTCGAGCTCGAGCGGGCCGACCTCGTAGACGCCGGTGTCGGCGGGGTCGTCGGGCGTCCGCGGGTAGTACGTCAGGTCGAACTCCGTACCCTCTGTCCCGAGGTGGACGTACTGGACGCCGGCGTCGGGCCGACGGTCGACCGCCGTCACCGCCTCGGTGTCGTCGACGCGCCACTTGATGGGGAGGACGTCGCGGAGCCGGGCCTCGCGCTGGCACTCGACCTGCAGCTCCATCCGGACGGTCTGGTCGCCCGTAACGGTGCCGGCGTCGGTGTCGTCCTCGCGGACCCCGAACCGCTCGAAGGCCGGCACCGGCTCCCGGGGCTCCTCCAGCTCGACGGCGATCTGCGGGTCGGTGTCCGTCTGGTCGGCGAAGGAGACGACGAGGTTGCCGTCCTCGGGGAGGATGCCGAGCGTCGTGAAGTCGAACCGTTCGCCGGTGTCGGCGCTGGCGGCGTAGGTGGCGTCCGCCCGCCCGAAGTAGAGCAACTCGACCTCCCGCGGCCCCTCGACGGCGCCGTCGATGCGGAACACCATGTCCTGGTCGACCGCCTTCTCGGTGTCGCTGGCGTGGATCGCCACCGCCGTCACGTCGTGTGCCCCGTTTATCTTGAAGTCCGATAGCCCGCCGAGCCGCTCGTAGGGCGCCGGTATCGGGTACGTCGAGGACTCCCACGTCCGGCCGCCGTCCGTCGAGTAGCGGTAGGTGAACGACGTGTTGGCGAAGTCGACCACGTGGAGGTAGCCGCGGGAGTCGACCAGCAGGTCGCCGTCGGGTAGCCCCTCCGGGGTGTCGAAGCAGGACCACCGGAGGTCGCCGTCGGCGACGACCGTGTCGCAGGGAGCGGAGGCGCCGTCGGCCAGCGCCCGGCCGTCG
>PXRZ01000039.1 GCA_003022945.1 Halobacteriales archaeon QS_8_69_73 | reverse complement strand
GGCGGCACCCGGCCCTCGGTCACCTCGATGGCGACCCGCCGGAGATGCTTGCAGCGCTCGCCGCGGAAGGTGCGGTCCGGGCAGTCGCAGTCGCCGTCGGGCAGTGCGACCGTGTACGTCGCGCCGGAGGCACCGTCGACGGCGTAGCGGCCGCTGTCCAGCGAGCGGACGGCCATCGGTTCGGTCCAGGCGCGGGCCGATCGAGTCTCGAGTCGACGGGTGTCGGGCGCCAGCGGGCGCCGGCGCGGGGCGGCGGAGTCCGATGACGCGGTCGCGTGTTCGGAGTGCGTCATTCCAATCGAAACGTAGGGGATCGAGACCTATCAGTCTCTCGGCCGAAAACGCGGTTTCAGCCGCTTTCGCATCGCTGCAACCCAGTCCACCCCACCGCTTCGACTCCACGCGCCCACCGCCATGATAGACCCGTCAGAGACGCCGGTCCGACGCCGTCCGGCGGCAGGTTCGAAGCCCTTTTGCCGGCCACCGTCGCACGGAAGAGCATGGATCGTGACGCCGTCGTCGAGGCCGCCGTCGCGCTCGTCGGCGTCGGGACGCTCGCAGCCGCCATCGTCGGCATCGGACTCACCTACGGCGGCGACGGACTCTCCGCCGACGGCGGCACCGCGCTCGTCGGCGCCATCGCCTTCTTCCTCGTGTTCATGTCCGCCATCGGCGTCGGGCTGTCGCGGCGCTACTGACCGCGCCAGTCGACGAGTCGGTCGTCGGGCGTCCGCTCGAGGCTCGCCCCGTAGTACGACAGCGGGTGCTGAATCGTCTCACAGAGGTCGTCGCTGTCGACGCAGTCGCCGTACTCGACCATCGCCGCACACGACGGCGGGGCGGCGACGGTGCCGTCGTCGTCGGCGAGCCGCTCGACCTGCGTCTCGACGGCGTCGGCGGCCGCGCCAGAGACGTCGCACAGTGCCGTCACCTCCTCGGGATCGAGGCCGGTCGCCGCCAGAAACGACACCAGCGCGAACCGGGAGTGTTCTGACAGTGTCTTGCCGTTGCGGATCCGACCCAGCAGCGCCCGCATGCAGGGCGGGAACTGCCCGGGGGCGGCGACGTCGAACGACGTCGGTGGATCGAGGTCGGCGACGCTGCGCCGGACGGCCCCGAGTTCGGTCTCCAGCGGGTCGGCGACGGCCTCGGGGACCGACAGCGGCAGTCCCTCGGCGACGCGGCGCCGGACCGCCTCCCGGAGCATCGTGTACAGTTCCGGGCGGACGACGGGGACGGTGCCGTCGGCCAGCGGCCGGGCGGCGAGCCGCCACTCGTCGCCGTCCAGCGACGCCGCCAGCCGGAGGTACGTCGTCACGGACACGTCGAACCGGCCCTCGCCGGCGGCCTCGACGCCGCCGCCGAGCCCGAAGTCCGCGAGCAGTCGCCGCAGGTCCAGCCGGTCGTCGCCGGCGCTCCGCAGCTCGATGTCGGCCTCGAAGTCCTCGACGAACCGCTCGCGGGCGGTCGCGGCCTCGGCGGCGGCGTACTTCTCGACGGCGCCGGGCACGTCCAACAGTGACACGAGCACGCGGGCGACCGGGTACGACAGCAGCTCCGCGCGGTCGCTGTAGGCCCGCGGTTCCTCGCTGTCGGTCGTCCCCTCCAGCAGCGCCCGCCGGACCCGCTCGCTGCCGCGCTCGACCGCCGGCCCGCCCGCCGCGACCAGCGCGGCGAGGTCGACGTCGGCGGCCTCGACGGCCTCCCGGGAGGCCTCGAGAAACGGGTACCGGGCGTGGAGCCGCTCCATATCTTCCGGTACGCGGCGGCGCCGATAAACGCACCGACCCGGTGCCGCTCGCGGCGCTCGGTGCGTCGTACCGATCGATGTAGTCTCCTACCGGCGAGCGCCGACCCGTACCGGGCGCTCGCCGGTAATTCGTCACGATACTCCGTATCAGCCGGCGTCCTCGACAGAGGACCGCGAGGCCGGAGCGGAGCGACGCCGGAACAGGGAAACGCAGACCGACAGCGCCGCGAGGACGCCCAGGCCGACGGTTGCGTAGTGGGCGCGGAACACCGCACGGAGGGTCGCCTCCCCGAGCGTGAACCCGCCGAACAGCGCGACCGCCAGCGGCTCGCCGACGACCGGGAGCCACAGGACGGCCTCGAGCCCCGTCTGCCCGAGCCAGTAGGAAAACTGCGTCCACGGGAGCAGCAGGCCGGTGTAAGCGTACAGCGCGGCGAACGGGACCGAGACGACGGCACCGATCGCGTAGCGCGGCGGGCCGACGACGCCCAAAGCGAGGCCGAGCGCCACCGCCCCGGCCGCCCCGACGGCGAGCCCGAGCCGGGCCGGACCCGCGGGCACGGCGGCCGGCGCGACGAGCAGCGCCACGTCGACGACTGCGAGACCGGCCAGGAGCCCGACGAGGAGGAGTTCGAGGTTCCAGTCGCGAGGACGGCTCTCGGAGGTCGGCATAAAACCCGCTACTTCGCGGGCAAATATAACGCCGTCGTTCGGTCCCGGAGACGGTGCCCTAGTTGATTATGCGATAGTGGCCCGGTCAGCCGGCATCGGGTGGGAACTCGAACGGGGCCGACCGCTCGCGCGGCGAGGCCGAGCGAGCGCAGCGAGAGAGGCCTCGTGAAGAAGCGAGCGGGAGGAGCGACGTAGGAGCGACGACACGCGAGCACAGCGAGGCACAGCCCGCGAGCGGGAGGGGGCGTTCGGAAACGCCGTCATCATCGCCGAAGCACGCTACTTCCTCGTAACTGAACACTACCGGAGACGGTCCGGTCGAGCCGGTCGTGGTGCCATGCGCCGAACCTAATCGACGCCGCCCGCGGTCCCGCCGGTTCCAGTCGACACGCCTATACTCCCGCTCGTCCACCGACCGAACGGTGCGTCTCAGGTACCGCTGTCCGGGCTGCCGGACGACGAGCAACCTCCACGACCCCGGCTGTGACTTCGAGGGCGTCGACCGCCTCGAGGTGGAGACGGCCCACACGGACCTGCTGTCGGTGCTGTCGGCGCGGTCCGTCGGCGAGGAGGCGCTCCGGGAGGCGGTACCGGGCCGGTGGAGCGGGCTGCACACGGCCGTGCTGTCGCGGCTCCGCGGCGACCAGCGGGTCGTCGAGGACAACGGCTCGCTGCGGCTGCTGGAACCCGAGGAGTTCAAAGACCGGGTCGCCCGGCCGACGTTCGAGCCGTTGCAGACCATCTACGAGACGGGCAGCGTCCCCGGCGCCCACGACCACTCGGTGTTCGCGATGGTGGCGTTCTACGAGATGGTGGGGCTGTCATGGGAGGAGGCCCGCGAGAACACCGTCGAGTGGCTCCGGGAGTCCGGCACCTGGGACCGCGGCGGCTTCGAGGAGTCGGCGCCCGAGGAGCTGGTCGACGAGAAGAAACACGTTTACGAGGAGGGCTACGGGTGGAAGCAAGCGGCGACGGAGGCGAAGGCGGTTATCGACCGCCGGCTGTGATCACTCGGCGGACCACCGATAGCGGGTGGTCGGCGTCCCGTCGAATCGGGGCCCGGGCCCGTGTTCGTCGAAGTCGCTCCGCTCGATGGCCTCGCGGGTGGCGTCGTCGCCCTCCGGGACCAGCAGCTCGACGTCCATTCCCTCGCGGTCGGCGAAGCGGGTCGGCTCCTCGAGCAGCCGTTCGCACACCTCCGACGTCCCTTCGAGCTGGGTCACGTGGACCGTGTGGTCGCTGGCGTCGTAGCTGACGAATCCCTCGACGCCGTCGCCGTCGTCCGCCACCCGGACCGTCCGGTCGTGGACCAGGTTCCGCATGACGTCGACGGGCGCGCCGGTCAGTGCCGCGAGCCGCTCGGCGTCCGCCTCGATGGCGTCCCGAATTTCCATGTGACCGCGTATCGTACCCGACCGAATTTAAAGTTCCCCGTCGGAACCGCGTCCGACGTCCGGTACGGCAGATTCGCGCGGATGGACAGGATTATCTCCCACCCCCGGTTACCCGGGGTCATGAGAGGACACACCGCACGGCGGGTGAGGGCATGCGGGTAGTCGCGAAGTTCGGCGGAACGAGCCTCGGCAACGGCAACCGGGTCAACCGAGCGGCCGACTCCGTCGCCGCGGCCGTCGAGGCCGGCCACGAGGTCGCCGTCGTCGCCTCGGCGATGGGGTCGACGACGGACTTCCTGCTCGACGCCATCAGCTTCGAGGCCGACGAGGCCGACCAGGCCGAGATCGTCTCGATGGGCGAGCGGACCTCCGTGCGGATGCTGAAGGCCGCCCTGGGCGCCCGCGGCGTCGACGCGGAGTTCGTCGAACCCGGCATGGACGAGTGGCCGGTGATCACCGACGAACACGGCGAGGTCGATGTCGAGGAGAGCCGCCGCCGCGCCAGGCAGCTGGCGACCGACATGGCCGCCAAGGGGTACGTACCGGTCGTCAGCGGCTTCGTCGCCGAAGACCGCGCCGGCAACGTGACGACGCTCGGCCGCGGCGGCTCCGACACGTCCGCGCTGATGCTCGGCAACCACATGGACGCCGACGAGGTCGTCATCATCACGGACGTCGAGGGGGTGATGACCGGCGATCCCGGGGTCGTGGAGGGCGCCCGCAACGTCGGCGAGATCACCGTCGACGAGCTGCGGAACCTCTCGTTTCGCGGCGCCGAGGTCGTCGCGCCCTCCGCGCTGACGTACAAGGGCGCCGACATGGACGTCCGTGTCGCCCACTACCAGCACGGCGACCTCATGGAGGGCGGCACCTCCATCGAGGGGCAGTTCGACAACCTCATCGACCTCCGGGAGACGCCGCTGGCCTGTCTCACCGTCGCCGGCCGCGCCATCCGGAACACGCCGGGCATCCTCTCGGACCTGTCGGTGGCGCTGTCGGACGCCGACATCAACGTCGACGCCGTCTCCAGCGGCATGGACTCCGTCACCTTCTATCTCGACGGGGAGGCCGCCGAGCGCGCCGAGAAGATCCTTCACGAGGCGGTCATCGACGCCGAACCCCTCTCCAGCGTCACCGTCGACGACGATGTCGCCGTCATCCGCGTCACCGGCGGCCAGCTCCCCGACGAGTCCGGCGTCCTCCAGGACGTCATCGTTCCGCTCGCCGAGGAGCACATCGCCGTCCACGACCTCATCACCAGCGCCACCTCGGTGTCGGTGTTCGTCGACTGGGCCGACCGCGAGCGGGCGCTCGGGATAATCCAGGATGCCGTCTGATCGGGTCGGCCCGGATACCGGTTACTGGCCCTCTCGCAGCCGCTCGCCGGTCTGCCGCGGGAGTCCCGCCGTTTCGACGGCCTCGACGACGCGGTCGACGTCGTACTCGACGCGGTGTTCCTCGACGGTCAGCGCCCCGAGGTCGACGACCGCGTACGCCGCCCGCGGGTCGTCGTCCCGCGGCTGACCGACCGACCCCGGGTTCAGGACGACGCCGTCGTCGTACCGTTCGTGGTGCTGGACGTGCGTGTGACCCATCACGAGGACGTCCTCGTCGTCGAGCAGCCGCCCGGAGAACATCGCCGGGTAGGTGTAGCGATCCGGGTCGTCGGGGTGGCCGTGGACGAGCTTCAGTCGGCCGTCGAGAACCCGCCGCTCCGCGGGGAGCCCCTCCAGCCACGCGAGACGGTCATCGTCGAGCGCCTCGCGGGCGTGTTCGACGCCAGCGTGGGCCATGCCGTTGCCGCCGAATCCCGTCCCGGTGACGACCGCGCGGTCGTGGTTGCCGGCGATCGTCGGTACGTCGCGGTCGCGGAGCGCGTCGACGCAGTCCGCCGGCCAGGGGTTGTAGCCGACCACGTCGCCCGCACAGACCAGCCGGTCGACCTCCGGCATGTCCTCGAGAACGGCCCGGAGAGCGACCCGGTTCGCGTGAACGTCCGAGATGACGCCGACGAGCATACCGACCCTTGGGACGGGGGCGGTTAAGTCGTGTCGCCGCCCCCGTCTACATCCGGGAGGCTTCCTTGGCGTCCTCGGCGTGCTCCAGCGCGAACGTCAGCTGTTCGCGGTGGAGCCGCTCCAGCTCCTCGGGGTCGGCGTCGTCGAGTTGCGTCGTCACCTCGATACCCGGCAGCTTCGTCTTCATCCGCGCGCCGTCACCGCCGACGAGCTCCTCGGGGTCGATTTCGATGTCGGACATCGACCTCGGCTATGGTCCGGACCGTCTTAACACTGTGTCGGGGAGCGTCGACCGCGGCGCCCGATGCGACCGACGAGCGAGACGGGACGGTTCCCCCGTGTCGTGCACCGAAAGCCCCGCCTCGACGGTCGTACAGCGGGGCCGTAAGGTTCATTGGGTGAGTCCCGACGCGGTACGGCCGGGCCCCGGCCGCATCCCGGTGGGCCCCTCGCTCTCAGCCCGTTCCAGCCGTGTGCGAAGGGCGAGCTGCCGGACGGTCGCACGCGTTGGCCCCGCGCGGACCCGACGGAGCCGAACGTCATGTTTTTAGTCTATGCATGATGGACTCGAATTAGGTCGTAACACAGGGTATGATACGGTCCGCCCTTCGAACCCTTCGGGACGTCGTCCTCACGGGACTGGCCATCATCATTCCACTCGCCCTCACGATCTACACCATCTGGTTCGTCATCACCGGGCTCAGGTCGGTGCTCCTGCCGGTGGTCGAACTGCTCGAGAACCTGGGCATAATCGAGTTCTTCGAGCGCGGCGCACTCATCCGGTTCCTGCTCGAGACGGGGGTGTACGGCGACGTATTCAGCTTCCTGAGCGAGGCCATCGCGGTCCTGCTCTTCCTGACGCTGGTGATATCGGTCGGGGCGCTCGCGCGGTACCGATACGGTGAGTTTCTCGTCGGCATTTTCGACTACCTGATCGGGTCGATTCCCGGAATCGGAACCGTCTACCAGACGCTCCGTCAGGTCGGCACCATGGTCGTCGGCGACCGGACGTCGGAGTTCGAGACGGTGAAACTCCTCGAACTCCTTTCGGAAGAGACCTACGTCATCGCCTTCCAGACGAACCCGTCGCCGGACCCCGTCACGGAGGCGACCGACGAGGACGACATGATGACGCTGTTCGTCCCGATGGCACCCAACCCGGTCACCGGCGGATTCCTGGTATACGTTCCGACCGATCGCGTGGTCGACGTGGACCTCTCGGTCGACCAGGCGGTCCAGGCGATTCTCACGAGCGGCATCGGCACCGACAACCCCGACGCACCGAACGCCGGTCGCCCCCACCCGACCTGGAACAAGGACATCATCGACAGGATCGGCGGCATGAGACCCCCCGACGACTCCGACGGCTCCGACGACGGCGCGACCGAGTGACCGACCGGACGTATCGGCTCCGTTCCCGCCGTCATCCGTGGTTTTTCTCCGGTCCGTTGTAGAACCCCGTCTCGAAGCCGTCGGCGGTCGCCGCGACCGCGGCCGCACACACCGGGTGCTCGAGGTCGAAGCCGTAGATCTCCCGGGCCATCCCCTCGGGGTCGGTCGCCTCCAGGTCGACGGCTTCCGGGCGGTCCTTCTCGTAGGTTGCGACGAGCGTCGGCTCCTCGACGACCCGGACCAACAGCGCGTCCCGACGGACGATGCCGACGTAGCTGTCGGCGCCGACGACGCCCGCGACCCGCGGGGTGTCGTAGTCGTCTTTCTCGTAATCGAGGGCCAGCAGCGTCTCCGCCAGCGCGTCCCGGGGCGGGTAGCCGGCCTCCAACTTCTCGACGATCGGGTCGACCTGCGTGCCGTTGCCGACGACCGCCGCCGCCCCGTCGGCCGTCGTCCGCAGACAGTTGTAGGAGATGTACGGGTTGTCCGTCTCCGGGGCGTCGCCGGTCGGCACGACGGTGAGCCGTCCCTCGCGGTCGACGACCTCGCGGTTCGGGAACGACCGCGAGGAGACACGGTAGGCGGCCCGGTCCGGTGCGACCACGAGGAAGCGACCGACGTACATGCACAACGGTGGCGGCGGCGGCGATATGTGGGTGTCGGTCCGCGGTCGCCGGCATCGACCCGACCCCGAGAGCGTCCGTCGTCTGCGCACCGTCGAGTCGACCCGTCCGAAACCACGGCGTACTCGACCGCCTCGGCAGCGACTCCGACTCGCTTCAATCCTCGAAGACCCGACTTTTCCCGTCGAATCGGCCGCCGCGCGTCCGCCGCTCGGCGTCCCATGGGTCCGCGTCCGCCCCCTTTCGTGGCCTCTCGGCGATCGTGTCCGAATGTTACGTAATGTAACCCAATATTTTTATAGACTAGATAACAAATTTAATCCGGCGTGGAACGAGCAGAGAATCACCTTCATACGAGCAGACGGTGGCGATGAGCACGACCCGTTCGTCTCGTGGAACTCCACGAACGCCATCGCGCTCCGCCGTCGGGTTGCAGTCCGTCGGGAGGGAAGGATTTCCCTCGACACGTGGTCGATTCCCTCCGAACACGGATCGAACCGCCAAAGACCGTGAGAGCCGAGATTCAGCGTCCGAACTCTACGGTCTTTGGACCGCAGAGCAGCCCGAGACTCGCGAGCACGGACGACGAACGCTCGATTACGACGAATGAAACCAGACTGTCAGTTCCGACTCTGGGTTTATGCCGGAAGGACGGCGGGAGGTAGCGGCCGGTGAGTTTCGAACGACCGCCGGACGACCACCGAGAGCGAGCGAGCCGGAACTACGAGCGCGTGAAAAACGAGGTCATCTCGGAGGAAAAACGGTCGATTCTGTCGGAGTATCGGGCCGACGACTTCGACAGCGTACTGCTCATCGCGACGGCCCCGAGGGGAGGCAGCAGTCTGCTCTTCGATATCCTCCGACACCACGAGGAAACGTGTAGTCTCGACGGCGAACACGACCGGTGGTTCATGTTGAACGGGGTCTGTTACCCGGCGCTCGAGTCGGACGTCGTTCCGGCCGATTTCGGGTCGTTCGACCGTGAGAAGGTCCTGACGGACCTCCTCGCGGAGGTCGGGGCGACCGAGCGGTCCAGTGACCGCGCTCACCGCGTAGATAACACGCTCGTCCGGCTCCCGCTGCAGTTTCCCGACCGGGAACTCCCCTACGAGCAGATTCGCGAACGGCTGCTCGACGGTACGTCGCTCGACGAGATACTCCAGGGGTTCGATATTCCGACCCTGCAGTACGACGAGTACGCGGACCGAGACGCGAACAGCCCGTTCGAAACCGAGACGATCGAAGATCGGCCGTTCGTCACCTCACACCGCCACAAGCGCGGTCTCAGGGCGGATGACCTCGAGCGGACGCTCGTGTTGAAAGCGAGCGGCGACGCCTACCGGCTCCGGTGGATCCGCGAGGGGTTGTTCCCCGAGACCGACGTCCGGGTCGTCCACCTCACGCGGAACCCGGCAGCGTCGATCAATGGACTCTACGACGGCTGGCGGCTGAACAGAGGGTTCCAGACGTACGACGTGGGGACTCTCGACCTCGACGGCTACGACGGCTCCTTGTGGTGCTACGACCTCCCACCGGGCTGGGTTACCGAGGGCAGGCTCATCGACATCTGTCTGCTGCAGTGGACCAAGGCCCACCGCCACATCCTCGACGGCCGCGACGCCTACGAGGACGTCCTCCGGGTCCGGTTCGAGGATCTCCTCACCGACACCCGCTCCACCGTTCGAGAGATCGTCGAGTTCGCCGAACTCGGCGAGTCGCCGCTGCTCTCCGAGTACGTCGAAGCCCCGGCGCAGGTGATGACGACGAAGGAACCGAGACGCGCTCGCTGGCGAGACAGGGAGGACCTCGTGGGGAGCGCGCTCGAGCGAGCCGGTGAGACGTACACCGAGGTGGTCGAAAAACTGGGATACACGGAGGAGTCGGAATGGATCTGAGCGAGGCGACACCGGCCCGCGGCAGCGGCGGGGACACACGCCGGTCGGTGCCGGCACGGCAGCGACCGGCGACCCGACGAGAACGAACCGCACGAGCACGCCAAAACGAAGCGATACCCATGTCAGACAGCACATCGAACGCGGCGTCGGCGGTCGAACCGTATCGGGTCGAAACCGCTACCACCGGCGAGAGCGCGGGCGAGGGCGACACGGGCACGTCCGCACTTCGTGGAGGAGACGGAGGAAAGCGCAACCGATGATCGGCACGACCACCTGGCTGTTCGGTCTGCCGTGTTCCGGAAAGACGACGCTCGCCGAGGGACTGGTCGGTCCGAAGACGGTCCACCTCGACGGGGATTACCTCCGAGACACCCTCAACTCGGACCTCGGGTTCTCCAAGGAGGATCGGACCGAAAACCTCAGACGGGCCGCCGGAGTCGCCCGGGCGTTGAACGACCAGGGATTCGACGTCGTCGCGTCGTTCATCACGCCGTACCGGTCCCAGCGGGAGCTGATCGCCGAGTCACTCGAGAACGTCTCGTTCGTGTACGTCAACGCACCCCTCGAGGTGTGCGAGCAGCGCGACGTGAAAGGAATGTACGAGCGGGCTCGCGAGGGCGAAATCGAGGGGTTCACCGGCATCGACGCGCCGTTCGAGGAACCCAAAAGACCGGAGGTCGAGGTCGAAGTCAGGACGGCGACGCACTCCAAGGAGGCGAACATAAAGCGAATCAACGCGGAGCTCGACCGCAAGTTCGAGCCGAGCCACGTCTTCATCGGTCGCTGGCAACCGCTCCACGACGGTCACCGCACCATCATCGACTCCGCCGCGGACAACGGCAAGCGCGTCGTCATCGCGATCCGCGACACGGAACTCAACGAGAAGAACCCTCTCACGGCCCAGGAGCGCCGAGAACTCATCGAGGACGTCTACGGGGACCATCCGAACGTCGAGACGGTGATACTCCCGGACGTCGACACCGTGGCCATCGGGCGCGACGTCGGCTACTCCGTCGTCTCGGTCCCCCAAGAGGTGGCAGAAATCAGTGGAACGGAAACCCGCGAGAAGTACGACAAGGGCGAACTCATCGCCGGACAGCACCTGGAAGCAAACGGGACCCGCCGACACCACACGAATGAATGACGTAGGCCTCCTGTTCGATCGAACCGAACTGACGGACGCGATAGAGACCGGGGAGCTGTTCGGGTGGAAGAAACGGCGATATCTCACCTTCAGGGAGACGATGCGGGAGACTCCGTATCCGTGTTACTTCGCGGTCGAGGCCGAACGCGGCGACACCGCCCGGTACCTCTTCGCCGGCGACGCTCGCGACCGCGATGCGCTTTTGAAGATGCGAGAGGGATTGCGACAGTACCTCGAACGGTATCGGTCGATAGCCGATCGAACGACGCTCGTGGTGTTTTTCGAACCCCCGGACGGAGTTCGAAGTGAAGCGGAGTACCGCGACCGCTTCTGGAACGTCCTCGAGTTCCTTCACGACCGGGACCCGGAGCCGTGGCCGAGCGACGTCCCCACGGACCCCGACGATCCCGAGTGGGAGTTCTGTTTTGCCGGGGAACCGATGTTCGTCGTCGGACGTGCGCCGTTCTACACGGATCGAAAGAGCAGACACACCCCGGACGGGCTGGAGATGACGATCCAACCACGGGGGACACTCGACGACATCACCGGCGACACGACGGAAGGCATGCAGGCCCGTTCGATCATCAGAGACCGGTTGGCGGACTACGACGACGTCGATCCCCATCCCGACATCGGAGATTACGGCAATCCCGCCACTCGGGAATGGAAACAGTATCTCCCGCCGACATCGAACGAAGAGAGTCTCAGTGAACTGCCCTTCGAGATGGACGTGAGGTAGTGAGTTCGTCGTCGGTCTCGCGATGGCTACTGTACGTCATTTCGGTATCGACCGCACGCTGTCGTGCGGTCGTACCGGTAAACGGTTACAGTGATCGTTATATACCCTGCCGTCTTCGAAGTTCATTTCTCCCCCGGCCGACGAGGAGGTCGACATGGAGTCAGACGCGCCGCGAGTGGCCTTCGTCTGCATCCAGAACGCCGGCCGGAGCCAGATGTCGGCGGCCTTCGCCCGCCGGGAGGCCGACCGGCGGGACCTCGACGTCGAGGTGGTAACCGGCGGCACCGACCCCGCCGACGCCGTCCACCCCGAAGTCGTCGAGGTCATGGACGAACTGGACGTCGACCTCTCCGGACGGGAACCGCGCGAAATCTCGACCGACGAACTGGAGTCCTGCGACCTCGTCGCCACGATGGGCTGTTCGACGCTCGAGCTGGACGCCGATACGGACGTCCGCGACTGGGCGCTGCCCGATCCCGACGGCGAGGACCTCGACCGCGTCCGGGAGATCCGCGACGAGATCGAGCGACGGGTGCGCGAGGTCTTCGACGAACTCGAACGCGAGACCGCCGTCGAGGGGTAGCGAGCCCGGGCTTTTTGTGTGAAGACGTCGGCACCCGGCGCATGGTCACCGAGGCGGAGTGCGTCGAAGCGCTCCGGGAGGCCGCCCGACGGTTGGGCGAGTCGCCGACGAAGACGGGGTACGAGGAACTCGACATTCAGCCGTCCTCGACGACCATCGTTCGGGTCGTCGGGAATTGGAACGAGGCGAAAGCGCTGGCGGGTCTGGAGACGTACGCGCAGAAAGAAGCTGGCGGGACCGAGATAGCGCCGAAACCGGAATCCGTCGAAATCCCCGACGACGAGACGTGGACGGAGCTAACCGCACAGCAACGCTGGTACTACAAGAACCGCAAACGACGGATAGCAGTCAAGGATGAACGTCGCGTCGAACTCCGACAGTGGTTTCGCGAACGCAAGCGGGACGAACACGAGTGTGCCAGATGCGAGGAGTCTCGTCCTGCCGCCCTGGACTTCCACCACGACGGCAAAGACAAACAGAAGGGAGTCACGCAGATGGTCAATCACGGCTACTCGAAGACGCGCATCGAGGAGGAAATCGGTCGGTGTACCGTCCTCTGTGCGAATTGTCACCGAAAAGAACACTACGACGGCGTGACCCCTGCGGAGCTACCGCCGGCGCCCGAAATCGAAGCCGAAATAGAGGATTCGACCGAGACCAGACTCCGTGAGAGACGGCGTGCATGGGTTGTAGCGTACAAACGGGACAGCGACGGATGTCGAAACTGTGGAGAGTCCGACCCTGTCTGTCTCGATTTGCACCACGTCGACGAGAAGGTTGGCTCGATTTCTGCACTGATCGCGGAGCGCCGTTCGCTAGACATGATACGGCGAGAACTCCAGAAGTGCGAACTCCTCTGTGCGAACTGCCACCGGGAGCGACACTTCGATCCGTCATCGCTCTCAGATGACCGGACAGCATCAGCCGAACACGACAATAATAAATAGATCCATAGCCTTCCTTCGTGTACGGGCCAGTCCCGTAGTGTAGTGGCCAATCACGTGGGCTTCTGGGGCCTGCAACGCTGGTTCGAATCCAGCCGGGACTACTCATCCGGACGTTTGAATCCCTATGCCGCAGATGCCGGTGCCCGGAGTGGGGCGGAGCGTTGGGACGGCCTGCCTCAGCGTGCTCCGCATTGCGGGCGCCTCTCGTATTCGTGGCTTGCACTCTTTACGTAGTTCAGATTGCTTCCCTACCCGCCACTTAGACGTGAGCGAGACCAAGCGCGAGTAAGCAAGAAGGCATCACCCGCCGTCAAGCAGACGGATATCATTCTGCCCAGGTCTTTTTAATACCAATCGCGAGAAGTGGCGGTATGGCTGTTCTCTTGATAGGCGTTGGTGCAGATGGTCAGAATGTCTGCCCTCGACCACGCCTCGAATTAGAACGACGGTTTGAGTACGTGCCGATTCCCGAGAAATCGAGAGAAACTACTGAACAGCGTTCTTTCGGCTCCGTAGAGCGACGATACGGCGATGGCTATCTGTCTGATCTCCTTGAGGGGATCAAGCCGAACGGGAATGCAGACTGGATTGATGAACACTCGGAAATACGGGGATGGCCGGTCCACTACGACCCGAATCTGGAGGCGCTCACATACGGCGAAGGCGGCAAGGATCAGAATATAAATGCGATCGAGGACCAGCTTAGTGAGGGCGATATTATTGGCTTCTATACTGGGTTGGATACGTACGGTAAAATGCATCGTTACCTTTTCGCATACTTTACTGTCGATGAAGAGCCGCGGATTATCACCAAAGACACATCAGAGGAGACGAAGCGTGACATTCTCAGTAAGAATGAGGAGAATGCGCATTCGAAACGGTTCGCAGCGAACGGTGAGCTGTATGCATTTGATTCGAGCAAGCCCAAAGGCGCAAGCCGGGTCGCAATCGTTCCCGGTCGTGAACCTGGTGGGCTTCTTGATAGAGCAGTCCAACTGAGCGGCCGGTTAGATTCAGGCCATTTCTACATGTCTGAGGAACTGGAGGACTCTCTTGAGCCGCATACGACGTACCTTGGTGGATTCAAAAATCCGATACGGTGCGATATATCTGCGTCAGAATTTGTTGAACTTGTCGAATCCCGTCAGTAGGTAAGACGATAGAGTCACGTTCCAAAGATTCGAACGTCCGAGTTTCACCGCCAGCCGGAAATATTCCTCGACGCTCGTGTCCGCCAGCCGCGCGTCCGCCGTACCGTTATGACCCGGTCGTCCGTGACCGCCCGATATGGAAATCATCGAGGACGGCTTGGAGGTGGCGCTGGACGAGTTCCTCGCCCGGCGGCTGTTCTGTGTTCTCGCCCAGCGCTCCAGCGAGGGGCCGCGGCTCTCGCCGCTGTGGTTTCTGTGGGAGGACGACGCGGTCTGGAACGTCGCGCAGTTGGACGGCCGGTCGTACCCGGGGCGGGTGCAGGAGTATCCAGAGTCGGCTCTCGCCGTCGTCGACTTCGAGCCGGCGACGGGCCGGGTCGAACACGTCGGGATGCGGGGCGAGGCGACGCTGGAGCCGTACGACCGTTCGCGGGCCAGCCGGCTGTTCGACAAGTACCTCGGCGACGACCGCGAGGCGTGGCCGGAGACCTTCCGTGGGCTCGACGCCGAGAGCTACCGGCTCATCCGGTTCGACCCGGGGACGGTCGTGGCGCGTGACCAGTCGTACCCGGTGCCGGGCGGCGGCTGACCGGGCGCTCGGTATTACGATTTGCCGAACCCAGCGGCCCGACGGTCAGTCGTCGCTCGGCGCGATGTCGCCGGTCGTCCGGGTCGGTTCGGGGTCGATACCGCGGCGGCGGGCGTCCAGCGTCGAGAGCCCGTAGACGAGGCCGACCAGCGAGAGGACGCCGACCGGCAGCAGCACGAACGGGGAGATCCGGGTGAACCCCCACACCAGCATCAGCCCGGCGGTCACCATCGCGACGGTGAGGGCGTAGTAGAACTGCGTGCGGACGTGGTCGACGAGGTCGGCGCCGGTGAACGTCGACGACAGGACGGTCGTGTCGGAGATGGGCGAGGAGTGGTCGCCGAAGATGGCGCCGGAGAAGATCATCCCGACCATCACCGCGACCATCGTGTGGCTCTCCGTGAGGTTCCAGGCGACGGGGATGGCGATGGGCGTGACGATGCTCATGGTGCTCCAGGCGCTGCCGGTCGAGAAGGCGACGAAGGCGGCGGTGAACAGCACGACGACGGGGAGTATCTCCGCCGTCAGCGGGACGTTCTGGACGATTTCGGCGACGTACTCGCCCGTGCCGAGGCCGCCGGGGACGGGACTTTCGTTCTCGACGGGGGCGACGACGTTGCCGATGCCCCACGCCAGCACGAGGATGATGGCGGCGGTCAGCATGATGCCGAAGCCGTCGATGGTGGTGTCGACGCTCTCGCTCAGCGACAGCGTGCCGTAGGCGTAGCCGAGGACGTACGTCGTCGCCACCATCGCAAAGGAGCCGAGTACGAGCGCCGGCGCGTAACTGGCGCCCGTGACCGCGGCGTACAGTTGGTCGCCGACGGCGCCGAGTCGACCACCGGTCAGCGCCTCCAGCAGCGCTACCGCCGAGAGCCCGCCGGAGTGCAGCGCCGCGCCGACGGTGACCGCCACCAGGACGACGACTGGGAGGACGAACGACGCGAGCCGGGGGTCGTCGGTGTGCTGATCGCCGAGTTCGGCCTCGACGTCCTGCATCGGCTGGGCGTCGTCGCGGGTCAGCTTTCCCGTCTCGGCGGCGCGGTGTTCGGCGCCGAGCATCTCGCCGTAGTCCCGGCCGCTCAGGACAACGATGCCCACCATCGCGATCGCCAGGATGGCGTACATGTTGTACGGAATCGAGGCGAGAAACACCTCGAAGGCCCCTGGCGTCTGTTCCTCGGGCAGCTCGAGGCCATCGTAGGCGGCTCGGATGATGCCCAGCTGGAAGGCGACCCACGACGATATCGCGAGGGTCGCCACCGGCGCGGCCGTCGAGTCGACGAGATACGACAGCTTCTCCCGGGAGACGTTGACGTCGTCGGAGATGTCCTTCATCGTGCTGCCGACGATGGCGGTGTTGGCGTAGTCGTCGAAGAACAGCACCAACCCGAGAACCCAGGCGGCGACGCCGGCGCCGCGCTTCGTCTGGACCCGCTCGACGGCCCAGTTCCGGACCGCACGCGAGCCGCCGAGCCGCCAGATCATCGCCACCGCCGACCCCAAAAGCAGCGTGAACGCGAGGATGCGGGCGTGAAAGATGTCGACCACGCCGTAGAGTATCCAATTGAACGTCCGCTGCAGTCCGAGCCCGCCGGTGGCGATGATACCGCCCGACCAAATGCCGACGAACAGCGACAGCACCGCCTTCCGGGTGACGATCGCGAGCGCGATGGCCAGCAGCGGCGGCACGAGCGATAGCAGACCGTACTCCGACATACGGGAACAAATCAGAATCATCGTATTTAAACTTTCCCGCGATCGCGCGGATTCAGCGTCCGATCGTGCGGAACGAACCCCAACAGCGTGGCGCCGCGGTTCCGCCGCCGGACAGCTTTAGTCGCCGCCGCCGCAGAGTCGGGCATGCACGAGCCGACCGAGCGGGTCCGGCGCGCCGAGCGGTCCCGCATCCGCGTCATGTACGACCTGGCCGAGGAGACCGACCGCGAGCTGATCCGGCTGGAGGTGGGTGAGCCGGACTTCGACACACCCGACCGCGTCGTCGACGCGGCGGCGGAGGCGGCCCGCGGCGGCGCGACCCACTACACGACGAACGCGGGCATGCCGGCGTGTCGGCGGGCCATTCGGGATGCGATGGCCGCCGACTACGGCGTCGAGCACGACGTCGACGAGATCCTCGTCACCGTCGGCGGGATGGAGGCGCTGCACCTGGCGACGCTGGCGACGGTCGGCCCCGGCGAGGAGCTGCTATACCCGGGGCCGGCCTGGCCCAACTACGAGACGCAGGCGTTTCTCGCGGACGGCCGCGGGGTGGAGGTGCCGATGCCGGCCGAGACGGGGTTCGCCCTCGATGGCGACCGGCTGGCTGCCCGGATGGGCCCGGAGACGGGGGCGGTCGTGCTGACGACGCCTTCGAACCCGACCGGCCGGGTGTACGACCCCGGTGAGATCCGGACGGTCGTCGAGGCCGCGGCCGACCACGGCGCCTACGTCGTCGCCGACGAGGTGTACGCCGGGCTGACCTACGACCGCGAGCCGCAAGGGATCGCGGCGCTGACCGACCACCCGGAGCACGTCCTCACGGTGGGGTCGTGCTCGAAGACCTACGCGATGACGGGCTGGCGGCTGGGTTGGCTGGCCGGCGACCGGTCGGTGCTCGACCAGACGACGAAGGTGCGGGAATCGACGACGGCCTGTGCCTCCAGCGTCGCCCAGCACGCCGCAATCGAGGCGCTCACCGGCCCCCAGGAGCCGTTCGAGGAGATGTACGACGCCTTCCGCCGGCGCCGCGATTACGTCGTCGACCGGGTCGCCGACATCGACGGGCTGTCGGCGCCGCGGCCCGAGGGGGCGTTCTACGCCTTCCTCGACCCTGACGTCGAGGCGGAGTCGCTGGCCTTCGCGAAGTACCTCCTCACCGACCACGGGGTGGTGCTGGCGCCGGGCAGCGGCTTCGGGACGGCCGGCGAGGGGCGGCTGCGGCTGTCGTTCGCCAACTCGATGGACCGCCTCGAGGCCGGGCTCGACCGCATCGCGGCCGGCATCGCGGCGTACTGACCCGTAGTAATTATTGCGAGTCTTTACCGCCGATGTCGGGAGACTCCATTTCTTAGAGCCCAAGCAGATTTGCTTTCACTACCATGCTGAAAACCACCGCAATAATCACTATTACGGCTCCGGGGCGACCCACGCCAGCAGGACGCCGACGGCGCCGAGGGCGCCCGACAGGCCGAACGTCGCCGGATAGCCGACCGCGGCGATGAGGCTCCCGGCGACGATGGGCGCGAGGAAGGTGCCGGCGAGGCCGACGCTCGTGAGGACGGCGACGGCGGTGGCGGCGACGGCCGGCTCGACCAGCTCCCGGACGTAGGCGAAGACGAGCCCGAGACAGAGCTGGACGGCGACCCCGGCGACGACGAGCGCGCCGACGATCAGCGGCACCGTCCGCAGGAGAGTGAAGCCGCCGACGACCGGCGCCGCGACAGTGAACGACAGCAGGACGACCGGCCGGCGACGACCGTCGAACAGCGCGTCCGAGAGGACGCCGCCGCCGGCCCGCGCGAGGACGCCGACGGCGGGAAACAGCGCCGCGAGTGCGCCGCCGAGCGCCAGCGGCAGCCCCAGCTCGTCCGTCAAGTAGGTCGGCGCCCAGCTGTTGACGAAGAGATACAGCGCGTAGCCGATGAAGCCGAGCGCGCCGACCGTCCAGACGCGGCGGTCGCCGAGGACGCTCGCCAGCTCGGCGACGCCGGGAGTCGTCGTCATCGCCGCGCGGCCGCTGCCGCGGCTGGCCGGCCAGAAGACCGCCAGCCCGACGACCGCGGCGCCGGTGTAGGCCGGGAAGACGGCGGGCCAGCCGAACGCCCCGGCGACCAGCGGCCCCGTCGCCTGCCCGACGGCGAAGCCGACCGGGCCGCTGGCGGTGAACGTCGCTACCGCGGTACCGCGGCGCCGCGGTCCGAACGACCGGCCGACGATGTCGATACCGGCGTTCCAGACGATGACGTAGGCGAGGCCGCCGAGAACGCGCGAGCCGAGCAGCGACCGGTAGTCGCCGGCTCGGGCGGCCCGCCACCCCCAGACGCCGGCGACCAGCAGCCCCCCGATAGCGGCCGCGACGGCGTGTCTGGAGTTGGTCCGGTCAAGGACGACGCCGACCGGCAGGCTCGCGACGACGGCCGTCCCGAACATGACGCCGACGATCAGCCCCGCCTCGGCGTCGCCGACGCCCAGCGACGACCGCAACAGCGGCGTGACGCTCGCGGGGGCGATCTCGTAGGCGCCGAGCGCCGTCGAGACGACGACGGCGCCGGCCAGCAGCGTCCACCGGGCCCGGCGGCTCGCGACCGCCGCCTCCGGCTCCGGCCCCGGCTTCGGCTCCGACTCCGGTGTCACGTCCGTCTCCGTCGGTGTCTCGCCGGACACGGCGACCGCATTCCATCCCGGGTCGTATCAACCTGCCGTGTGCGGCCGGTTCAACCGGTTCCGGCCGGCCGTCCCGGCCGCGAGACATAAACCGGGGCGGGGCGAAGGCGCCGCCGATGGATCCGCCGGGGGCTCGCTTCGACGCCGCCGACTCTCGAGGCCGTGCCGACGCCGATACCGTGGTCGGCCGGCGCCGCCTACTGGTAAGCGTCGGCACCGCCGGATTGGCCGGCCTGGCCGGCTGCGCCCGGTTCGACGACGGCGACTACGACCGCCGGCAGGCAGCCTTCGACCCCGAGCGCCGCTCCGACGGGGAGACGTACCCCGGCGACGACGTGACGGTGTTCCGGCGCGGCACTCGCCGACTCGGATACTACCCCGACGCCGTCGTCCCCGACGCCGTCGCGGTGGCGTGGTCGGAGCCCGTGAACGAGATCGGCCACACGGCGGCGAAGGCCAGCCCGCGGCCGACGCCGGACGGGGAGCTGCTGGTGGTGCCGGACGACGCCGGCCGGGTCCACGGCTTCACGCCGGCCGGCGAGCGGCGCTGGACGACCGCGACCGGCGCCGGCGACAGCCTCGGCTTCCACGGGACGCCGGCGATCGTCGACGGCGTCGCCTACGTCGGCGGCTACGACGGCGCCGTCTACGCCCTCGACGTCGCGACGGGCGAGCCCGTCTGGAAGACCTCCCGGTGGCAGCTCGGCGGCGCCGTCGCCGTCGGCTCCAGTCCCGCCTACTGGGACGGCGTGCTGTATCTCGTCGCCGAGTACAACCACCCCGGGATGGACCCCTCGGGGGCGATGTGGGCGCTGGACGCCGCGACCGGCCGGCCGCTGTGGCACGACGACCGCCCCTGGGGGATGCCGCACCCCTCGCCGGCGATCGACCCCGTCGCCGAGCGGGCCGTCATCGGCTCCAACGACGGCGTCGTCTACGCTTGGGAGTTCCCCTCGATGGCGTTCGCCTGGTCGTTCGAGACCGACGCACAGGTGAAAGGTACCGTCGCGACGTACGACGGCGGCGCCATCGTCGGCTCCTGGGACGGCTACGTCCGGCGGCTGAACCTCGATGACGGCGACCTGGAGTGGCGATTCGAGACGGGCGAGGTGACGATGTCGAATCCCGGCGTCGACCCGGAGGCCGGCGTCGTCTACGTCGGTAGCGACGACCGCGACGTCCACGCGCTGGACGTCGACACCGGCGAGCGGCTGTGGTCGCAGGACGTCGGCGGCCACGTCATCGGCTCGCTGACGGTCACCCCCGAGTGCGTTCTCGTCGGCTCCTACGACACCCGACTCTACTGTCTGGAGAAGGCCACTGGCGCGGTCCGGTGGACCGTCGAGGGGGTCGGCCACGCCACCAGCGAGGCCGTGCCGTTGGACGGCCGGATATTCTACGCCGAGCGGGCCGACCTTTCGGGCTACTGGGACGACGACGCCGAGACGGTCCTCGAGAAGCGGGGCCGCGTCTACGGGCTCCGGCCGGCGTGAAGGGGTGGCTTCGTTCGCCGCTGAGGGAAGGCTTTTGTCTCCGATCCGACTACTTCGAGGCGTGAGTTCGCCGTTCGAGGTGTTGCACGTCGACCCGGACGCCGACGACGCCGAGTTGAAGCGAGCGTACAGGCGCCGCGCCAAGGAGGCTCATCCGGACCGGGGCGGCTCCGTCGAGGAGTTCCGGCGCGTCAAGGCCGCCTACGAGACGATCCGCTCCGGCGAGGCCGACCTGCCGGACGTCGACGGAAGCGGGCCCGACGCCGATGCCGACACCGACGGGCCCCGGACGGCCGGAGCGACGCCCGACGCAGACGCCGGCGCCGGCGCCGATTCCGACCCCGGCCCCGGCGCCGAGGTCGAGTACCTGAACTTCGAGGTGTTCGACGACTACGGCTGGTCGCTGGCGGACGACGACCTCTTCGAGCGGGCCGCCGGGGCGGACCTCGGGGCGACGGACCACGGCCGGTTCCGCGTCGAGCCCGACGAGACGCTGCTGGCAGCCGCCGAGCGCCGCGGCTTCGCGTGGCCGTTCGCCTGCCGCGGCGGCGCGTGTGCGAACTGCGCGGTCGTCCTCGTCGAGGGCGAGCTGTCGACGCCGGTCGACCACATCCTCCCCGCGGAGATGGTCGACCGCGGCGTCCGACTGTCCTGCGTCGGCGAACCCCTGACCGAGGAGCTGTCGATCGTGTTCAACGTCAAACACATGCCGGACCTCGAGGAGCTGCGGCTGCCGCCGCGGCCGTTCGAGCGGGCGCGAACCGACTGAGGGGGAATCTCCAGCCGAAACGACGGGGGTCGGGGGCCGGAGCTGGAGGTCCTGCGCGAGGAGCTCGCCGCCGGAACCTTCGACAACCCGCAGGCCATCGTCGGCCTCGAGTACGAGTTCTACGCGGTCGACGACGACACCGACGCGCTGATGCGCGTCCCGCGGCGGCTGCTGGAGTACATCGGCTTCGAGAAGGAGCTGGGGCTCCACAACGCCGAACTGTGTACGACGCCGCAGCCGCTGTCCCGGTACGGCCTCCGCGCCCAGGAGGCGGAGGTGCAGGCGAAGCTCGACGCCGCCCGCCGGGAGGTCGCCTGCGAGGAGATGGCGCTGGTCAGCGACGGCCTCTGGACGGTGCCGCCGATCGGCGAGACGGCCTCGGAGTACCTCACCGACAGCGTCGAGGCCGACGACATCCGCATCGCGACCAACATGACCAGCTCGGTGCGGTATCACGCCATGGCCAACACCGACTACGCGGCGGAACTGCAGCTCGAGGCGCCGCACGTCTCCATGGACGCCGACACGGTGATGCCAGAGGCGCTCATCACCTCCATCCAGCCGCACTACCAGACGGCCCACGCCGAGGACCTACCGGAGTACTTCCGGTACGCGCTGCGGGTCGCCGGCCCGCTGCTGGCCGTGGCGGTCAACTCGCCGTTCTTCCCGCCGGACCTCTACGACGCCGACGCCGAGACGGTGCTGGCCGACGGCTACATGGAAAACCGGGTGCCGGTGTTCGAGTCCGTGCTGAACCCCGCCGACTCGAAGAAGGTGACCTTCCCCGAGGACGTCGACGACGTCGACGAGGCCATCGAGCGGGTTGCCGACGACGAGACGGTCGTCCCGCGGCTCCTCGACGAACAGGGCCGCTTCGACGACCGCTTCGCGCACTTCCGGCACAAACACGGCAGCTACTGGCGGTGGGTGCGGCCGGTCTTCGACGGCCCGACCCGGGAGAGCGCCAATGCCCGCATCGAGTTCCGCCCGCTACCGGCCCAGCCGACCGTCCGCGACACCGTCGCGCTGCTCGCGGTGTTCGCCGGGCTGCTGGAAAGTCTCCCCCGGCGGGAACACCCCCTCCACGAGCTGCCGTGGGAGGACGCCCGCGACAACTTCTATGCGGCCGTCCGGAACGGGCTGACCGCGGAGATGCGGTGGTTCACCGCCGACGGCACCGAGACGACCGACACCGGCGAGCTGTACGCCGAGCTGTTCGAGCTTGCCCGCGACGGCCTGGAGCTGCGGGGGCTGGGCGCCGAGGAGGCCAACCGCTACATCCAGCCGCTCCGCGAGCGGGCCGACCGCCGCGTGACGCCGGCCCGGTGGAAACGCCGGCTGGTCGCCGACCGGGTCGATCGCGGCGAACCGCTCGCGGAGGCCATCTGGGGCATGCAGGCCGACTATATCGACAACCAGACGGAGACGCTCGTCGAGGGGACGTTCGTCGAGTGGCTAGAATAAAACCTCGGCCTCGTAACCGGCGGCCTCCAAGGCGTCGAGCAGCTCGGCGACGTGTTCGTGGCCCCGGGTTTCGAGGTCGAGTTCGACCTCGGCGGCGTTGACCGCGATGTCCTTCGAGGCGCGGTCGTGTTCGACGGCGTAGACGTTGGTGCGAGTGTCGGCGAGCAGGTCGACCAGCTCCTGGAGTGCGCCGGGACGGTCCTTCACGACGGTCCGGATACGGAGGAATCGACCGCATTCGACGAGCCCCCGCCGGACGACGTTCGTCAGGACGTTGAGGTCGATGTTGCCGCCGCAGAGCGCCGCCACGATGGTCTCGTCGTCGTCGTAGTCGAACCGCTCCTCGACGACGGCCGCCAGCGACACCGCGCCGGCGCCCTCCACGAGCGTCTTCGACCGCTCCAGCAGCGCCGTCACCGCGTTGGCGATCTCGGCGTCCGTGACGGTAATGACCTCGTCGACGCGCCGTTCGATGACCTCGAACGTCAGGTCGCCGACCCGGCGGGTGGCGATGCCGTCGGCGATGGTGTCGACCGACGCCCGCTCGACGATCTCGCCCTTCCGGAGCGACTCGGCGAACCACCACGGTGTCGACGTCGGGCCGCTGTTCGACGATCTCGAGTCCGAGCGTCCCCTGGCCGGCCATCACCGCCGGGTCGTCGAAGGCGTGGACGTACGTCGCGCCCGTCTCCCGTTCGATCTCGTGGGCGCGCTCGGCGGCGGCATCGTAGTCGGCGCCGTGGAGGACGACTTCGCCCCCGTAGTTGTCCGTGGCTTTCACCTTCGAGATGGGGGCGTGCTCCGGCATCACGATGGCCGCGTCGACGCCGATCCGGCTGGCCGCCAGCGCGACCCCCTGGGCGTGGTTGCCGGCGCTGGCGGTGACGACGCCGTCCGCCTGCTGGTCGTCGCTCAGTTGGGCGATCCGGTTCGTCGCGCCGCGGATCTTGAACGAGCCGGTCCGCTGGAAGTTCTCCAGCTTCAGGTGGACGTCGGCGCCCGTCCACGTCGAGAACGTGTTCGAGTGGTCGAGCGGCGTCTCCCGCGCCGTCCTCGCGACGCGGTCCCGCGCCGCGACGACGTCGGCGTATTCGAGCATGCCTGCAATACTTGCCGGCCCGGCGTATGCCTTCCGGGATGGCGCCGCCGCTGGCGGGCGCGCGTCGAAAGGGGAAAGGAGCGTGTGCACCTAACTTCGGGCGTGGCAACATCATAAACCCCGGCCATGCGGACCGGAAGTGAAACCGCACGACGGCGGCACCGCGGACCACCCGTCAGACGGCCGTTCGACGGTCGACCGACAGCTCGTTTCGGTCGTCGCAACTGTCCGCGACGCGACGCCGGGGGCTCGGATTCGATGTGTCGGATCGACCTCGCTTCCACATGGTCGAACGACCCGCGACGACCGGTATCAGAGGTCGGACGATTCGAAGCGGAGGTAGCCGACGACGAGCGGCAGCACGATCCACAGCGCCAGCACCACGAACCCGAACCAGGGCTCGAGGTAGAACGCGTCGGCCGTCTGCTGTGTCTCCTGGGAATCGGCGACGCGGTTGACGAGCCATCGGTCGGCCTGTGTCCAGCCGGTCTGGGGGTTCAGAATCGTCACGACCTCTACCCAGTCCGGCCTCTCGGCGGGGATGTCCTCGAAGTCGAACCCGTTGACGGCGTACCGGATCAGGAAGATGAGGCCCTGCCAGGCGAACTGGAACAGGATGAAGAAGCTGAACGAGCCGATGGCGGCGGCGAACGTCGAGTTGGTGAACGCCGAGACGCTGACGGCGATGCTGATGAAGACGATGGCCAGAAGCAGCGCCGACAGC
>PXRZ01000038.1:10218-37421 GCA_003022945.1 Halobacteriales archaeon QS_8_69_73 | reverse complement strand
AGCCCGCGAGCACTAACCGACCGAAGCCACCAATCATCGTCGCTCCGCCCGATGAAGCGGGTCCGGGCGTAAACTGGATCGCACGTACACACGGACACCACCGGCGTTGGACCACGTCGCGGTTCGATTCCGCGAGTCGGCGTTAAGGCGGCCACAGCGGCGGGGTCACTCCCGTACCCATCCCGAACACGGAAGATAAGCCCGCCAGCGTTCCCGCGAGTACTGGAGTGCGCGAGCCTCTGGGAAAACAGGTACGCCGCCTTCCACTCATTCAAACCCCCGTCCAGCGAGAGTTGGGCGGGGGTTTTCGTCATGTATTCGAATGCCATCGGCGTAAACTCCCCAGGCGTGGTAAGTTCCACAGTTTAAGTTCCTGGGTCCCGTCCACATGTGCATGACAGTCTCACAGTCATCGTCGGGCGGCTTCGAGGAGAGTCAGGAACTGGAGATGATCCGGGAGACGGCCCGGAACATCGCCTCCGACTACGACGACGAGTACTTCCTCGAGGTCTCCGACGGCAAGGAGCCGACGGAGTTCTGGAACGACTGCGCCGACGCGGGCTTTCTCGGAGCGGCGGTGCCGCGGGAGTACGGCGGCGAGGGGATGGGCTTTTGGGAGCTGTCGGCCATCGTCGAGGAGCTGTGTGCCAACGGTTGTCTCGGCGCGGAGATGCTGTTCGTCGTCAACGTCTGCTTCGGCGGCATCACGCTGACCGAGAACGGCAGCGAGGAGCAGAAAGAAGAGTGGCTGCCGGGCATCTGTGACGGCTCGGTGAACTTCGCGATGGCGCTGACCGAGCCCGACGCGGGTCACAACGCCCCGAACATGGACACCTTCGCCGAGAAGGACGGCGACGAATACGTCATCGACGGCACCAAGCAGTGGATCTCCGGGGCCGACGTCGCCGACGGGATGTTACTGGTCGCCCGCACCGCTCCCCAGGAGGAGTCCGCGAAGATGCAGGGCATCACGCTGTTCCTCGTCGATCCCGACGACTCGGCCGTCGAACGCCGGGAGCTGGACGTCGGCATCCCCACACCGGAAAAGCAGTTCGAGCTGTCCATCGACGGCTACCGCGCCCACGAAGAGGACGTCATCGGCACCGAGGGGATGGGAATGTACCAGCTGTTCGATACGGTCAATCCCGAACGGCTGCTCGGCGCGTCGGGCGCCGTCGGCGTCGGCAAGTGCGCCATCGAGCGAGCGGTCGACTACGCCAAGGCGGGCCTGCTCACCCGGAAGGCCGCCTGGATGGTCGACAACGAGCCGGACCCGAAGAAGACCGCCGAGGTGTCGAACATGGCGAAACTGCGGGCGACCGAGGTCGGCCACGAGGCCACCGACGTGGCGCTGCAGACCCACGGCGGCAACGGCTTCTCGCGGGAATACACCGTCATCGAGATGTGGAAGGGCTCTCGGCTGGGCAAGGTCGCGCCCGGCTCGACGGAGATGATGCGCAACCACGTCGCCGAGCACACGCTGGGGCTGCCACGGTCATACTAACCCACTTTTTACTCACTCGGGCTTCCTCGCTCGCTCCGCTCACTGCGGAGAGCCTCTCTCTGCTCGCGGGCCTCCGGCCCGCTCGCACGGTCAGCGGGACCTCCGGTCCCGCTCGACTCGCAAAAATTTGGGGAAAAACTACCGTCCCGGACGCTCACTCCGTTCGCGTCCGGAATCGTTCAAAAAACGGCTCGATGCGCCGGTTTTCGTGATGTTGCCAGAATCCGACGGATTCTGGCCGCTTGCCGGACGTAGTCCGGCAATGTCGTCAGAACGCGGAGCATTCTGACTGCAAGCGGGAAATCTCCGATTTCCCGCGATGACGAGAGACGCCGGAGGCGTCTCTCGGACCAAACCGCTCGGCGCGCGAAGCGCGCCTCGCGGATGCCTGTCGCATCGGGACCGCTTCATATGCTCGATCCCCGCCAACTGCAGGCGGACCGCTACGCTTAAACGCTCGACCGCGCTATCTCGGGGTGCGCCAAGGTGGCAGAGTCTGGCCTTACGCGGCGGCCTGCAGAGCCGCTATACGCCGGTTCAAATCCGGCCCTTGGCTTGACGAGGTCGAACGGAGTGAGACCTCGAGTGTGCCGAGCGGGGGGCGAAGCGAGCGGCGAACGCCATCGCCGATTTGAATCCCCGAAGACGAGCACAGTGAGTCTTTCCCCTGGTTCAAGTCCGATTGTAACTTTTTTACTCCTGAGTCGGCGCTGCGCGTCTCCGGGCGGCGACGGCGCGCCCGACGACTCCGGGGACGAATCCAGCAGTGCCGGATAGACCGCCGAAGACCGCCACGTCGCCGATGAAGTCGAGGTACCGAGGATAGAGTGACCCGAGGCCGTAATCCGGGGACAGGAGGGTACCGAAGAGCGCCGCTGCGAGCACACAGCTCACCAGCAACTCGTCACTCCGGTAGGCCTGCGTGCTGGCCGCAAGCGTCGGCGCGCTCAGGGAACTCATCTCGTACCACCGTGCGTACTCCGAGTACGCCTCCAATGCGACCGTCGTACTCACGACGACGACCATGCCCAGTGATGCAATGACGCCAGACGTCAGGTGCTGTCCCGTCCATCCTGCGTCGCGACCGACCAGCCACCGCCGCACGTCGACCGACAGGGAAAGCGGCCCGGGCCGCCGCTCCCAGACCCGGCTTGCGAGCACCCATATCTATAAACTTATGTGCAAATCGTGTGCAGGCAGGCGGAACCGTTATCAATACGTGTGCAGAACTTGCACATGAAATGAGCGCGAGCGACGACCCCCGACGCGTCCACTTCCAGTCGCCGGAGTATCTCGTCGAGCGCCTCGACGCGATCGCCGAGCTCTTCGATAAGGACCGGACCGACCTCCTCGTCGAGGCCATCCGCGAGTACATCGAAGAGACGGCCGACAGCGAGACGTTCCAAGAGCTCGTCGCGACGAAGTACTACGACGACCAGCTCGAATTCGAGACGGTCAAGCAGCTGGTCGGTGCCGAGACCGCCCAACGGCTCCGGCTTCTCAAAGCGGACCTCGAGGACGAGCCACTCGATCTCGCCGCTCCTGACGACACCGACGTCTACGACGGCGGCGCGACGGCGGTCGAGACCGCGGCCGACGACGATAGATGAGCGGTCGACGACTGCGAACGGTCGTCGCCGACACCAGCGCGCTCGTCAGTCTCGCCGTGCCCCGTGCCGACGCGGCCGTCGGCCCCGACCTCCCGGACCCGCTGCAGTATCTCCTCACCTCGTGTGAGGTGTTCGTGCCGCCAGACGTGGTCGCGGAGCTCCGCGGCATCACGCAGTACGGGGACATCCACGCCGCGGCTGCGAACAACGTCCTCGCAGCCCGTGACCACTACACGGTCGAGGACCCCTACGAGCGCGACGAGACGCCGGACTCGCGGCCGACGTTCGGTCTCGACGACGGCGAAACCGACGGCATCGTCCTCGCGAATGCACTCGACGTCGACGGATTTCTCACCGACGAGTTCGGCGGGACGAACTTCCCGCTGATTCACGCCGTGCTGCAGGGCTCGCGAATCGTCCCCACACCGCGGTTCATCGTCGACTACGCCCGGAACGGACATCTGAGCCACGAATCGGCTCGAACGCTGATTACGACCATCGGCCCGCATCGGAGCTGGGAGAACAGCCCCTACGTCACGCAGTTGCTCCACCGTCTCGACGAGTGACCGGCCTCCGAGCGGCGACGCCGAAGCCCCGCGCCACCGGGCTCACGCTCGACAAAATCGTCGCCAACAACTTCGGCTGCCTCGACCACGAGGCGCCCTTCGTGGCGTCGACGACGCTCGAGGTGACCGCCTACCGGACGCTGTGGTTCAGCCGGCAGCACGACTCAGAGACAGGAGGATGGACAGCGCCTGCTATTTCACATCGGAACTCGAAGCACGCGACAGCAGGGAAACGGCGACGGCCCCCAACAGGAGATCCAGCCCGATCAGAACGGCTACACCGGGGACGACGCCGTCGAGAGTTCCGCCGAACCACGACACGTCGATGACCGTCATCACGTTCTGGTCGATCATGAGCGAGCGTGCGGCATCGACGCCGTACGTGACGGGATTGAAGCGAGCGAACGTCTGGATCCAGCCGGGGAGCGCTTCGAGCGGAAGGAACGCACTCGACAGGAACAACAGCGGGAACTGCAACAGGTTCGCGCCGATTATCGTCGACTCCTGGTCGCGTGTGAGGATCGCCAGGGCGTTCGAGAAGGCGACGAACCACAGTGAGAAGGAAATCCCGACGGCGATGATACCCACGACGCCGACGACGCCGGTGGCGATCTCCGCACCGAGGAGGACGCCGAGCCCGAGGATGATCGCTATCTGAACGGCGATCCGGAACACCTCGGCGGCGGTCTTCCCGACGAAGACGGCCGTTCGGTTCATCGGCGTAACGAGCACCTTCTCGAACATTCCGTTCTCGATGTCGTTGACCAGCCCCACGCCCGACGTGATGGCCGCCGCGAGGGCAACCTGAATCGCGATCGCGGGCACCAGATACGTCTCGTAGCTGATCCCCGGGAGCCCTCGGTTGACGGCACTGCCGGCGACGTTCCCGAACACCTCCGTGAACAACACCAGGAAGATGATGGGCTGGACGAGCGAGACGACCAGGACGAACGGGTTCCGGACGGCCTTGAGGTTCCACCGCTTGAAGTTCACCCACACATCCCCGACGAACGTGTTCCCCGACCGTGCAGGTAGCTGTGCGGTGGATGCAGTCGTTCCCTCGTCGGCTCCCGGCGTACTCATCGGCCGGCCTCCGTGTCGTCGGTGTCGAGTTCCTCGCCGGTAATGGCCAGGAACACGTCGTCCAGCGTCGGCGCACGGATGTTGAAGCCGGTCACCGTCAGTTCCGCGTCCCGCAGCGCGACGAGCAGGTCGGTCCCGTACTGCCGGGCGGTCTCGGCGGTGACGCTGATGCCCTCGTCCGTTTCGCTGACGGACGCGTCGGCGAACGCGTCGAACTCCCGTGCGATCGTCGCGGCCCGCTGGCGGGCCGACGACCCGCCGTCCAGCTCCACGTCGAGAACTTCACCGCCGACTTCGCGTTTCAGGTCCGCCGGGCTTCCGTCGGCAACGATCTCCCCGTCGAGGATGACCGCCAAGCGGTCGCAGAGCTGGTCGGCCTCTTCGAGATACTGCGTGGTCAGGAAGATACTCGTTCCGAGGTCGTTGATGCGCTGGAAGTAGTCCCACAGGCGGTTGCGGGCCTTCGGGTCGAGCCCCGTCGTCGGCTCGTCGAGGAAAACCAGCGGCGGGCGGTGGACCAGGGCGGTCGCGGCGTCCAGCCGCTTTTTCATGCCGCCGGAGAACTCCTCGGCCCGCTTGTCCGCGACGTCGGCGAGATCGGCGAATCGGATGTTCTCCTCGGCGGTGAGCTCCGGGTCGATGCTCGTCTCCTGGGCCATGTAGCCGATCGACTCTCTGACCTTGCGGGCCTCCGAACGCGCGTCGAAGCCGTTGACTCGGACCGCCCCGTCCGTCGGGGACAACAGCGTCGCGAATACCTTGATCGTCGTCGTTTTCCCCGCCCCGTTCGGGCCGAGAAACCCGAAGAACTCCCCTTCGGGGACGGTCATATCTATCCCTCGGACGGCAACGGTCCCGTCGGAGTAGACGAGTTCGAGTTCATCGACATCGATAGCAGACGCATCATCGGCGACGGCTCCCGTTCGTTCTTCCTCTCGTGATGATTCGGCTTTCGACTCGGCTCCTGTCGGTGTCATATCCTCGCTACGTACTCTGTAGTTTTATACTTCCAACTTCGAAGTCCAGGTACTACTACAAAATACGAAGTCAGAGCCCATCGTACTTCCCCGGGTGACACTCTCGACGCTACGGCCATCCTATCCGGTGATATTCAGTCGAATGACTCAGTGTGCGAACGGCCAGAATGCCCCTACGTTCTCGACTCGCGCGGCTCGCTGCGCTCCGGTGGGCGCCTGCGTCGCCGTGCTTCGTCGAAAACACGGGCCGTTTCACTCCCAACCCATGCCAGCAGACCAACCGACTCGGGGCTTTCTAACTCTCCGAACCAGTTCTTAAAAGAACACTCCCTCCCGTCCGGCTTCGCGGGGAATCGCGTTCATCCTGATCGTCGAGCCAACTCGACGAGCGCTTCACTTCCGTTCTCGGCGATCGGCGTCCCGTGGCCCATGACGGCGATGTCGAAGGAGAGATCGGAATCGGTAAGCGTACGAACACTGTTCGCGTTCTCCGATGCGCTGTACGTGAGTATCCACGGTGGGGTGGTAAGGGAGCCGTCCTCTTCGGATACGAGATCACCGAGAAAGGCGACGCCCAGTGTCTCGTGAAGATAAACGGCGTGCCCGGGCGTGTGCCCCGGCGCGTGGTAGGCATCGAGTCTCGCGACCGAATCGCCGTCGGTGAGACGCTCGACCGGTGTCGACGGGCGGGTCAGCCAGAAATCAGTGAGTCGCTGCAGTACTCCCTTGTTAGCTGCCCACGAGTAAACTCGTGGGCTTGTCAGTGGGACTCCCGAGTTTCGCACTCCGGACTGAAAGCCCCACGCCCCCGAATTTCTAACCAGGGGCTTTCTCAGGTGGCTTTCGTGTCGGGAGTCGGAGGGACTCGTTCGCTGTCCCCTGACTTCGGGGCTGGCTGACGGACAGCCCGTCCCACCGACCGCTTGTGGGCCTGTGGGACGTATTTTTGCATTCGGTTCGGAGTCACATCAAGCTTCCGCGCTTCCTTCGACGACGTCAGAAATCCTTGATTTCTGACTGGCACACCAGAACGCGAGGCATTCGGGGACGGCTAAAGCCGTGGGATTTCGCGCTGTTGCCGTTGTGATTCGACAGCGGCGGCGTACGGGATCCATCGAGGAAGCCCGCGTCCGGCTCCATGGCGTAGATGGGGCCGTCGAACGTCAAGTGTGCGAGCGTCCCGGCGTGATCGAGGTCGAAGTGCGTGATGAGCACCCGGTCGATGTCCTCTGCACCGTGTCCCGCCTCGTCGAGTTCACCCCGGAGATCGTCCGCTGCGTTCGGCGTCCCTGCGTCGACCAGCGTCATTTCGCCGGCGTCCACGAGGTAGGCGTTCGCCATGCCCAGGTCGAGTCGGTACAGTCGGTCGGCGACGGATTCGTCAGTCATGATCCCGGAGCGGCCGCCGTCGTCTCGGTTTCGACACGTACGGCCGTCCTGCCGGATTCATCGAAGCCGGAATCGGACGGTGTGTCCGGCGGCAGAACAGCTCCGCCGGCGTGCGCTGGATCGCCGAGCGGCGAAGCGGGTCTACCCATCCAATTCCGCACCGCAGTCCGGACACTGGAGGTCGAATCCGTCCTCACCGGGGATCGCCCGCACGTTGTCATGGCTACACTCCGGACAGCTCCGTGGGAGTCGTACGTCCTCGCTGTCGCGAGGTGCGCCCATCGCGAACGCGACGACCTCTCCGTCGCTATCGTTCCTTCCCGACTGGAACTCGCCAGGTGCGAACCGGATCGCCTCAGCTTCACCCACGGTCACCTCCCCGTCCATCGTTTCGAACGTCGCCTCGCCCTCGACGATGACGAACACTTCCTCCTGATCCATGTGGGCGTGCATCCCGCCGGAGAACCGCTCGCCCGGGTCCAGTCGGTAGCGGTTGATAGCGAAATCGGTCGTTCCGAGCGGGCCCGAGAGCCCACGTCGGTCGACATCGCTTCCGAGCGCGTTCGGTTCGACGTCACCGATGGAGACTTTCTCCATATGTGCGATTCGACCGCTTCCCACTAATAGCTCCAGCTTCGAAAACTGTGAGTAACGGCGACACGGAGGGGTTGTAGTTACCACAATGGAGTCGGGCGATCGGATACGAGGATGTCGGGTCCCGTGAATCGTCGTTCGGCGCGCCACGGCTCCGTGGTCAGAGTTCGTGTTCGATCGCCCAGTGGTGAAGATGGGCGAACACGGGAAACAGCGACCGTGCCTTCTCCGTCGGCGTGTATTCCACGCGAGGCGGGACCTCGTCGTAGGCCTCACGATCGAGCAGCCCCGTTTCCGTTAATTCCTGTAATCGCGTCGAGAGCGTGTTTGGCGCGACGTCAAGTTCGGTTTCGAGGTCGCTGAACCGAAGCGGTCCCTCGGCGAACGCGAACGCACTCAGAACCGCCATCGTGTGGGTCTTTCCGAGGAGATCGAGCAGTTCTGCGACCGTGTGACTGATGCGTTCCTGTTGTTCGGGCTCGAACGAATCACGAAGCGCGATCGCCTCCTCGCGGGACAGCCCCGCGCTCAAATCGGGAACGTTCGGCGAATCCATCGGTTCAGCCATGGATACCCGAACATCGTTACTTGTTGATTTGTACCTTTGGTTCGAGAGGTCTCAGGACCCAATACTTCGAGAGTTCGAAGCTGCAAGTACATACTCTCCGAGACGGTACTTCGCGTATGCGAATCGCAGTGTTCGGTGCGACCGGTCGAACCGGCCGCCCACTCGTCGAACAGGCGGTCGAACGCGGACACGAGGTGGTCGCCTTCGCTCGGGACGCGACCGACCTCTCATCTACGCTCCGGGACGACGACCGGGTCAGTGTCGTCGAAGGTGACGCGTACACCGGCGAGAGCGTCGACCATGCCGTCGCTGGCGGCGGCGACCCCGTCGACGCCGTCGTCAGCGTCCTCGGGCAAACCTCCGACGGGCCGGACGACCTGCTGACGGAAGCCGGTCGACACGTGCTCGCGGCGATGCGTCGACACGGCGTCGAGCGGGTCGTGACCCTGGTCGGCGCGGGCGTCCGCGAGGACGGCGAATCGGTGAGTCTCGGCGGACGGGTCATGAATGGCCTGTTGAAACTGCTCGCGGGATCCGTCCTCGAAGACGCCCGCACTCAGGTCGAACTGATCAAAGACGGCGACACTCGATGGACGGTCGTCCGCGGCCCGCGTCTCACCGAGGACGCCCACACGGGCGAGTTCCGCCACGGAACCGACCTCTCGCTGGGTGTGCGCGACACCGCCGCGCGGGCGAACGTGGCCGAGTTCATCATCGACTGTCTCGAGGAGGACCTGTACGTCCACGGGATGCCGAAGATCACGGACGCATGACGAGTTTCGTACACACTACTCCCCGGTTTTCCTCCCGGTGCGAGGCGGACTTGCTGTGATGCCCGTATCTGGCGTGGACGCTCTCGGCACGGGTACCGTCGAGATCGAACTAACGGACGGCGACACTCCGGGGCGGCAACCTCGGTGAACGCGCTCACCGGCGGGACACCAGCATATTCGCGGACGACCGTCGAGGAGGCGACGGCGTTCGCGGCGGGCACCGACGCCGACACGTCACGGATCGCGCTTCCAGCATCCGTCGAGACGCGCATCGAGGCCCGGAGTAAGCCCCACACGACGGCTGCGTTCACCGCCGACGTTCGAGAGCGTATTTCGCCCTGTTTTAATACAGCGAGCCGCCGTTCGGAACCGGTTTCTCGGGCCCGACGAGTACCGGATTGCCGTCCTCGCCCGGCACGCCGACGGTGAGGGCCTCGGATTCGAACCCCGCGATCCGGACCGAGCCGAGGTCGGTCACACACAGCACCTGAGCCCCGATGAGCGCCTCGACGTCGTGATGATACCCCAGTTGGGCGGCTGACTGCAGGGTTTCATCCTCGAGGTCGAGCCAGAGTTTGACCATCTCCGGTTTGTTCGTTTTCGGGAACGACTCGGCGTCCGTGACTTCGGCCACCCGGATCGTCGCGTCGAACGGATGATCGCTCATACGCTCTCCCTACGGATCCGCGTACGATTGCACCTTTCGTTCGAATGCGAACCGAGCCGTAGATGAGTGGTTCGTCGCCTCTCGCTGTCGATTCGTCCCGACTCGCGACCGCTTTTTCTCGGCGTGTTCGGCGTTCGATCCTATATACTACCTCTCGCTCGGTGTTCGTCGGACGGACCGGCCGCTACCCCGGGCGACCCGGACGTACGATGCCACGTCCACGACGCCGTGCTGGTACTCCGATTCGGGTTCCGGTCGGTGGGAACTTCGCGTTCACACGACCGCTCGGACCCGGCCCGCTCACGCCGAGGATCCCCCGACTCGCCTCGCCGAAACGGAGTCGAGGTGATAGGATAACTGCAGAGGAAGGTTGCCTACGATCGGTCGTCGACCGCGGGCTCCTCGTCCGTCGTCGGGTCGTGACGCTCGAACCACTCCAGCAGCGTCTCCAGCCGGTGGATGGCCCGCTCGGGATCGCCGACGTCGTGATGTTCGTCCTGGTAGACGACGAGTTTGGCGGGGACGCCCCGCTTGCTGACGCTGATCGCGGTAGGTGTCGGGGTTCTCCCACGGGAGGCCGAACTCCGCGGCGTGCCAGAGGTGGTTGTCGTCGGTGCCGAAGTTCGAGCGAAAGTCGTAGATGCCGTGTTCGGGGGCGGCGGCGGCGAACCGGTCGTCGCGGGTGACAACGTGGGCCGACGTGATGCCGCCGTAGGAGAAGCCGGTCAGGAACAGGCGGTCGGGGTCGGCCCATCCGCGCGATACGAGGTCCGCGACGCCGCTCGTCACGTCGTCGGTCTCCAACTCGCCCCGCGACCCCCGAAGCGTCTCGGAGAACTCGCGGCCATAGGAGGTGCTCCCGCGGTAGTTGGGACACAACACGACGTAGCCGGCCGCCGTGAAGACGCCGCGCGCGAGGGTGAACCGCGGGGCGTCGTAGGACATCGGCCCGCCATGAATCCACGCCACGGTCGGGTGGGGGTCGGGGTCGTCGGGGTCGAACTCCGGTGGCAGGAACGCGATGGCCTCGATGATGTCGCCGTCGCCGTTCTCGTACTCGACGCGGCGGTGGTCGGGGAGGGCCCTATCCTCGAGGAGCGACTCGTTGAGCGCCGTGATGCGGACCGTCGTGTCGTCGAACGTCGCGTCCGCGCCTACGCTTGAGTCCAGGTCGACGGCGTAGAGGTCCGCCGGTGCGTCCGAGGAGGTCAGCGCGGCCACCACCGCTCCCGGCGCCCCGTCGACGGCGGTCATCGACCGGGAGGCGCCCTGTGCGCTGAAGACGCGCTCGGCCGGGCCGCCGTCCGGCGCCGCGTGACAGCGCACCAGTCGCGTCCGGGCGCCGTCGCCGACGGGCGCGACCACGATGTCCTCGCCCGTCCAGAACGGCGACCCCGCGAGCGAGACGGTCCGGTCGAGGTCCGACGACACCGACCCGAACCGGCCGGCCTCGACGTCCTCGGCCACGTACACTTCGGCGGGCCGGTACCAGTTCATGGGCGGGTCCCGGACGACGCAGGCGAGGCGGTCGCCGTCGGGGCTCCACGCTGGCTGCGTGCAGAGAACCGTTCCGTCGGAGAGGCGTCGCTTGCCGCTGCCGTCGGGGTCGATGGTGAACAGGTGGTACTCGCCGGAGTCGTCCGGGTCCTCGCCGTGGTTGGCGACGAACGCGATGCGGCCGTCCGGGCCCCAGTCGGGCTGCATTCCGATGAGAGCCTCGGTCGCTCCCGCGCCGTAGGCGTCGTTCAGGCGGGTCGCCTCGCGCGTCGCCACGTCCACGACGAACAGGTAGGCGGTCACGTCGTCGAGCCACCCGACGCCGTCGGCCTTGTGATTCAGCCGCTCTACCTCGATGGGCCCGTCGTCGCGGCGCTCCGCCAGTCGCTCGGCCTGCTCGTCGGTCGGGTCCCGCGCGTCGACGACGATCCGCTCGCCGTCCGGTCCCCAGTCGAAGCCACGGACGCCCTCCTCGCGGTCGGTCACCTGCCGGGCGTCACCCCCGCGGTCGAGGTCGAAGACCCAGACCTGCGACCGGGGCTCGTCATTCCCGCCGTCGCCGGCGGCTTCTCCGTTCTCGGTTTCATCTTCGTCGTCGTTTCCATCGGAGCCCGTCTCCTCCGGGCCGACGGCGAGTTCGGCGTCGCGCTCGCGCGCCGCGAGGAAGCCGAGTCGGTCGCCGTCGGGGCCCCACGTCGGCGAGTTGGCGTCCGACGCCCTGGTCAGCCGGTGCGGCTCGCGGCTCCCGTCGGTCGGCGCGACGAACAGTCCCGCCCGACGCCGGTCCTCGCTCTCGTCGAACTCGTGGGCGACGAACGCTACGCGGCCGCCATCGGGTGAGACGGCGACGTCTCTCAGTTCCGTGTACTCGTAGATGTCCTCGGGGACCAAATCGCGCGACATGTCCCCCGCTGGGCGAGCGGCAAGTAAATACTCGGGGGCCAAAATGGCCTTTCCCGGTCCCGACGACTCGCCACCGGGCCGGCGGCAAACCCCGTGCCGGTAGGTAAGAACCTTGTGGGTACCTCGTCAAACCTGTTCCCATGACCGATTGGATTGGCGAGACGTTCACGAGCGACGTCGGCTGGGACCACCTGGAGACGCTGGTCGACACGGACACCCGGATGGCCGGCACCGACGGCGAGCGCCGCGCCGCCGAGGCGACGCGGGACGCCCTCGAGGGGGTCGGCGCCCGGGACGCCCGACTTGAGGAGTTCGACCTGCAGGGGTGGTCGCGCGGGTCCTCAGTGGTGCGTGCCGGCGAAACGACGCAAGACTGCATCGCGCTCCCGCGGAGTCCGAGCGGCGAGGTGACCGGCGAACTCGTCGACCTGGGGTACGGGCTCCCGTCGGATTTCGACCGCGACCTGGAGGGGGCGGTCGTGCTCGCGGCCAGCGACGTACCCGACTGGCAGAACCGCTACGTCCACCGCCGGGAGAAGTACTACCGGGCGGTGGTCGAGGCCGGCGCGGCGGCGTTCGTCTACCGGAACCACGTCGAGGGCTGTCTGCCGCCGACCGGCAGCGTCGGGACCGGGGCCGACCCCATCGGCGAGGTGCCGGCGGTGGGCGTCTCGAAGGAGGTCGGGTCGCGGCTCCGCCGGCGGTTCGAGGGCGAGAGGGTCACCGTCGACGTCGAGGCCGACACCGGCGAGGCGACCAGTCGGAACGTCCACGCCGACCTCGGCCCGGACACCGAGGAGGCGGTCCTGCTGACGAGCCACGTCGACGCCCACGACATCACCGAGGGGGCTGCGGACAACGGCGCCGGCACCGCCATGGTGGTCGAGGTGGCGCGGGCGCTCGCCCGGCGCGAGGCCGAACTCGACACGCGAGTCCACTGTCTCGTCTACGGGGCCGAGGAGGTCGGACTCGTCGGCTCTCACCACGACGCCGCGCGCCGCGACCACGACAGTATCAGGGCGATCGTCAACAACGACGGCGTGGTCCGCGACCGGACGCTGGAGTGCTACACCCACGGCTTCGACGACCTCGCCGACGCCGCACACCGGGTGGCCGACCGGATGGGCCACCCGGTCGACGTCCTGCCGGAGCTGAACCCGCCCAGCGACCACTGGCCCTACGTGGCGCATGGCGTTCCGGGGTACCACATGCGGGCCGACACCGGCGACGCCGGCCGCGGCTGGGGCCACACGTACGCCGACACGCTCGACAAGCTATCGGTGCGTGACCTCCGGGAACAGGCGATTTTGCTGACGGAACTGGTCGTTGAACTGGCCGACGACGGGACCGACATCGGCCACCGGTCGCCGTCCGAGATAGCCGAGCAACTCGAAGCCGAGGACCGCGCCGACGGAATGCGGGTCGTCGGCGACTGGCCCTACGACGACGCTTGAATTCGGGGTCGCCGCCCCATCCCGACGGCGTCAGCCGAACTCGAGGTCGTACGTACCCGGGCGGACGCCTCGGCCGCGGGCGGTCCGGAAGTCGTCCCGGCACGAGTGGGCGACGGGATGTCGTCTCGGTCGTGTTCGGCTCCGAACTGGGAGGGGTCGGGTCAGCTCAGGTAGCCGGCGCTCGGTAGGGCGCCCACGATGGCCAGGAGGCCGACGACGAGCATCGCGACGGCGATGGCCATCGCCGGCGGGTCGACGTGGGTTCCGGAGTGCGAGTAGAACAGCCGCTGGGCGAGTTCGCCCAGCAGGCCGCTGATGGCGCCGAAGACGCCCGCCGCGAGCAGCGCGATGACGGCGCCGGTGGTCCCGAGCGCGTCGACGGGGAACACCGCGCCGGAGGGGTCGCCGAGGGCGGCCGCCGCTATCACGGCACCGACCGACCCGACCAACGTGATGTGGTGGGTGACGGGAATCTTCTCGACGCCCAGGTTCAGGAACAGCAGGCTGATCGCCGAGATGGCGTAGCCGAGGAAGATGCTGCCGGTCCGCAGGTAGATGTAGCCGCCGAGAACGCCGCCCACGAGGCCGATCGTCGCGACGCCGGGCCACCGGTACTGATGGGGTAGCCACGGCTCGGTCGCCAGCCGCCCCTCGTGTTCGGGCGGCACCTCGCCGCCGTCGGCGGCCGTCCGCGGCTCCTCGCGCTCGAACGGCGACATGTCGAGGTAGCCCGACCCGCCCGGTCTGCCGACGAGCGGGTAGCCGAAGGCAACCCGGGCGAGAAAGGCGGTGGCGACCACCGACACCGCGACCATGTCCGTCGCGAGCGTCCCGCCGACGGCGACGACTCCCTCGCCGACTCGGCGGATCAACATTCCCAGCAGGCCGAACACCGCGCCGACCGCGAGGATATCGGGCTTGGTGCCGAACGCGTAGAGGATGTCCTTCCCGAAGTGGTAGTCCCAGCCGTCGGGCTCCATCTTGGGGTACTTCTTGCCCGCGTACGCGGAGGCGGCCACGCCGCCGGCGAAGGCGATATGCGGGCCGGCGACGGCGCCGAAGCCGACGACGCCCGTGATGCCGGCGGCGTTCTGGGTAGAGACGGGCGGTAGCGCGCCCACGGTGTCCGCCAGCCCGCGCTGGAGAATCGAGACGCCTTCGCCGAGGAAGACGAGAAAGCCGGTGAAGACGAAGGCGGGCAGTGCGCCGATGGCCGCGCCGAAGGCGCCGCCGGCCAGCGCGGTGATGACCAGCAGGAGGAACGTCTTCCATGGGAGGCCGACGACAGGAACCTGGAGCGCGACCTCCACGGATCACTCTTCCTCGGCCCAGTCGAGGGACCGCTCGACGGCGTCGTCCCAGCGGTCGTACATCCGGTCGGCCTCGTCGGCGTCCATCCGGGCGGAAAACTGGCGGTCGACCTGCCAGTTGTCCCGCAGCTCGTCAACCGAATCCCAGTAGCCGACCGCCAGGCCGGCGGCGTACGCCGACCCGAGCGCGGTCGTCTCGTCGACCTCCGGTCGGGCAATGTCGGTCTGGATGATGTCCGACTGGAGCTGACAGAGGAAGTTGTTCTTCACGGCGCCGCCGTCGACGCGAAGCCGACCCATCTCGATGCCGGAGTCGGCCTCCATCGCCTCGGCGACGTCGCGGGTCTGGTAGGCGATGGACTCGAGCGTCGCCCGGACGACGTGCTCCCGTCGGGTGCCGCGGGTCATCCCGACGATCGCGCCGCGGGCGCGGCCGTCCCAGTGCGGGGCGCCCAGGCCGGTGAACGCAGGGACGACGTAGACGCCGTCCGTCGAGTCGACGCTGCGGGCGAGTTCGGCCGTCTCGGCGGCGTCGTCGATGAGCTCGACGTCCTCCAAGAACTCGATGGCGGCGCCGGTGACGAAGATCGACCCCTCGAGGGCGTACTGGACGGGTTCACCGGAGCGCTGAAAGCCGACCGTCGTCAGCAGGCCGTGGTCGGAGGCGACGGGCTCGTCGCCGGTGTTCATCAGGAAAAAGGAGCCGGTGCCGTAGGTGTTCTTGGCGTCGCCCTCGTCGAAGCAGGTCTGGCCGAACAGCGCCGCCTGCTGGTCGCCCAGGGCGCCGGCGACCGGCACCTCGGCGCCGAGAAAGCCCTCGTCGTCGGTGACGCCGTAGTAGGCGTCGTCGCTCGAGGGCCGCACCTCCGGCAGTAGCTCCGCGGGGACGTCGAACTCCGCGAGCAGTTCGTGGTCCCACTCCATCTCCCGGATGTCGTACAGCATCGTCCGGGAGGCGTTCGTCACGTCGGTGATGTGATTGCCCGTAAGCTTGTAGATGAGCCACGTGTCGATCGTCCCCATCAGGAGTTCGCCGGCCTCGGCGCGGTCGCGGACGTCGTTCGGCCGGATGCGCTCGAGCTTGATGGGATCGGCGTTGTCCAGCAGCCACTCGGCTTTCGTCGCCGAGAAGTAGGCGTCACACTCCAGGCCGGTCTTCTCGCGGATCCACTCGACCTTCCCGTCGGCCTGTATCTCCTCGACGCGGTCGGTGGTCCGGCGGTCCTGCCAGACCAGGGCGTTGTAGATGGGCTTGCCGGTCTCTTCGTCCCAGATGAGCGTCGTCTCGCGCTGGTTGGTGATGCCCAGCCCCGCGAGCTGCTCGGGGTCCAGCCCCGACTCGCGGAGCGCCTGCCCGACGACCGTCTTGGTGTTCTCCCAGATCTCCACCGCGTCGTGCTCGACCCAGCCGGGTTCCGGGTAGATCTGTTCGTGCTTCTCGTAGGCGTTGGCGACGACCTGCCCCGCGTGGTCGAAGATCATGAACCGGGTGCCGGTCGTCCCCTGGTCGATCGCGCCGACGTACGTACGTTCTGTCATCGTGTTACGTTTCCGCGGGGGCGGCTGCCGTCGCCCTCCGTCCCGCCGACGGCTTTTACCGCCGGTGGAACGACGCAAGTATCCATCCTGATGCGTTGCAATAAAGGTTTTCACGAGACCGACAGGCACGGCCGCGATCGACGCGGAGAGTCGATCTGCGGCCATCGCGGTGCTGCGGCACGAATCCTCGGCGCATCGTCACTGACGGCGCCGAGGCAATTGTAGGGATGGTATCGTCGCCGTCGCCCCGTCGAGCACGGTGATTCCCATCGGGTTCTCTCCCGTATCGACGGCCGGCGGTCAGGAGCGACGGCCGCCGAACGGCGACCGGTGTCGGGGTACTGGAGTGCGCGCACGAACGCCGAGGATGGCCGGCACGACGAGGCGTCTCACCCGTGGGAGGGGGCTGCGAGATGGCCGTCTCGAGGGCGTCGCGCTGGGTGACGCCGACGAACCGCTCGACGACGCCGTCGTCGTCCTCGACGACGAGCGTCGGCAGCGACCGTACCTGGTACTCGTTCGCGACCTCCTGCTGTTCGTCGACGTTGACCTTCTCGAAGTCGACCTTCGGGTAGTCCTCCTCGAGCTCGTCGAGGATGGGGTCCTGCGTCTTGCACGGGCCGCACCAATCCGCGTAGAAGTCCTTGAGTGTGACCGACATCGGCGGGAGAGGGTTCTCGAGCCGCGCGCATAAGCGTTTTCCATCGGATACCGGTCGAAACGCTTAGGATACCGGACGCGAATCATGGTGTATGAGCAGCGGTGAGAACTCCGGCGGGCTGATGTCCAGCGCGGGGCTGGTCCGGTACTTCGACGAGGAGAGTCGCAACGCGCCCACGATGGACCCCCGAACGGTCGTCGCCTTCGGCGTCCTGCTGGGCGTGTTCGTTCTGCTGCTGAACGCGCTGGCCTGAGCGTCGGGCCCCACCGCGACGCCCGACCCGTCGAAGTTGGTTGATTCGCGCGGTCGCAAACACGACGAGCGTGCGGACCCATCCGAATCCCCCCGGAAAGCCGACTGCTCATCGAGCACGGCTCGACGAACGACGGGTCGAGAGACGGCGAGGACGAACAGGTGACGGTACAGGTCCGCGAGCTCGACGACGGCGGCCCCGTATCCTCGCCGCGGAGCGCGAGCGGGTTTTCGAGCGGGGCTGTTCGACGCGGGCCGGCGGCACCGACTTCGGGCTGGCGATCGTCCGCGAGGCCGTAGCGGCCCATGACCGGGCGGTGGCCGCGGCCGAGAGCGCCGGCGACGGCACGCGGGTGGATATCTCCGGCGTCGACGTCGTCGCGTGACCGCCGCCCGGCTCCAGTTCCGCCCCGCTCGCCGAACCCTTTTATCCGAGAGGCGCTCGTCGAGGAGCGGGACGTCCTCTTCGAGGGCGCCTGCGGCACCGGCAAGACGCTCGCCTCGCTGACGCCCGCCCTCGAGTACGCCCGCGCGGCGGGCAAGACGGCCGTCATCACGACGAACGTCCACCAGCAGACCCGCCAGTTCATCGAGGAAGCCCGCGCCATCAACGCCGACGACTCCATCCGAACGGTCGTCTTCCGCGGGAAGGGGTCGATGTGTCACATCGACGTCGGCTACGAGGAGTGTCAGGTGCTCCGGGACGCCACCCGCGAGCTGGTCGAGATGGAAGAAGAGTTCGACGAGCTCGAAGACCGCGAGGAGGAGCTGCTGGCGGCCAGCCGGGACGGCGACGAGGCGGCCGCCGAGGCCCGCGGCGCGGTGACGGAGGAGCTCGACGACCTCGAGACCGGCATCGAAGCGCTGCGGGAGGAACGGAACGTCTGCGACCGCTACTACAACAACCTCACCGCCGACACCGACGACTTCTACGCGTGGCTGTACGACGACGTCCGGACGCCGGAGGAGATCTACGGGCGGGCCCACGAGGCGGAGCTCTGCGGCTACGAGCTCCTGAAGGACGGCATAGAGGGCATCGACCTGGCGATCTGCAACTACCACCACCTGCTGGACCCGATGATCCGCGAGCAGTTCTTCCGGTGGCTCGGCCGCGACCCCGAGGACATCATCGCAGTGTTCGACGAGGCCCACAACGTCGCGAGCGCGGCCCGGGAGCACGCCACCCGGACGCTGGCCGAGCGGACGCTCGACGGCGCCGTCGACGAGCTGGAGGAGTGCGACGACGCCCGCGCGGAGCCGGCGGCGAACGTCGTCTGGGCGTTCCGGACGGCGCTGGTCGACACCTACGAGGCGTCGTTCGGCTTCGGCGACCGCGAGGCCGTCGGCGAGGAGTGGGACGACGTCACCGTCGCCAGCGAGGAGGGCCGGGACGACCTCTCGGTGGCGTTTCTGCAGGCGTACACCGGCCAGGGGTACGCCGCCGACCTCGAGGCGGCGCTGGCGCTGGGCGAGGAGCTGGACCGCCGCTACGAGCAGGCCTACCGGGACGGCGAGACGACTACCCGCAAGGAGTGTCCGACGCTGACGGCGGCGGCGTTCGTCGACGAGTGGATGGAGGCGGCCGTCGAGCCGGGCCAGTACCCGGTCGTCGGCGTCCGGCGGACCGAGACTGGCGTCGTCGGCCGGGCGGAACTGTACACCTGTCTGCCGCGGCGGGTGACCGAACCACTGTTCGAGGAGCTGCACGCGACGGTGCTGATGAGCGCGACGCTGCGGCCGTTCGACGTCACCGAGGACGTTCTCGGGCTCGAGGACCCGCTGACGATGGCCTACGGCGAGCAGTTCCCCGAGGAGCGCCGCCGGACCTACGCCGTCGACACGCCGGCGCTGTTCGCCAGCCAGCGGGACGACCCCGGCATCCAGAAGAGCGTCGGCGGCGCCATCGCGGACGCCGTCCGGTTCACCCCCGGCAACACGCTGGCGTACTTCCCGAGCTACGCCGAGGCCGAACGCTACTACCACCGCTACGCCGGCGATTCGACGCCGTACCTCGACGAGCCCGGCGTCGCCGCCGAGGAGCTCCGCCAGGAGTTCGTCGCCGACGACGACGCGGTGCTGTTCACGTCGCTGTGGGGGACGCTCGCGGAGGGCGTCAGCTTCGACGACGACGACGCCCGGACCGTCGTCGTGGTCGGCGTCCCGTACCCGCACCTGGACGACCGGATGGAGGCCGTCCAGCGGGCCTACGACGGCAGCTTCGGCGGCGACCACGACGACGCCGGCTGGCACTACGCCGTCGAGATCCCGACGGTGCGGAAGACGCGACAGGCGCTCGGCCGGGTCGTCCGCTCACCGGACGACTACGGGGTCCGGGTGCTCATCGACGAGCGGTACACCCACCGCAACCGGGTCGAGCTGGGCGACTACAGCGTCTATCCGTCGTTCCCGCCGGAGGAACGGGGAGAACACATCGACGTCGACCCGGAGAAGCTCGGGGTCGGCATGCTGAACTTCTACAGCGACCTCGACGCCTGGGAGGGGGCGCCGCCGGAGCCATGAGTCTCGACCCGCGCGCGGAGCGGCGCCGGACCCGCGACGGCGAGGGCCCGCGCTGGCAGCTGCTGCGGGAGGAGGCCCTGGAGCGGGACGACCACGTCTGCCAGCGCTGCGGCTACGACGGGCGCGACGACGACCGCCGGCTGGAGGTCCACCACGCCGTTCCCTTCTCGACGCCGTCGATGAACGACCTCGAGGAGCTGGTCACGCTGTGCGGGCCGTGTCACGCGACGCTGCACGACGACGACCCGGCCTACGGCGACCGAAAGAGCGAAGCGCCGCTGTTCCCCGAGCCGGACGCGCCGCCGGCGGTCGCGACGATGCGGTCCAACCGCCAGCACGTCTGTCAGCGGTGCCAGCGGCTGGCCGACTCCGCCTCCGAGCTGGCGGCCTACACCGACGACGACGGCGAGTACGTCGTCTGCAAGCCGTGTGCGGGGGCGCTGCTGTCGGCCGGCTACGACGCCAACCGCTTCGAGACGTCCGGCGACCTCGACGCCGCGGCGCTGACCGACCGGGCCGACGAGGCGCCGGTCCGGCCGGCGCTGCTGGCCTCCGGACCCGTCCGGGCGACGCGACCGCCCCGGACGACCGTCGAGCGGGTCGTCTACGACACGCCGCTGCGGTACGCGATCAATCCCTTCGGGATGGTGCTACTGTTCTCGCTGGCCGGCATCCTGCTCGCCTTCCTCCTGTTCTGATAGCGATTATTGCGATGACTTTCAGCATGGCAGTGAAAGCGACGCTGCTCGAGCTCCGAGAAATCGAGTCTCCCGACATCGGCGGTAACGACTCGCATAATAACTACGAGAGGGCGATCTCCTCGGCGGCGTCGTCGTAGCGGCCGGTCCACAGGTGGAGCCGGTCGATCGTCCAGCTCCGTTCGACGTCCCGGCCGAGGAGCCGCGTGGCGTCGCCGCCGCGGGCGACGGTGACGTGGGGGGTGGCGGAGATAGACGACGGGCGCCGTCCCCCGGGGCGGGTCGCGGAACGCCTCGACGCCGGTCACCCGCGCCTCGAAGGGGTCGGTCCCCTCGACGACGGCTCGGACCTCCGGCGCCATCGCCCCCGGATCGTCGCCGAGCCGCTTGACGACGAGGGTGTGCCGCTCGCGGACGCCCGCGTCCAGCAGGTCGGCGGCGAGTCCGCTCGCCAGCCGCGCGACCGACGTCGGCACCGGGGCGTTGAGACTGTACATCAGAGGTAGTCCAGCAGGTAGGCGGCGATGAGCGCGACGATCAGGAGCCCGACGAGCGGGCTCAGCGGCGCGAGCACGGCCGCGACGATCTCGGTGACGATCTCGACGGCGATCCAGACGACGACGAGAACGAGGACGATCCGCAGGAGGTCGTCGACGTCGAGGCCGGCCATGCCCGTAGCTCGAACCGTCGATCGCAAAAGGGCTACGACCGGCGCCGAACGAAACCGATTTGCCACGGCGTCACCGACGGGCGCCCGATGAGCAGAACGCTCGTGGCGCTGGCGCTGGCCGTCGTCTGTCTGTCCGTCTCGAACTCGAGGCCGACGGCGACGCGGCCGTCTACTACGTCGACTCCTACGACCTCTCGGACGACGGCGAGCGGGCGAGATACGAGTCGTACGCCGACGACGACTCCCGCCGGGCGGCGTTCCGCGAGGACGCCCTCGCGGAGCTGCGGGCCGCCGCCGAGGCCGGCAGCGAGGCGGCCGATTGGGAGATGGCGGTCCGGAACGCCTCCGTCCGGACATACGAGACCGAAGGGTACGGTCGGGTGGAGCTACGGGCCGACTGGGAGAGCCTCGCGTACGCCGACGAGCGGCGGGTCATCGTCGCCCAGCCGTTCCGCGGCGACCCCGACGCGGCCGGCTACGAGCCGGACCGCCGGGTGGCGGTCCATGGTCCCGACGGCTACCGCCGGAACCGGACCGCGCCGAACCCCGGTCGCGCCCGCGCCAACAGCGTGCTCGTGAACCCCGACACGACCGACTTCTCGGGGTTCTTCGTGGAGTTCGTCGACCCGGACGCGCCGACGGCGACTGCGTCGCCGACGCCGACCGACGACGGCGATGTCGGCGACGGCGGCCCCGGAAGCGACGACGGAACCGGCGGCGACATCGCGGTCGTGCTCCGGGCGCTGGTGATCGCCGTCGTCCCCGCCGCCCTCGTGGTGCTGGCGGTCCGACGGCGATGAGCGACGGACGCCGTTCCGCGTTCCCGTGGCGCTTGCGGCGCTCCTCGCCGGGTTCCTGGCGGCTCCAATCGCGCCGGCCGCGGGAGTGGCGCCGCCGCAGCCGGACGAGGTCGACCCCGACGACGTACTGCCGTCGGTGGCCGTCGGGGAGTCGGGCGACGCGGCGGCGGCGTGGACCGCCGGGACGTCGCTCGATGGGTTCGAGCTGACCGCGGCACCGGACGACGGCACGACCACGACCGCGACCGACGCCGACGGTGCCGGCCCCGGCGTGATCGCCGCGCTGGCGGTCGTCGCGCTGGCGGCCGCGGCGCTCGTCGCCCGACGGTAACGGCCCACGATACCACGCCGCACACCACGCGTGCCAACCCACAAGGGTTTAGTATCGGCCTCGAAGTAGAGTGTAGTAGACGATGAGTCCCCACCGCATCCCGGCGTCCGACGCGAGCGGTGGGTCCGTCCTTCTCCCGCGACCGCGACGACCGGGCCGTTAGGCCCGATCAGCACCATCTCTCCCGTCGCGTTCGCGCAGTTCCCAACGATGACCGTCCGGCAGACGGTCCCCTACACCACCAATGTCAGATTCAGACCCAGACTCGAACACCGACCGCGTCGCGCTCGCCTTCTCTGGCGGGCTCGATACCACCGTATGCGTTCCGCTGCTCGAGGAGGAGTACGGCTACGACGAGGTCGTCGGCGTCACCGTCGACGTCGGCCAGCCGGCCGAGGAGTTCGCCGAGGCCGAGGCGACCGCCGAGGCGCTCGACCTCGAACACCACGTCGTCGACGCCACGGAGGAGTTCGCCGACCTCTGCTTCGAGGCCGTCCGGGCCAACGCCTCCTACCAGGGCTACCCCCTGGGGACGGCGCTGGCCCGGCCGGTCATCGCCGCGGCCATCCTCGAGGTGGCCGAGACGCACCGCTGCACCGGCCTCGCCCACGGCTGTACGGGCAAGGGCAACGACCAGCTCCGGTTCGAGGCGGTGTGGCGCGATTCCGACATGGAGGTCATCGCGCCGGTCCGGGAGCTGGGGCTCACCCGGGGGTTCGAACAGGAGTACGCCGCCGAACGGGACCTGCCGGTCTCCGGCGGCGACGAGGGCAACTGCAGCATCGACACGAACCTCTGGAGCCGCTCGATCGAGGGCTCGGAGCTGGAGGAGCCGGGCCACGTCCCCGGCGAGGGCATCTACGAGTGGACCGCGGCGCCGGGCGAGGAGACGCTCGAGATCGAGGTCGGCTTCGAGAACGGCTACCCGGTCAGCCTCGACGGCACTGCGATGGAACCCGTCGAGCTCACCGAGGAGCTGAACGAGCTGGCCGGCGCCTACGGCGTCGGTCGCTCGGACATCATGGAGGACCGCATGCTTGGGCTGAAGGTCCGGGAGAACTACGAACACCCCGCCGCGACGGTACTGTTGAACGCCCATGAGGCGCTGGAAGACCTCGTGCTCACAAGGGAAGAGCGGGCGTTCAAGAAGCGAGTCGACCACGAGTGGTCGGAGAAGGGCTATCAGGGACTGGTCGAGGCGCCGCTGATGCGGGCGCTGGAGGCGTTCATCGAGGAGACGCAGACCCGCGTCACCGGCGCCGTGACGGTGCGGCTCGAGGGCGGGCAGGCCCGCCCGGTCGGCCGCAGTTCGGAGCACGCCGTCTACTCCGCGGAGGCTTCCTCCTTCGACACCGAGGACGTGACGGGCGATATCGAGCAGGCCGACGCCACCGGCGTCGCGAAGTACCATGGCTTCCAGGAGCGGCTGGCCGACGCCACCGACCGGAAGTGAAATGAGCGACGACGACCGCGGCGACGCGAGCGAGGCCGACCGGGCGGCCCCGGAGGCGTCGAGCGGGGGGCGGAACGGCCAGCAGGACGTCGTCCGCCGCGAGCGGTTCAGCGGCGGCCCCGCCCGCGGCTTCCTGTCGAGTCTGGCGGCCGACGAACGCATCTTCGCCGCCGACCTCGCGGTCGACCGCGCCCACGTCGTGATGCTCGCCGAGCAGGGTATCGTCGACGCGGAGGACGCCGCGGCGATTCTCGGCGCGCTCGCCGAAATCGAGCGGGCCGGCCACGGCGCCCTGCCGGACGGCGAGGACGTCCACGCGGCGATCGAGACGGCGGTCGTCGACCGCGTCGGCGACCGCGGCGGCCGGATGCACACGGCCCGTTCGCGGAACGACGAGGTGGCGGCCTGCATCCGGTACCGGCTCCGGACGGACGTCCTCGACGCGGCCGAGGCGACCGTCGAGGCCCGGGAAGTGCTGGCGGACGTCGCCGCCGACCACGTCGAGACGGTGATGCCGGGGTACACCCATCTCCAGCCCGCCCAGCCGACGACGGTGGGTCACCATCTCGCGTCCTACGAGTCGGCGCTGACCCGCGACACCGCGCGGCTGCTGGACGCCTACGGCCGGATCAACCGCTCGCCGCTGGGGGCGGCGGCGTTCGCGGGGACGCCGTTCGACGTCGACCGCGAGCGGACGGCCGACCTGCTGGGGTTCGACGGCCTCGTGCGGAACTCGATGGACGCCGCCTCCGCGCGGGACTTCCTCGTGGAGACGACCGCCGCGGTCGCGGCGCTTGCGACGACGCTGTCCGGGCTGGCGGAGGACCTGGTCGTCGGCGCCTCGGCGGGCCACGTCGAGTTCGACGACGACTACGCCTCGACGTCGTCGATCATGCCGCAGAAGAAAAACCCCGACACGATGGAGCTGGTGCGGGCGACGGCCGGCGACGCGGCGGCGGGGCTGAACGGCCTGCTGTCGACGCTGAAGGGGCTGCCCCGGGCGTACAACCGGGACCTCCAGCGGGCCCACGGCCACGCCTTCGAGGCGGTCGACGCGGTACGCGAGGCGACGGAGGTCGCCGCCGGCGCCGTCGCGACGGCCGACTGGCAGGTCGAGACGCTGGCGGCCGCCGCGGGCGAGGGGTTCTCGACGGCGACCGGCGTAGCCGACCTGCTGGCGGCCGAGGGGGTGCCGTTCCGGACCGCCCACGAGGTGGTCGCGGCGGCCGCCGAGCGGGGCGACGACTACGAGGCGGTGGCGTCGGCCGCCGCCGACCGGCTGTCGGAGCCGCTGACGGCGTACGTCGACCGCGAGGCCGTCGAGGCGGCGCTGGACCCCGCCGAGAGCGTCGCCGCCCGCGACTCGGTCGGGGGGCCGGCCCCGGAGGCGGTCGCGGCCGCGCTCGACGACGCCCGCGACGGCATCGCGGCCGACGGCGACGCGGTCGCGGACCGCCGGGCGGCGCTGTCGGCGGCCGCCGACGATCTGGCGACGGAGGTGGCGACGTATGCCTGAGCGACGACCGCCGTCCCTTCTCGGGGACGTACTACCAGAATACTGATACCGAATCGGTGAAGCGACGCGAGGTGCCCTATGAAACGCGATTAGACCGACGTGCGTTCTGAACTCCTGTTGATATGTTCGAAGGAGTTAAGTGCATTCCGGCGCGAGAGGTGGGTACGATGACGGAATGCACCGAGTGCGGGGGCGACGTGGACCTGCACGACGACGTCGAGGTCGGAGAGATCGTCGACTGTGCCACCTGCGGCGCCGAGCTGGAGGTCGTCGGGGACGATCCCGTCGAACTCGACACGGCGCCCGAACTGGAAGAGGACTGGGGGGAGTGAAGCGATGACCGCCGGCACGGACCGTCGCCCGCGGGCGGTGCGCGAGGGGTCGCGATGAACGTCGGGGTGCTGTACTCGCGTATCCGCCGCGACGAGAAGCTCCTGCTGCGGGAGCTGCGGGACCGGGGCCACGACGTGACGAAGGTCGACGTCCGGAAGGAGTGCTTCGGCGTCCACGGGCCGCCCGCGGCGCTGGAGGACGTCGACATCCTCGTCGACCGGTGTCTGGCGACCAGCCGGTCGCGGTACGTCACCCGGTTCGTCGAGGCCTACGACGTGCCGGTGGTCAACGAGCCGGAGACGGCGGCGGTCTGTGCCGACAAGGCCCACAACAGCCTCGCGCTGGCCGAGGCGGGGATTCCGACGCCCGCCACGGAGGTGGCCTTCACGAAGGAGTCGGCCATGGAGTCCATCGAGGGGTTCGGCTACCCCTGCGTGCTGAAGCCCGTCGTCGGCTCCTGGGGCCGGCTGATGGCGAAGATCGACTCCCGGTCGGCCGCCGAGGCCATCCTCGAGCACAAGGAGACGCTGGGCCACTACGAGCACAAGGTGTTCTACATCCAGGAGTTCGTCGAGAAGCCGGGTCGCGACATCCGCGTCGTCGCCACGGACGGCGAGCCGGTGGCGGCGATGGCCCGTTCCTCGGAACACTGGCTGACCAACGCCGCCCAGGGGGCGGAAACCGAGGAGCTCGAGGTGACGCCGGCGATGGCAGAGCTCGTCGAACGGGCCTCCGAGGCCGTCGGCGGCGGGCTGCTCGGTATCGACCTCATGGAGGTCGGCGGCGCCGACTCCAGGGAGTACACCGTCCACGAGGTGAACCACACCGTCGAGTTCAAGGCGCTCGACGAGGTGACCGACGCCGACGTTCCCGGCGCCGTCGTCGACTGGCTGGAGGCGCGGGCGGGTGTCGAGGTGACTGCCTGATGGACGCGAGCGTCATCGGCGCCAGCGGCTTCACCGGCGGCGAACTGCTGCGGCTGCTCGACGGCCACCCCGAGTTCGAGGTCGTCCAGGCGACCTCCCGGAGCGAAAAGAGCCGGACGGTCGGCTCCGTCCACCCGAACCTGCGGGGGATGAGCCTGCGCTTTTCCGACCCCGCCGACCTCAAATCGGTCGACGCCCTGTTCGCCTGCACGCCGCACGGCGTCTCGATGGAGCGCATCGACGACTTCCGGGCGGCCGCCGACACCGTCGTCGACCTGAGCGCGGACTTCCGGCTGGACGAGGAGGCGGCCTACGACGAGTACTACGACGGTCACGACCGGCCGGCGCTGCTCGCCGACTCCGAGTACGCCCTGCCGGAGTTGAACCGCGAGAACCTGCCCGGAGCCGGGCTGATCGCCGCCGGCGGCTGCAACGCGACGGCGGCCATCTTGGGGCTGAAGCCGCTGTTCGACGACGGGGTTCTCGACGGGAGCGAGCGGATCGTCGTCGACGTGAAGGTCGGCTCCTCGGAGGGCGGGGCGGGCGGCGGTACCGCCTCCTCGCACCCCGAGCGGTCCGGCGTCGTCCGGCCGTACGCCCCGACGGGCC
>PXRZ01000038.1:0-10182 GCA_003022945.1 Halobacteriales archaeon QS_8_69_73 | reverse complement strand
CGGCGGCTCCGGCGTCTACCGCTACCCCGAGCCGAAGGCCGTCGCCGGGTCGAACGACGCCGAGGTCGGCTTCGAGCTCGACGCCGGCAACGAGCGGGTGGTCGTCTTCTCGGCCATCGACAACATGATGAAAGGGTCGGCCGGCCAGGCGGTCCACGCCGCCAACATCGCTTTCGGCTTCGAGGAGACCGCCGGCTTAGAGTTCCCCGGTCTACATCCCGTGGGGGCACCATGACGGCGGCCGACCCCGTCGTGGTGAAGGTCGGCGGCGCCCGCGCGGTCGACCCCGAGGGCGTCCTCGCCGACGTCGCCGCAGTGCGGGACGACGGGACCGACGTCGTGGTCGTCCACGGCGGCTCGACGGCCGTCGACGACACCCTCGAGCGGATGGAAATGGAGCCGGAGTACGTCGAGACGCCGTCGGGCGTCGTCGGCCGCTTCACCGACGCCGAGACGATGGACGTGTTCACGATGGCGATGGCCGGCCGCGTCAACACCGACCTCGTGGTCGGGCTGCGTGCGGAGGGCGTCGACGCCGTCGGACTGTCGGGCGTCGACGGCGGGTTGTTCGAAGGGCCCCGCAAGTCCGCCGTTCGGGTCCTCGAGGACGGCCGGAAGAAGATCCGGCGCGGCGACCACTCCGGCCGCATCGAGTCGGTCGACGGCGACCTGCTGGAGACGCTGCTCGACGGCGGCTACACGCCCGTGGCGTCGCCGCCAATGCTGGCCGACGAGGGGGTCGCCGTCAACACCGACGCCGACCGGGCGGCGGCGGCCGTCGCGGCCGAACTCGGCGCGCGACTCGTCTCGCTGACCGACGTGGCGGGCGTCTACCGGGACCCCGACGACCCGGCGACGGTCATCGACCGCGTCGAGACGCCCGCGGAGTACGAGGCGCTGACCGAGGCCGCCGAGGGGTTCATGAGCCGAAAGGTAATGGCCGCCGAGGAGGCGCTCGCAAGCGGTGCAGAGAGCGTCACCGTCGCCGATGCCAACGCCGATGAACCGGTCCGGTCGGCGCTCGCCGGCGACGGCACGCACGTCCTGCCCGGTGCGCTTGGAGGTAAGGAATGATGTTTGACAAGCCCGGGTTTTTCACACGTCTCGACCACGGAGCGGACGCTTTCGATACATCACAGCGTCTCGGCCAGCCGGCGGCGACGACCGACGACCCGTCGAGCGTCCTGGCGGACTGGAAGGGCGAGCGCTCTCGTCGTGTCTCCGGCGAAGTAAGCACCGGAAGGAGCGAAGCGACTGAGGAGCGTGGTTCGAAAGACGCAACGCGTCTTTCGTCATTGCGGGAAATCTCCGATTTCCCGCTTGCGGCCAGAATCCGTCGGATTCTGGCAACATCACGAGAGAGCGAAGCTCTCTCGAACGACAGCGAGCCGCGGGCACACGAGAGCGCGAGGGCTTCCGGGGCGTCCTCTGGAACGGCCTCCGAAACGCAATTTTCATCCCACCAATGAGCGGATTCGTCTTCTCGGAGAAACCCATCGGCATCGCTCGTGGCGAGGGGGTCTACCTCTACGACACGAACGGCAACGAGTACCTCGACTTCGGCGCCAGCTACGCCTGCACGCCGGCCGGGCACTGCCACCCGGCGGTCGTCGAGGCTGCCACGAACCAGCTCGAGCGGCTGCTGTACGTCCAGGCGTCGTACCCCCACGCCGAGCGGACGGCGCTGTACGAGCGACTGGCCGACGTCGCGCCGCGGGACGTCGACAACGTCTGGCTCTGCAACTCGGGGACGGAGGCAAACGAGGCGGGGCTGAAGTTCGCCCGTCACGCCACCGGTCGCTCGAAGATCGTCGCGACGATGCAAGGGTTCCACGGCCGGACGATGGGATCGCTGGCGACCACCTGGAAACAGAAGTACAAGAACGGCTTCGAGCCGCTGGCCGGCGACGTGGAGTTCGTCCCGTACGGCGACGGCGAGGCGATGGCCGAGGCGGTCGACGAGGAGACCGCGGCGGTGATCATCGAGCCGTTGCAGGGCGAAGGCGGCATCAACCCGGTGCCGACGGAGTACCTCCAGCGGGTGCGCGTCGAGACGGCCACCGCCGGCGCGGCGCTGATCCTCGACGAGATACAGACTGGCCTCGGCCGGACGGGCGAGCTGTGGGCCGCCGACAAACACGACGTCGTCCCGGACGTCCTGACGACGGCGAAGGGGCTCGGCAGCGGCCTGCCGATCGGCGCGACGCTGGTGCGGGACTGGATCGCCGAGGATTGCGGCAACCACGGCTCGACGTTCTCCGGCGGGCCGGTGGTGTCGGCGGCCGCCGGCGCGACGCTGGACGTCATCGAGCGGGAGAAGCTGCCCGCCCACGCCGCCGACGTCGGCGACTACCTCGTCGCGGAGCTGCGGGCGGCCCTCGGCGAGTCCGTCCGGGAGGTCCGCGGCAACGGCCTGATGGTCGGCGTCGAGGTTCGACGCGGCGCCAACCCCATCCTGCGGGACCTGGCCGTCGAGCACGGAATCCTCGCGCTGCCGGCCGGCCGCAGCGTCGTCCGGCTGCTGCCGCCGCTGACGGTCGACCGGGGCCACGCCGACGCGGTCGTCGACGCCCTGGAGGCGATCGTCGCGTGACCGACGCCGCCGCGACGGCCGACGACGCCGTCCCGCCGGACGACGAGGCCCGCGAGCTGCTGGAAACGCTCGTCTCGACGCCGTCGCCGACGCCCGAGGAGGACGACTGCGCCGAGGCGCTGGTCGCGTTTCTCGAGTCCCACGGCCGAGAGGTCTCCCGCGACGAGGTCGGCAACGTCCGGGCGCCGGCCGACGAGCTGGCGGTCGCGGCGGTCCGGACCGGCGTCTCCTTCGTCGGCGTCGTCGGCGAGGAGACCGACTCCCGCGGGGCCCGCCACCTGGTCGCCGACCGCGAGCCGCCCGACGCCGTGGTGAACGGCGAGCCGTCGGGCTGGGACGGCCTCACGCTCGGCTACCGGGGGCTGGTGAGCGGCACCTACATCGCGACGTCGGAGCTGGGCCACACCTCTCGGCCGGAGAACAACGCCATTCAGGACGCGGTGGCGTGGTGGTCGGCCGTCGAGGAGCGGTTCGACACCAACACCGACGCCGGCGACGAGGACGACGACGCGTCGGTCTTCGAGCGGGTGACCACGACGCCCGTCGCCGTCGAGGGCGGCGTCGGCGAGGAGGGATTGACCGTCGAGGCGACGCTAAAGGCGCAGCTCCGGGTGCCGCCGTCGTACTCGACCGCGGAGATCCGGGAGCTGGCCGACGCGGAACTCGCGGCCGGGACGGTTAGGTGGACGGACGCCGTCGAGCCGACGATGCAGAGCACGCGGACGCCGGTCGCGCGGGCGCTGCGGGCCGCCATCCGCGAGCGGGGCGGCGAGCCGCGGCTGCTCCGGAAGACCGGGACGGCCGACATGAACGTCTACGCCGACGCCTGGGACTGCCCGATGGCGACGTACGGGCCGGGCGACTCGGCGCTGGATCACGCGCCCGACGAGCGGCTCCCGCTGCGGGCGCTCGACCGCTCGGCGGCGGTCCTTGAGGCCGTCGCCGCCCGCCTGAAATGAACGTCCTCACAGTCGACGACCTGACGGCCGACGAGCTGGCGACCGTCCTGGAGCGGGCGGCCGACTACAAGGCCAGCAGGGCGCCGGACGCCATGGCCGGCCGGACGCTGGCGATGATCTTCGAGAAGCCGTCGACGCGGACGCGGGTGTCCTTCGAGACCGGCGCGACGCAGCTCGGCGGCCACGCGATCTTCCTCGGCCCCGACGACATCCACCTCGGCCGCGGCGAGCCGGTCAGAGACACCGCCCGGGCGGTGTCGCGGTACGTCGACGTCGTGATGGCCCGGTTGTTCGACCACGCCGACGTCGTCGAGTTCGGCGAGTACGCGACCGTCCCGGTGATAAACGGCCTGACCGACGCGGCCCACCCGTGTCAGACGCTGGCGGACCTGCTGACGGTGCGCGAGCGGTTCGGCGGCTTCGACGCCGAGGTGGCGTGGGTCGGCGACGGCAACAACGTCTGTCAGTCGAGCTGGGTGCCGCCCCCGAGACGACGACGGACCCCGAGACGGCCGTCGACGGCGCCGACGTCGTCTACACCGACGTCTGGGTCAGCATGGGCGAGAAGGCCGACCGCGAGGCCAAGCTCGAGGCCTTCGAGGCCGGCGGCTTCCGGGTCGACGACGACCTCGCCGGCGACCGGACGGTGATGCACTGTCTGCCGGCCCACCGCGGCGAGGAGATCGCCGACGCGGTACTGGAAAGCGACCGTGCGGCCGTCTGGGACCAGGCGGAGAACCGCCTGCACGCACAGAAGGCGCTGCTGACCCACCTGCTCGACTGACGCGGCGGCGCGGCGCCCGCGGGGTGACGAATCTAGTGCTCGCGGCGGTGACGAGGTTGTTCCGCGGCAGCGGGTGGATTTATCGCCCGCCGGCACGCACCGTGTGGTATGCAGTCCAACCCGGACTCGTCCCGGTTCCGAGATCTCATGCTCGACGCCGAACCGGGCTTCGAGGAGGTGCTCCGCTGTGTCTTCGGCATCCAAGGCCACGAGGCCCGCCTGTACGTGGAGCTGTTAGAGGCGCCGGACAGCACCGTCGCGGAGCTGGGGGCTGGCCGACCGACAGCGGCGCCTGCTCGACAGCGGCGGCCACGTCTACCAGTACCGCGCGACCCCGGCCGAAGAGGCCCGCGCGATGATGCACGAGACCTTCGAAGAGTGGGCCGACTACGTCCACGACTGTATCGACGAGTTCCCCGACGATGAGGCCGTCGTCGGCGAGACGGCGTCGTCGGACTGAACTCAGGCGTCGCCGCTCCGTGTCGTAGATGACGAACTCGCCGTTCTCCGACCGCAGCCCGGCCCGGCGGCCGCTCGTCGACCGGCGCGTCGCCGCATTATTGTCGTCCGGTAGTGGCGCCGGCACGGCCCGTCGCGGGCGCAGTCGCCCGATCGGAGGCGGTCGACGGCGCGAGTCCGTGGACGTCGTGTGACACGATAACGCATCAGGGTCGAAAGGCATCAAGTGGCTGCCGCCCGTGGCACCGGTATGAGCGGCCTGACCGTCGTCGAAGCCGGCGAGTACGACTCCGAGGAGCTGCTGGACCGTCTCTGCGAGGAGGAACGGCTCGTCGTCCGGACGGAGGTGCTCGGCGCGGCCGAGGAGCTGACCCTCCGGTTCGACGGCGAGACGTACTACTGTGACACGCCGACGACGCTGCACAAACACGACACCCCCGAGGGGATGATGGAGTGCATGCGGCACCACGGCTACGTCCGGGACGCCTGACGACGGCGCCTCTCGGCGCCGTCGACCGGGCCACCCGACGTCGCAGTATCGGCCCGAAACGCCCGGTTTTTCACGCCTGCCCGCCTGGGAGCGACATGGCCGAGCTGACGCTTCCCGATGTCCCCGACACCCCGGAGGTCCCGGCGGCGGCGACCGACGGGATCTGGCTGCGCTGTATCGGTTGCGGCCACGACCACGCACCGTTCGACGCGATCCGGTACACCTGCGGGGAGTGCGGCGGGCTGCTGGAGGTGCGCTACGGGAGCCACCCTACCTTCGACGAGTTCGAGGGGTCGGGCGTGTGGCGCTACGACGCCGCCCTGCCGTTCGACTCCGGCGTCACGCTTCCGGAGGGCGACACCCCGCTGCACCGCGTGCCCCGGCTCGAGGAGTCCGTCGGCGTCCGGAACCTCCGCGTGAAACACGAGGGGATGAACCCCACCGGCTCGTTCAAGGACCGCGGGATGACGGTCGGCGTCCGGGTCGCCGAGGAGGTCGGCGTCGACCGACTGGCGTGTGCCTCGACGGGCAATACCTCGGCGGCGCTGGCGGCCTACGGCGCTCGGGCCGACCTCGAGACGCTGGTGTTGCTGCCGCAGGGGAAGGTCGCCGCCGGGAAGATCGCCCAGGCCAGCCTCCACGGCGCGCACATCTTGGAGGTCGACGGCAACTTCGATTCGTGTCTCGACATCGTCCAGGAACTGACCGACCGCGGGGAGGCGTACCTGCTGAACTCGCTGAACCCGTTCCGGCTCGAGGGACAGAAGACGATCGGACTGGAGATCCTCGAGGAGTTCTACGCCGACGAGGGCCGGTTCCCCGACCGGATCGTCCTGCCGGTCGGCAACGCCGGCAACACCGCCGCCCTCTACAAGTGCTTCCGGGAGCTGGTGCGGGGCGGCGACCTCGCGCCCGGCGACGTGCCGACGCTCACCGGCGTCCAGGCGGAAGGCGCCGCGCCGATGGTCGAGGCCGTCGAGGCCGGCGCCAACGGAATCGAGCGGTGGGACGACGTCGAGACGGTCGCGACGGCCATCCGCATCGGCAACCCGGTCAACGCGCCGAAGGCCCTGCCCGGCATCCGGGAGACGGACGGGACGGCGGTGGCCGTCTCCGACGAGGCGATCACCGACGCCCAGCGCGCACTGGCCGACGAGGGCGTCGGCGTCGAGCCGGCCTCGGCGGCCTCCGTCGCCGGCCTCCGGAAGCTCCGCGAGGCGGGCGTCGTCGGGTCGGGCGAGGACGTGGTCTGTCTCACGACAGGCCACCTGCTGAAGGACCCCGATGCGGCCGCCGCGGCCGGCGCCGACCCCGAGCCAGTTCCCGACAGCACCGACGCCGTGCTGGCGCACCTGGCCGGCGAGGACGTCTCCGGCGGTCTCCTGGGACGACTCCGGGGTCTGCTCTAGTCGTCTCGCTCGGTCGGCCACGTCACGCTGCCGAGGAACTCGACGCCGGTCTTCTGTGCGGCCCGCGAGATCATGTGCGCGCCGGTCGGCACCGTCAGGAACAGGAAGACGATGCCGATGAGCGACGCCAGGCCGGCCCCGCCGGGACCGAACCTGACGAACCCCGCCAGGAAGACGGCGGCGGTGCCCAGCGTCGTCGGCTTGCTGGTGGCGTGCATCCGGTTGTACACGTTCGGGAACCGCAGCAGGCCGACCGTGCCGACCGCCAGGAAGAACGTCCCGAACGCGACCAGCGCGACGACCGTCGCGTTCTGGACCGTCCCGACCGCTACCATACTCGCGCCCTCGGTCCGTCCGTCGGTGGGGTGTGTCCGGTCATCGTTGCTCCCGTCGCGTGATGATGTCGCCCGCGGTGACGTACTTTGCGACCGCGACCGTCGAGAGGAAGCCGATGATGGCCAACACGAGACTGACGGTCACGTAGAGGCCGCGGCCGGTCTTCAGCGCGAACAGCACCGTGATGGCGACGACGTTCGTGGCGATGGCGTCCAGCGCCACCACCCGATCGGGGACGGTCGGGCCGACGACGACGCGGTAGCCACAGAGCAGACACAGCGCCGCGACGACGACGAGGGCGGCGTCGACCGCCGTCGTCGCCAGCGCCTCACCCGCCATCGCCGTTACCTCCCTCGGCGTCGGACCGGCTGACGCCCGGCACGGGGACTGTCTTCGGCTCCGGCGGGTGGTCCGGCGGGTGGACCTGGACTTCGGGAGCCGGCTCGCCCGGGTCGGCCGGTTCGTCGTACATCCGGAGCGCGTCGTCCTCCCACTCCCGGATGGTGGCGACGACCCCCTCGATGTCCCGGCCGTCGATGATGTGGACGTAGAGGGCGTTCTCCCCGGGGTCGTGGTCCAGCGTCACCGTCCCGGGGGTGATGGTGATGCTGTTGGCGATGGTGGTGACACCCAGTGCAGTTTCGACCCGCAGTGGAATCAAAATGACCTGCGGTTTCAGCGGCATCTCCGGCGCCAGCACGCGGTAGGCGACGTCGAAGTTGGCGACGATTATCTGCTCGACGAGGGCCAGGGCGTAGCGGACGCCGGCGGGAATCGACCGGGCGGTCCCGCTCAGGTCGATAATCGGGGTGTAGAGCCGCCGGAACACGTAGGCGACCGGCAGTCCGACCACCAGTCCGGCGACCGCGGCCCGCAGGAGCGACACCGGCGCGAGTTCCGGTCCGGACACGAACACCCAGATGACGGCGAAGGCCGCGCCGGTGACGGGCCAGCGGCGGATCTTCACCCGTCGGCACCTCCCAGCACCGTCTCGACGTATGTGTCGGTGTCCAGTGCCGCCGTCGCCGCGGCGTCGGCGAACCGGTACACGGGCTCGAAGCCGACCCCGACGAGGACGACGACGGTCGCGAGCGTCGCCAGCAGGGCGACCAGTGGCCGGTCGACGCTTCCCGTCGAGACCGGCTCGGTCTGGACGCCCCAGAAGCTCCCGACCCAGGCCCGGGTCACGTACACGATGGTCAGGAGTGCGCCCAAAAGTAACACGACGACGGCCAGCACCGACCCGGCGGTCGGCGTCCGGGCGAGTCGGGCGGCGGCGTCGAAGACCAGTAGCTTGCCGAAGAAGCCGACGAGCGGCGGAATCCCGACCAGCGAGAGCCCGCCGACGAAGAAGACCCCCGAGAACAGCGACGACCGTTCGCCCAGGCCGCCGACCTCCGACAGTCGAGTCGTCCCGGTGACGTCCTTGACGGCCGCCGCCGACAGGAACAGCAGTCCCTTCGTCAGGGCGTGGTGCAGCGCGTACACGAGCGCGGCCAGAACGGCCAGGTGCCGGAGGTCCGGCGCGGTCGTCGCGGCGGCGATGGCCACCGGCGCCAGGATGAAGCCGACCTGACTGATGGAGGAGTACGCCAGCAACTCTTCGAGGCTGTCGCGGCTGACGGCGCCGAGGCCGCCGACGACGATGCTGGCGGCCGACGCGGCGGGCACCCAGAACTGGAACGGTGCCAGCCCGGCCTTCAGCGCGAAGGTGACGAAAAGCAGCGCCGAAAAGCCGACCAGCGGCGCGACGCGGACGTCGGCCGACGGGTTCGACAGCTGGACCGCCATTTCGGCCATGTTGAGCGTCCCGAGGGTCGCATAGAGGCCGCCGACCGCGAGCAGCATGCAGACGCTGCCGACGACGTTCAACACGAGGTACCGCATCGCCGCGGCGGTCTGCTGGGCGCCGCCGTAGAACGCAACGAACACGTAACTCGCCATCAGCAGCACCTCGAACCACACGAACAGGTTGAACAGGTCGCCGGCGAGAAAGGCGCCGGTGACGCCGACGAGCAGGAGCTGGAACATCGGGTGGTAGTAGGTCCGCTGGTTGCGGGGGTCGACGAAGCGGACCGAAACGGCGATCGCGTACAGTGCCACGGCGGCCGCCATCGCGAGCATGAACGCCGACAGCCCGTCGACGACGAGGGTGATGCCGTACGGGGCCTCGTGGCCGCCGACCTGATAGGCGATTCCGCCGGGCGCCGTCGGCGCGAGGACGACCAGCCACGCGACGGCCGCCACGGTGGCGGCGTAGGCGATCCCGCCCGCGACGCTCGTCGCCCGCTGGAGGCGGGGACGGCTCCCGACCGCGAGCGTACAGACCGCACTCCCGAAGGCGACGAGCAGCGGCGCGACGACGAGGGAGTTACTCACCCCTCCCACCCCGTGACGTCCATGGTGCCGTTTTCCTCGTATGCGCGGTACGACAGGACGAGCGCGAGGGCGGTGGTGCCGAAGCTGATGACGATGGCGGTCAGCACGAGCGCTTGCACCAGGGGGTCGGCCGTCGCCGGGAACGGCCCGTGGTGGTCGGCCAGCACCGGCGCCGAGTCGCCGGTCCCCGCCCGGATGCCGCCCATCGCCCACCCCCCACACGACGTGGACGACGTCGTCCCGGAGCAACAGGAACGTCCCGAAGGCGAACAGGGCGCCGACGGCGGCGGCGACGGCGACGCTCATTTTCCGTCGCCTCCCGTCTCACGGGCGGTCGTTTTCGTTCTCACTCTGCGCCCACCACCGAGAGAACCGCCAGCAGGCCGCCGACGACGACACAGTAGATGCCGAGGTCGAAGGCCAGCGCCGACGCCAGTTCGTACTCGCCGAGTATCGGCACGTGGACGTACGTGTGGGCCTGGGCGAGGAACGGCTCCCCGAGGACCATCCCGGCGACGCCGGTGAGGAGGGCGACGAGGAGGCCGGCGGCGAACAGCTGGCGGTAGGCCGCCACCGTCCGGTGTTCGAGGATGCCGGTGCCGGATTCGACCGACCGCCCGAGAACGCCGATCTCGAGGTAGTCCAGCCCGTAGGCGACGTACACCAGCACGAACGCTGCCACCGTCAGGACGCCGCCGATGAAGCCGCCGCCGGGGGCGTTGTGCCCGCCCAGAAACAGCGACGTGGCGACGACGAGGATGATGGGCACGACC
>PXRZ01000037.1 GCA_003022945.1 Halobacteriales archaeon QS_8_69_73 | reverse complement strand
GCGTCGGCCGCCGCCTGGATGCGGTCGAACTCCACCTCCCGGGGGTAGGCGGAGTAGCCCGAGACGATGATGTCGGGGTCGAACGCCTCGGCCTGCTCGTGGAGCCCCTCGTAGTCGAGATAGCCCGTCTCGGGATCGACCTCGTACTGTTCGACCTCGTAGGTCTGGCCGGTGAAGTTCGCCGGGTGGCCGTGGCTCAGGTGGCCGCCGTGTTCGAGTTCTAGCGACAAAATGCGGTCGCCGGGCTCCAACATTGCCAGATAGACGCCCATGTTGGCCTGGGTGCCGGAGTGCGGCTGGACGTTGACGTGGTCGGCGCCCCACAGCTGTCGGGCGCGTTCGATCGCCAGCTCCTCGATCTCGTCGGCGTGCTCGCAGCCGGCGTAGTACCGCTCGCCGGGGTAGCCCTCGGCGTACTTGTTGGTCAGCTCCGAGCGTTGGGCTTCGAGTACGGCCTCGGAGACGTGGTTTTCGGAGGCGATCATCGCGAGGGTGTTTTCCTGTCGGTCGCGCTCGCCCTCGAGGGCGTCGGCCGCCGCGGGGTCGATCTCGCGGACGCTGTCGTAACTCATACCTCTTCTGGGGGCGGGCACAGTAAGAATCTACCCGTTGCCGGCGAGAACATCCGGCGTCGCGACCCGAGTGCGACCGGACCCGGCCGGAGGAACAGTACTATACAGTCGGCCCCGTACTGACGGGTAGATGGTCGAATGGTCGGGGGCCGACGACCGCCTCTGCGGATTCGGGGAGCGGGACGCCATCGTCCTCGACACGGAGGGCTGGCGACCGGGCGGTGATCCGCCCGCGCTCGGCGTCCGCGTCGACGCGGCCGCGATCGGCACGACGGAGGAGCTCGGCCTCCCCGCGCGGGACGTCATCGTGATCGGCGACGACGATCGACCGCTCTCCGAGGGGACGCTCGCCGCGGGCGTTCACCGGCTGACCGTCGACGGACCGCTCGAGACGCGGGTCGCCTTCGAGGGTCCGGCGTCCGTCGACGCCGGTCCCGAGGGGCCGCGGCTCCGCTTTCCCGAGACGCGGTCCGTGGCCGTCGGGTTCAGCGAGACGCCGACGCCGAGGGAGACAGTAACGGTGCCGCCGACGCCGGCCGGGCTGGCGGCGGCGGTGACCGCCGCCGCCCGCACCCACCGGACGGCGGGGCCCGGACGCTCCCATCCCGGACGTCGGCCCCGGACCCCGCAGGTGGTCCTCGAGGAGGGGGCGACGGCTGACCCCGAGCCGGACGACGACCGGCCGACGATGACCGTCCCGGCCGACCCGACCGCCGTGCTCGTCGCCGCGCCGCTTGCGTACTACCTGGGCGCGGACCTGCTGACGACGGCCGGGCCACCGACCCTCGGCGGCGACGCCCTCGATTACGAGTTCGAGCCGCTGCCGGCGTTCGCCGAGGCGGTCGGCGGGCTGGTCGGCGACCTCTGCGGGCTCGACACCGCGCTCCGGTCGGTCGACGGCGAGAGCGGGCCGCTGCCGGTCGACGTCGACGGCGCCGACCGGCTCCGGTTGGCGACGCCGCTCGAGCGGCTCCGGGTCGTCGTCGACGACGGCAGTTACGGCGGGACGTGGCCGCTCGCCACCTACGTGAACGACGACGTCGAGAACGGCCGGTATCTCCCGTACCTGCTGGACCGGCTGAGCACCGTCTACCCTGCCGAGGCCTCCGAGCTGGACCCGCAGGCGCTGTTAAAGCGGAGCCTCGACGAATTCTTCCGCGGGGAGACGGCCAGCGTCGAGGCGGTCGACCCGACGCTGGCCGACAGCCGGTTCCACGCCTGGCGCGGCGACGGGACGCCGGTCGACGCGTTCACCCTCCTGGGGGACGAGCCGGGATCGGCCGGCGACGGCTTCGACGTCGAGGTGGTCTGCAACGACGAGGCGATGCGCTCGGAGGGCGACGTCGCGGAGGTCTACCGGCGCCGGCTCGACGGCCGGTCCGTCGACGTCCGCGTCCGCGAGCGGCTGACGACCGCCGAACTCGCGGCGCTGTTCGAGCGGCCGACCGACCTCGTCCACTTCATCGGCCACTGCGAGGTGGAGGGACTGGTCTGTCCCGACGGTCACCTCGCGACCGCCGACCTCGACGGCTGCGAGGCGGCGTCGTTCTTCCTCAACGCCTGCGGCTCCTATCACGAAGGCTACGACCTCGTGCGGCGCGGGGCGACGGCGGGGGCGGTGACGCTGACGACCGTCCTCGACGAGCAAGCGGTGACCGTCGGGACGGCGTTCGCGGAGCTGCTGGCCGCCGGCTTCGCCTTCGACCGCGCGATGGCGCTGGCCCGCGGCGAGGTGCTCGCCGGCCAGGACTACGTCGTCGTCGGCGACGGCACCGCGCGGCTCCGGTCGCCGCGCGGCGACGCCGGTGTCTTCGAGCTCGAGCGGGCCGACGACGGGTTCGCGGTCGGCTACGAGGCGACCGCGCCGGACGCCGCCGGCCGCCGGTACCGTGACCCGTTCGATGACCGGGAGCGCGCGGCCGGGACGACCGCCCGGGCGACGCTCGACCGCGAGCGACTCCGCGAGCTGTTCGAACGGTACAGCGCGCCGGTCCGCTTCGACGGCCGGCTCCACTGGACCGACGAGTTCGTCGACGACCTGCCGGAACACTAGATGACGTTTCTCCCGCGCGCTTGGAACATATATTTAAACCCTCGGTCGGATTTCGTTGCCGAACGGTCGCTAATATTAAATACGTCGGTCAACATTATACCAATACAATGGAAACGAACGTAGTCGCTGATACATTGGCCGCCGCCCTCGAGGAGTCGTTCTCGGCGGCGGACGAGGAACTGTACCTGATCAACCCCACCTACGAGACGATCGAAGAGCTCGTCGACGTGCTCGACGCCGATAGCCCGACGGTCCGGCTGCTGGCGTCGGAGGAGACGCTGAAGGCGGTCACCGACGACTTCCTCGTCGCCAGCGCGGCCGCCGATCACGTCGAGGCCGGGACACTCGAGTTCCGCGCCACCGAGACCGACGCCAACACGCTCGTCGTCACCGACTCGACGGTCGTCGCGCTCGTCGACGGCGGCGACAGTGCCGCAGGACTGACGTCGACCGACGAGACGTTCGTCGACAGCGCTTACGGCCGGATCGACGCCGCCTGGGACGACGCCAAGGCGTTCGATCTGCGGACGCCCGCTCTCTCGCAGGTTCGCGGCTCGCTGGAGGACGAACTCGGCGAGGCGACCGTCGACGACTTCGATTCCGTGCTCGACTCCCTGGAGACCGCCCGGGGCGACGGCGACGGCCTCGACGAGGTGACCATCTCCATTCTGGTGGCCGCCAAGAACGAGGACCTGCTGTACGACATCTCCAAGTGGGGCGAGGACATCGGCATCGCTTCGAAGGCCACGTTCTCGCGAACCAAGAGCCGTCTCGAGGAGACGGGGCTCATCGACACCGAGAAGGTCCCCATCGACGTGGGCCGGCCGCGCCTCCGGCTGAAGCTCGGCGACGAGCGGCTCGAGGGGACCGACAACGGTCAGCTCGCCAGCGTCGCCCAGTCGATGCTCGCGGCCTAACGGTCGACGGATTATCTTCAGTTTTTTCGACGCCGCCCCCGTAGCCGCTGCCGTGAGGACGTTTCCACTCCGCGCGCCGGCCGGCTCGCGACGCGACCGCACGGACGACGGCCGGAACGGACGCCGGCGAGCGACGGCGCCGCGGCCGCGACGACGGGGGCGGTCGCGGTGACGACCGTCGGGCTGGTCGGCGCCGGCCCCGCCGTCGAGGCCGTCCGTGCGGCGCTCGACGACGTTGACACCGACGCACGACCGGTTGACCCGGGCGCCGTCGGTCGGACGGACGTCGCCGTCGTCACGGGCGGCGTCGACGACGACCTCCGGAGCGCGACGACGGCGGCCCGGAACTCGGAGACGCCGGTCGTCGTCGTCGAAGTCGGCGGCATCGGCGGGCGGGCGGTCGCCGGCGTCGACGCCGCCGTCTCCGGACACGCACCCGGGACGGCGTGTTACGACTGCCTCCACCGGCGGGTCGAGGCGATCGGCGACGAAACCGACGGCGGCGACGCCGGGGCCGCGACCGTGCGGTTCGCGGGCGCCGTCGCCGGCCGGGAGCTGGCGGCGCTGGCCGGCGGCGGGGAGTCGTCGCTGCTCGGCGGCGTCGTCGAGATGCCGCACGCCCGGCGCCGGCCGCTGCCGGTTCCGTTCTGCGACTGCGCGCCGGCGCCCGACCGGTCGCTGCGGACGGACGACGGCGAGCGGCCACTGGCGGAGGCGCTCGCGTCGGCGGAAGCGGCCCTCGACGAGCGGCTCGGCCCGGTCGCCGCGGTCGGCGAGGCGGAGTCGTTTCCGGTACCGTACTACCTGTCGACGCTCGCGTCGGCGCCGTTCGCCGACGGCGACCCGCCGGACCACGCCGCCGGCGTCGCCCGCGAGTGGGATCCGGCGTTCATGCGGGCGCTCGGGGAGGCGCTGGAGCGGTACGCCGCGGCCGTCTACCGGACCGACGACCTCCGCGGGGAGCCGGCGTCGCCGGTCCCGCCGGAGCGGTTCGTCGCGCCGGGTGACCCCGTCGAGACGGCGGCGGTCGACGCCTGGCACGACGCCGAGGACCTCGTGTCGGGCGAGACCGTCCAGCTGCCGGCCGAGCTGGTCGTCTTCCCGCCGCCGGAGCGGCGGATACGGCCGGCGATCACGACCGGGCTCGGGCTCGGCAACGGCGGCGTCGAGGCGCTGCTGTCGGGGTTGTACGAGGTCCTCGAGCGGGACGCGGCGATGCTGTCGTGGTACTCGACGGACGAGCCAGCGGGGCTGGCCGTCGACGACGAGGGGTTCGAGACGCTGGCCGCTCGGGCCGGCAGCGAGGGGCTGTCGACGACGGCGCTGCTTCTCACGCAGGACGTCGACGTGCCGGTGGTGGCGGCCTGCGTCCACCGCGACGGCGCGTGGCCGCGGTTCGCGGCCGGGTCGTCGGCGTCGCTGGACCCGGCGGCGGCGGCCCGGGGGGCACTGGCGGAGGCGATACAGAACTGGCTCGAGCTGCGCCGCATGGGGCCGGATCGGGCCGCCGAGGAGTCCGGCGCCATCGGCCGGTACGCCGACCTCCCGGAGTCAGCCCAGGAGCTCGTCGACCCGGCGACGACGCTACCGGCGGCGGCGGTCGGCCCGGACCCGATCCCGGACGGTCGGGCGGAGTTGGAAGCCCTGCTCGAGCGGGTCGAGACGGCCGGCCTCGACGCCTACGGCGCCCGGCTGACGCCCCGGGACGTCGACGCGCTGGGCTTCGAGGCCGTCCGGGTCGTCGTCCCGGCCGCACAGCCGCTGTTCACCGACGAGCCGTACTTCGGCGAGCGGGCCGAGACGGTGCCGGCCGCGCTCGGCTTCGAGCCCCGGCCGGAGCGGGCCCACCACCCGTTCCCCTAACCGGCCGACTCGGGACTCGGAACGCGGCGCAGGTATTCGAGTGCGACCGCCCTACCCCGGACGCGATGAGACGCGGCCACGGGGAGCGAGCGCTGCGGGCGCTCGACAGCTTCGCCGCCGGGATCGCGGACCGTACGGAACCAGTGGCGATCTGCGAGCACACCGTCGAGGCCGCCGACGCAATCCCCGATTTCGGCATCCGCGTGATCGATCTGGAGTCGGCGGGGCTGCTGGAGGTGCGGGCCATCTCGGATTCGACGCCCCCGAAGGACATCGAGCCGATGGGCGTCGACGAGGGGCCGATCGGGCTAACCTACCGGTCCGGCGAGTCGTACCTGGCCGCGGACCTCGAGAGGATGCCGGCGGCCGAGCCGAAGGGACCGTCCCGGTCGGCGGTGAGCGTCCGGGTCGGCGACCGCGGCACCTTCCAGACGGTCGCCGAGACGCCGGACGTCTTCGACGAAACCGATGTCGAGCTGGCGGAGCTGCCGTCAGCCCCGTCCGAGCTCTCGCCCGACGTCGACCGAGTGACCGGCTCTCGCGTAACTAAACACGACGCGGCGGCTCAGAGCCCCCGCCGGACGATGCGGCCCTCGACGGTCGGCTCGACGCCGACCGTCCGGGCATAATCGACCAGTACCTCGTGCTGCGGCCCGTACCGGGCGAGCGGGTCGCGGCCGGTGAGCGTCGGGAACTCGGCGTCGGTCTCCAGGAGGAACGCCGAGACCGCGAGCCGGTAGCGCGCGTCGTCGTCGACCGGGTCGCCGTCGACGCGCGCCGACAGCAGGGCGTCGTCGGCGTGGTCGTAGCGGAGCCGGCCCCCGGAGACGTGGGCGTGCCACCAGTCGGCCTCGCCGAAGCCGGTCGTGTCGGCGGCCTCCCGGAACGTCGACCGCAGCGCCCGGCCGGACAGCTCGACGACGGCCACCGGCTCGCTGAACGGCACTAGGCCGACGAGATCGGCGACGGTCACCGCGCCGGCCAGCGGCGGCCCGGTCCGGATGCCGCCGCTGTTCTGCAGGCCGACGACCGGCGGCGCGGAGCCGAGGTCCCGCTCGGCGACCCACCGGTAGGCGTCGGCGACGAAGTTGCCGACGCGGCTCTCGCCGCGAAACGCCTCCCGGTCGGTGCGCTCGACCGGCTCGTCGACCCGGGCGACGACCTCGTCGAGGCCGGCCTCGTCGAGCCGGCGGCGGTATCGCTCGGCCAGTGCCGCCTCAAGCGGGCCGTCGGCGACCGGGTGGCGCGTCACCGACCGATCGGCGAGATCCACCTCCAGCACCGTCCGACCGCCGTCGCCCGGCCGGGTGAGCAGCGTCCCGGCGACGCGTTCGACCCGCTCGGAGTGGACGTGGCCGCCGAGGACGACGTCGACGTCGCAGGCGGCCGCCAGGCGGTCGTCGGCGCGGCCGAGATGCGACAGCACGACGACGTCGTCGGGGTCGTCCATCGCCTCGACGGCTCGCCGCGTCGCCTCGACGGGGTCGTCGAACGACAGGGCGGCGGCGTCGTCGGTGCCGGAGGGGGTCGTCGGGTCCGTCAGCCCGAGGAAGCCGACGCGGCGGCCGTCGACGGACCGGACGATCCAGGGGTCGGCGCCGGCGACGGGGGCGCCGTCGACGGCGACGTTCGCCGAGAGCCACCGCTGGGGGGATCGCGCGACGAGCTCGGCCGTCCGGTCGAGCCCGAAGTCAAAATCGTGGTTGCCAAACGTCGAGAGGTCGGGGTCGACGGCCGCGAAGAAATCGAGCGCCTGCTCGCCGCGGGTGACGAGCGGGAGCACGCCCGGGGCGACGTTGTCGCCGGTGCCGCAGACGACGGCGTCGTCGCCGTCCAACCCCCGGAGCAGTCCCGCCAGCCGGGCGATCCGCTCGGGGTCGTCGTGGGCGTTCTCGACGTCGGAGTAGTGGAGGAGACGCACGCCGTAGCGAGAAGCGGCGGCCGCAAAACCGTGTCGAGACCGTGAGGGTTTTGCCGGCAGCCGGCCTCCCGTCAGTATGGAGCGACGACGCGGCCCGGACGGCGAATCGCTGTATCTCGCCGACCGGGCCGAGCGCGGCAACAAGGGTCCGTTCCGCGTCGTCTACGCCGGTCCCGACGGCGAGCGGCGCTGGGGCTTCTACTGCACGAACTGCGAGTCGTTCGACAACGCCGTCGACTCGATGGGCCGCATCCAGTGCAACGCCTGCTCGAACTTCCACAAAGCCGAGGAGTGGGACGCCGCCCACGAGTAATCGCGCCGATAGGTCCGAAAGAAAGTCGCCGCGGCCGTCCCGTCCGGCGATGCCGGTGGACGGACAGGTCACCGGACAAGTACGTGCGAATGTTTATTCCGGAGTACGCACAACTCCGGACGAATGGGAGCCGTTAGCACATCCCTGATCGAGGAGGCACGTACCATCTTCAGCAACCTCGGTTACGAGGTCACCGACGACGGCGAGGAGCTCCGCGCCGAGCGGAAGTGGCGGACCGTCCACGTCACGACCGCCGACCCGGAGCAGGCGGCTACACACGGACAGCTCCGGTGTTTCGTCGCCCGGGCCGAACGGGCCGCCGAGGTCCGCGAGCGCCTTCTGGCGGCCGGACCGGAGTACGACTGGGCGGTCGTCAGCGTCGACGACGACGACTACCGCGTGCTCCACCCCGACGCCGACGTACTCCCGGCACCGTAGGCCCGCGTCGATCAGGATAGCTTTACAATCCCTCCGGTACAAGCCGGCGTCATGGTGTTCAAGAAGATCACGCTCATCGGCACGAGCGGCGAGAGCTTCGACGCGGCCGTCGACGACGCCATCGACCGGGCCGACGACACGCTGGACAACGTCTGCTGGGTCGAGGTCGAGGAGATGGGCGTCGAACTCGACAGCGTCGAAAACAGGGAGTACCAGGCCGAAGTCGAGGTCGCCTTCGAGCTGGAATAGTCGTCAGGTGTCAGGTGCGGAACGACTCTCCGCAGCCGCACTCGCTTTCGACGTTGGGGTTGTCAACGTGGAACCCCGCGCCCTGGAGGCCGCCTTCGAACTCCAGGCGGGAGCCGTCGACGTAGTTCTGGCTCGCGGGGTCGACAAAGACGCGGAGCCCGTGGTGGGTGGTGACGGCGTCGTCCTCCTCGGGCTCGAGGTCGAACCGGAGGCCGTAGGACAGCCCTGCACAGCCGCCCTGCTTGACGAACAGCCGGAGTCCTGCCTCGTCGGGGTCGTACCCCTCCTGGTCGATGAGCTCCAGCGCCTGTTCGGCGGCCGTCTCGGTTACGACGACGGGGTCACCGGGGTCCCCGTCCGGGTCGGCGGTCTGACTCATGCCGAGCGGTAGCGCGGCGACGGGTATAACGGTGACGCCGCGCCGCTCGTTGGTTGAAAAGGGTTAAGTCCGGCGCGGAGGTACGTCCGGCTGTCGGGTCGGTGGTCTAGGCCGGTTATGACACCTCCTTCACACGGAGGAAGTCGGCGGTTCGAATCCGCCCCGACCCATGCAATTCTGCGAGGAACGGACGTGACGAGCGAATCGCACGTCGGGCGGGTCGAACCCTGTCACGAGCGAGCGTAGCGAGCGAAGTGACTACGGTTCGAATCCGCCCCGACCCACTGAATTCTCGAATGGAACGTCGCGGAGTGAGAGACGAAGCAGGGAGCGGGCGGTTCGAGCCCAGAGGACGAGCGGGGCGAAGTCCTCGCGGTTCGAATCCCCCCCCCGACCCATCCTGCGACGAACGGACGTGAGGAGCGGATGGTCACGGTGGATTCGAACCCTGCCAGTCGCGCGCAGCGAACGAGCATGAGCGAGCACGTCTGGCTGCGGCTCGAATCCGCCCCAAAGCGGCCGCTTCAAAGGAAAGTATGGTACAGCCTTACTCAAAAAGGCCGCACCCTCATCAACCGTCGAGACGACGTCCAATCATTACACGGCGACCCGAACGAGGGCCTCCCTCACCGTTTCGCAGTCGGACTCACACGCCTCCGCGAACACGCCCGCGGCCGAACAGTCAGTACATACATGGAGAGACATTACCGTTGATGAGTTCCTGTAGGCGACCGGCGCTCCCTGCTACGCGTTCGTGTTAGTAGTGATCAGGTCGGACAACTCGAAGAGTCGAACGTCGTCACGCATGTCAGCGACGTTTTTGATGTCGTCAGTGTACCCGGAGCGGCTGAACAAGACGTACATCGTCTCCCCGTCTGCCGGTCCCTCTGACCATCGAACCTCCGACGCCGTTTGTTCGAGATCGACGAGGATGCCTTCGCTCACGGGTTGGGACGTGAACTTACACTCGCCGGCGACGAGGCCGTCGTCGGTAAGCCCGAGGACATCCAATTCGTGTTCCTTGAACCACCACTGCCCGACGTCACGGAACTGCCGGTCGATGAGGTCCGGTAGCGCTCGCTGGCAGAGACGCTCGAACAATGAGCTCACGTAATCTGCTAGTTCTGGTGTGACGAGTTCGTCGTACGCGTCGTCGTCGAGCATGCGCAGCTGATCTTGGTTGCCATAGACGAAGCGGAACCAGAACCGGAACAGTGGCGCAGCGATGCGGTACCGGCCGCGTTTCGAACTGGTCGGCGATTCCGTCACGGGGATGTGACGCTCGACGAGGCGGAGCCGACGGAGCTTCTGGAGGTACGTGCTGAGTGAGCTAGACTCCACGCCGGCCATGCCCGCGATCTCGTTCGGAGTGCGACGGCCGTGCGCGAGCGCGCGGAGGATGCTGAAGTACGTGTTCGGCTGTCGGAGTTCAGTGCGGAGCAGGAACTCGGGTTCGGAGTACAGTAGCCCCCGCTCCGAGAGAATCCCCTGCTGGACGTTCGTTCCGAGCGACTGGTCGGGATCGATGGTCTGGAGGTAGTACGGAGTGCCGCCGTAGATCGACCATGCTGTGATGGCTGTCTCCGGATTGTACTCCGGGAAGAACTGGCGTGCGTCAGCTACATCGAGAGGTTTGAGATCAATCGTCGCTGTCCGACGGCCGTACAGCGGTGCGCTTCCGGAGAGCACCTTGTCCTCCATGACGCTGATCGAGGAGCCGACGAGCACGAGTGTCATCCCCGTCTCTTGTAGCTCCATGTCCCACACTCGCTGGATCCGTGAGGGAAGCGATTCGTCCTCCTCGATGAGAAACGGGAATTCGTCAATGACCACGATAGCGTCTTCCTCGCCGAGTGTTTCGAGGAGGGCTTCCCAGTCGCGGCGGACGTTCTGCAACGAGGGAAATCGTGCGGTGGCGGTGTCGACGAACTGTTCGAGTTGGTTCTGTGCCGTGGATTCGACTGCTTGATAGTAGACGGCGTCGTCCCGATCAGCGATGGACTGGCGGACGAGCTCGCTCTTGCCGAGGCGACGCCGGCCGTAGATGACGACGAAGTCTGCGGTCTCGGATTCGTAGCAGTCCGTGAGTTGATCGAATTCGACGTCCCGATCAACGAATTGCTTCATACATCCGATAGCATCTCTACCCAAATAGAACTCTCGATTTTGGAAATCGCGATTTCGGAAGCCGTAATTTCATTACGGTGGTGGATTCTGAGGGAGAAATTGATAGTAAAGTTCCTGAGTTTTCCGATCATAAGTACATTACAATAGTTTCGGATTATTACAGCGGTCAGCAGTACAGTTTGTTCGTTCACTCGAGGTAAGGAGCTGAATTCCGAGGGGTTTCGAGTACCCAACGCAGTCATGCAGCTCTACTACTCCGGGTTCAGGGAATCCGGGTTCGAACGTCGAAGCAGCCTCGCTTTCGCTGCCGTGTCGAAAATTATCGCGATGATCAGTCAGACGAGAAGGACCGCCGCCACGAGCAAGGTGTTTCCGACGGTGACGACGTCCGCCGTCAGCCGGACGCGGCGGGAGACGCCGGCGGCGAACCGGCCGGCCGACAGTGCCTCCGAGGGGGCGGCGGCGACGCCGACGTCGCCGGCCGACAGCGACCCCCAGTAGGCGCAGGCCGCCAGCGCGGCGACCGCGACCGCTCCGGAGGGTGCGACCGCCAGTCGGAGCCCGACCGCCGTGGACAGGTAGACGAGAAGGGGCGCGACGGCGACGAGCCGGACCACCCACGCCGGCGTCTCGGAATCGAGGTCGGCGTCGAACCGACCGAGCGGCGTCGCGTCGCCCTCGTAGGCCGGAAGGACCGTGATCTCCGGGCGCAGCCCCGCCGCGGCGGCCGGCAGCGCGTGCGCCAGTTCGTGCGGCAGGACGGCGACGGCGGCGGCGGCCCGCAGCGCCCGCGAGCGGTCGGCGGCGGACATCCCGTTCAGGTCTCGGCGCGGTCGGCCAGCGCCGACAGCGTCCCCGCCGTCCGGAGATCCGACACCGAGCAGTACCAGGCGCCGCGGACGGCGTCGCCGGTGCTTTCGACCGGCGACTCCAGCGGCACCGGCTCGTCGAACTCGAAGACGACGACGACGGACTCCTCGGAGAAGGGGTCGATGAGCGCCTTCCAGTCGGGCTCGTCGAGCGGTCCCGGCCGGCCGCGCCGCTGTTCGACCCGGTCGGTCACCCGGGCGTAGTGGGTGACCGCCGACACCGGCGCCGTCCGGTAGAAGGCCATGTAGTCGAAGGCGGCCCGGGTACGGTCGTACGACCGGGGGGCGGGGTAGTAGCCGTCCCGGCACCGCTGGAAGGTCTCGGGTTGGGTCGCGACGACGCAGACCCGCCCGTCGCCCGGCGCGTCGTCGGCCGGCGCGTCGTCGGTGAACCGGTCGAGGTCCATGTCGGGTCCTCGGCCGGCAGGGTGTTGTGTCCGGCGCTCCCGGCATGCCGGCCGGAAGCCCCCGCGGTCGGCCGGGATACGGGGGCTTTTGCGGACCGGCGCCGAACCGGTGACGATGAGCGACCGGTCGACCGACGAGGAGGGCGAACCGTGCCGGTGAACGGTGACGAGCACAGGGAGACGGCGGTGGCGGCGCTGGCCGACCGCGACTACGGGGCGGCCGGCGAGGCGTACAGCCGCGCCGCCTGGCGCTGTCTTGCGGAGCCGCGGGACGGGCTGTCACCGTTCGCGGCCGACGACCGCGGCTGGGTCGGCAGCGGTCTCGCCTGGACGGCGACGGCGGCGACCGCCTACCGCGTCGCCGGCCGGGACGCCCGGGCCGCCCGCAAAGCCGTCGAGGGCGTCGCCGTCGCCCGCGATCTCCGGGCGACGACCAACGACAACGCGCAGGCGGCCTGCTTCGCGGAGTTCGTCGCCGACTGCAAGGCCGCCGGCGGTCTCGACGGCGTCGCCGACGCCTACGAGACGGCCGCCGACGCCTACCGCGAGGTCGGCGCGGCGCTGGAAGAGCCGACGGAACCGACGACGACGCCGCTGTACCAGGCCGCCGCCGACCTCGCTCGCCACGTCGCCCGCGGGAGCGCCAACGGCGAGATCGTCCTCGAGTGGGAGGACCTCCACGGCGCCGACCCCTCGGACGGCGCCGCCTTCCTGTCGGCCCGGGCCCGGGTCAAGGGCCGTCGGTTCCCGGAGTTCGTCGAGGCGGCCGTCGCCGACGGCTACCTCGCGACGCCCCGCGGCACCACCGAGTACGGCAACGACAACCACCGCTGTCCGACCTGTGGGTCGTCGGACGTCAACTGGGTCGCCGACGGCACCTACTGTCTCCGCTGTTCGACGCCGATGGACGCCGACTGAGGGACCGGAAGCGGGACCGAGAGCCTTACCCCGCCGGCGCGGGTCCGTCGAGCCATGACGGCGGACGAACGGGCCGAGGCGGCGGCGGTGCTCCGGTCGGACCCGGTGATGGCCGACCTCCTGGAGCGGTACGACCCCTACGAAACGGACGACCGGGCACCGTTCGAGCGACTCTGTGTCTCGATCATCGGCCAGCAGCTCTCGACGGCGAGCGCGGCGGCCGTCCGCGAGCGGGTCTTCGAGACGCTGACGCAGCCGACGCCGACGGGCGTGCTGGCGGCCGACGAGACGGCACTGCGGGAGGCCGGCCTCTCGGCGTCGAAGGTCGAGTACCTGCGGAATGCGGCACGGGCCTTCCGGGACAACGACCTGACGCCGGCGGGGCTGGCCGACCACTCGGACGACGAGGTCGTCGACCGGCTCACCGAGGTCCGGGGCGTCGGGCGCTGGACCGCCGAAATGTATCTCATCTTCGTCCTCGAGCGATCGGACGTGCTCCCGCTGGGGGACCTGGCGGTCCGGCGGGGCATCGAAACGCTGTACGGCGACGGCGAGATGAGCCGCGCGGAGATGCGCGAGGTCGCCGACGCCTGGCGGCCGTACCGGAGCCACGCCACGCGATACGTCTGGGCCGACTACGAGTCGGAGTAAGCGGGGAGTGGCGGATTCCTGCCACTATCACCCGAACTTTTCTACGATGATGCACCGACGACCGAGGCGGCCTCGACGACGACCGGCTCCACCCCGAGGCACAGGTGCTCGGCATCAGCCACGGGGGCGTCGCCCGAGCGTACCCGACGCCAGCCGTCCGGGAGGCGGACGTCATTGACGACGATGTCGGCGTGCTCCCGGTAGTGGTGACGACGCCCGGGGAAACGCCGGTCGCCTATGTCCGCGAGGTCGACGGCGAACCCGTCGAGTTCGCCGCCGCCGCCCGACTGCTGGCAGTCGCCGGCTCGCGGTGGCGGCGGTCGACCGGCGACGCCGTCGACGGGTCATACGAAGAGAGCCGGCCAGCACGACCGGTGACGTTTCGCCGCAGTTCCGGCTCGTCTGGCTCGAGTTCGACCCCGACACCGAGCTGTACGGCGGGTAACCGGCCGGCTGTCGGGATGACGGCGGCACAACATAAGCTCCCGGTTATGTTCACCAGAGAACTTTTACGTGTGATGACGATTTATTCGCGCAGGAGACGGGACGGACGGATGACGGACGACGACCCGCGGCCGGGCGACGACGACGGGCGACCGGAAGCCGACGGCTCGGCCGGGACGTCCGACGGCCGCGACGACCGACGAGAGCGGGCGGACGGGGCCGGCGAGGCGAGCCGCGGGTTCCCGGAGGCGGAAGAGACGTCGGTCGAGACGGAGGCCGAGGGGGTCGTCGACGGACCCGATTTCGTCGGCTTCGACTTCGAGACGTGGCTCGACCGGACCGAACCCAGAGAGGAGCCGACGGCCGAGGCACCGTCGGAACTGGAGTCGGCACACGAGGGGTTCGACTTCCGGCGGTGGATGAGCGGCGACGACCGCGTCGACGGGCCGCAGCAGCCGCCGGAGACGGCGCGGGTCGTCACGCCGAGTCTCGCCGAGCTGGAGGCGGGCGCGACCGAGCCGGAGATGAGCGCGGAGTACGGCGGGTTCGCGTTCACCGACTGGCTCGGCGAGGACGACACCGAGTACGTCGACCCCGAGGCGCTCCAATCGGAGCCGTCGGGGGCCGCGTCGGCCGAGACGGCGGAGGTGCCGACGGCCGGCGCCGCGGTGGGCGGCGAGCCGACCTACCCGACGCCGCCGGGGGAGGGACTCACCGACCTGGCGCCGCCGAAGGCGGCCGTCATCGCCGTCTTCGCGGCCACGCTCATGGCGGTCGCGTTGACGGTGGCCGGCGGTGTAGCGCCGCTGGGCCCGGCGAACGGCTTCTCCGATCCCGGCGACGGCGCGCAGGCGGCCGGCGGCGTGGCGACCGACACGCCGGCGCCCACGCCGGAGCCGACCCCCGAGCCCACGCCCGAGCCCACACCCGAACCCACGCCGGAACCGACGGCCACGCCGACACCGACACCCACACCGACGCCGACACCGACACCCACACCGACGCCGGCACCGACGCCGACGGACACACCCGAGCCCACGGCCACTCAGACGGAAACCGACAACGGGAGCATCCTCGATCCGCTTCCGTAGCCGGCCGTCCCGGACGTCGACGGGGCGGCGGACGCTCCGGCGCGCGAATCGTCGCGTGGTAACGACCATCACATATTTCAGGCGTCCGGCCGACGGAGAGTTATGAACCTCCCGCGGAGACGCGTGCTCGCGGCGACGACGGGAGACTGTACGCGGTCGACGCGGCGACCGGCGACCGCGAGTGGCGGGTCGAGGCCGGGGGCGGCGTCGTGACTGGGCCCGCCGTCGCAGACGGGACGGTGTACGTCGGGTGGCAGGCCAGCGCCGGGAGCGGGCCGGGGGCGACCGAGACGGGTGGCGTGGACGCCGTCTCGGTCGCCGGCGACCGGGAGTGGTGGATCGACCCCGGCGCCGTCAGGGGGCCACCCACGGTCGTCGACGGCGTCGTCTACGCCGGTACCCCGACGGCGGCGCACGCGTTCGACGCGGCCGACGGCGAGGAGTTATGGCGGGTCGAGCCGGCCAGCAATACCGGCAGCCCGACCGTCGCCGACGGCCTCGCCTTCCTCGGCTCCCTGTCGTCGCGGCTCTACGCCGTCGACACCGCGACCGGCGAGCAGGCGTATGAGCTCACGCCCGGCAAGTGGCCGAACTACGCACCGGCCGTCGCGGACGGCGTGCTGTACCTCTGCTCGTGGGCGACGCGGGTTTATGCCGTCGACGCCGCGACCGGCGAGCGGCGGTGGGTCCGGAGCCTTGAGAACCCGCTGTCCGACCCCGTTGTCGCCGACGGCACCGTCTACTTCGCTCCCGAGAACACCCTCGTCGCACTCCGCGAGGAGTATATGTCGGCGCGCGGGCAGGTGGCGACGCCGGCTCGTCGGTGGCCAGCCGTCCGATGATGGTTTGTCGATGCCCTGTGGGGCCAGTGACGACGGCGTCGCGGCCCGCGGCGCCGAACCGATCGGTCGGCATATTGGGTGTCGACGGCCGACAGCAGAAATCCGTGGATGGCGAAAGTAAGCAGACTGGCGGACAAACCCGAAGGGAAACCCGAACGCCCGAGCATCCGCGCAGAGCGCAGCGAGGCGCGGTTCGCCGGACGAGAGCGCCGCAGGCGCTCGAAGTCCGGTAGCGCGCGCGGACTGGAGGCAGCCGAAGGCCGCCGGAAGGAGCACGCGCGCATATGTTCCACGGCGCCGTAGGCGCCGTTCAACTCAACGAGGCGGCTTCGCGTGGTCCGAGAGACGCCAGAGGCGTCTCTCGTCATCACGAGAGAGCTTCGCTCTCTCGAACGACCTCGCACTTCCCCAAGTTTTTGCCGGGGCGCCTGCAGCGCCCCGTGCAAAAAGTGGGTTACAGGAAATCCTCGACGCGGTCGACGACCTCCTCGGGGGTGTCGCCGACCGGGGCGCTGGCCTCTTCGAGGGCGGCTATCTTCGACTCGGCGGTGCCGGTGCCGGAGCCGGAGACGATGGCGCCGGCGTGGCCCATCCGCTTGCCCGGCGGGGCGGTGCGGCCGGCGATGAAGCCGGCGACGGGGGTGTCCATCCGCTCGCCGATGTAGCGGGCGGCTTCCTCCTCGTCCTCGCCGCCGATCTCGCCGCACATCACGACCGCGCGGGTGTCGGGGTCGGCCTCGAACAGTTCCAGGGCGTCGACGAAGTCGGTGCCGATGATGGGGTCGCCGCCGATGCCGACGGCGGTGGTCTGGCCGAGCCCGCGCGAGGTGAGGCTGTCGACCACCTGGTAGGTGAGCGTCCCGGACCGCGAGACGAGCCCGACGTCGCCGTCCGCGAAGATGTCGCCCGGCAGGATGCCGAGTTTCGCCTCGTCGGGCGTGATGACGCCGGGGCAGTTCGGGCCGACGAGGTGGGTGTCGGTCTCGCTGGCCTTGCGGTACACCGTCGCCATGTCCTGCTGTGGGATGCCTTCGGTGATGGCGACGACGAGGTCCAGCGGCGCGTCCAGCGCCTCGAGCAGCGCGTCGGCGGCGAACGCCGGCGGCACGAAGACGACCGACGTGTCGGCGTCCTCGGCGCGGGCGGCGCCGGCGACGGTGTCGTACACCGGGGTACCATCGACCTCCTGGCCGCCCCTGCCGGGGACGGCGCCGGCGACGACGTTCGTCCCGTACTCCGTCATCTGGCGGGTGTGGAACTTCCCCTCGCCGCCGGTGATGCCCTGTACCACGACGCGGCTGTCGGCGTCGACCAGGATGCTCATGTCTCTCCCTCCGCGTAGTCGACGGCGCGCTGGACGGCCGACTCCAGCGTCGCCTCGACGGTTACGAGGTCGGTGTTCAGTATCTCCATGCCCTCCTCGGCGTTGGTGCCGGCCAGCCGGACGACGACCGGCGTCGGGATCTCGTCGAACTGCGTCAGCGCCTCGTTTATGCCTCTGGCCACCTCGTCGCCGCGGGTGATACCGCCGAAGATGTTGAATACGACCGCCTCGACGCTGTCGTCGGCGAAGACCACCTCGAGGGCGTTGGCGACGCGCTCGGCCTTGGCGCCGCCGCCGATGTCGAGGAAGTTGGCGGGGGCGCCGCCGTAGTAGTCGACGAGGTCCAGCGTCGTCATCACGAGGCCGGCGCCGTTGCCGACGATACCGACGTCGCCGTCGAGCCGGACGTAGTCGAAGCCGTACTCGTCGGCCTTCGCCTCGAGGTTGTCGCCGTCGGTCGCCTCCGCCGACTCGGCGAGTTCCGGCTGGCGGAACAGCGCGTCGTCGTCGACGTTCATCACGGCGTCGGCGGCGACGACCTCGTCGTCGGCCGTCACCATCAGCGGGTTGACCTCGATCTCGGTGGCGTCGTCGTCGTCCCACAGCCCGTACAGCGTCCGAACGACCGAGGCGACGTCGCCGGCGACCGCGCGGTCGACGCCGGCCTCGTAGACGGCTTTGCGGGCCTCGTACGGCTGCATCCCGAAGACCGGGTCGACGCCCTCCCGGACGATGGCGTCGGGCTCTTCGGCGGCGACGGCCTCGATGTCGACGCCGCCGCGGGTCGACACCATTGCGACCGGCTCGCCCGCGCCGCGGTCCATCGTCACGCCGACGTACAGTTCGTCGACGAAGTCGACGGCGGCCTCGACGAGTACCTCGTCGACGCGCAGACCCTTCAGCTCCATTCCGAGGATCTCCTCGGCGGCCGCGCGGGCCTCGTCGGCGTCGTCGACGAGTTCGATGCCGCCGGCTTTGCCGCGGCCGCCGACCCGCACCTGGGCCTTCACCGCGGCCGGGTAGCCGACCGCCTCGGCGGCCTCGGCCGCCTCCTCGACGGTCGCCACAAGCCGCGACTCCGGAACCGGGATTCCGGCGTCGGCGAAGACCTCTTTCGCCTGGTGTTCATGTAGTTTCATCCACGTCGGACGGCGGCTGGCAGCGATTTAAAATGTACCATATCAGGCCGTGACCGGCCGAATCGGTGGTCGTGCGGGGGTTTTTGAACGCCGCCGGCCCGACGGCCGGAACTACGCGGGACGGACGTCCGGCCGGTCGGCGATGACGCCGTCGACGCCCCACCGTGCCGCCGACTCCGCGGCCGCCCGCCGCTCGACCGTCCAGACGTCGACCATCAGGCCGGCCGCGTGGGCGCGCTCGACCAGCCGCTCGTCGCAGCAGTCCAGCGACGGCTGCAGGCGGGCACACCCCAGGTCGGCGGCGATCTCGACGGCCGCCGGGCCGCCGTCGTCCGTGAGCAGCGCACGGGCGACCGACGGGTCGCGGTCCTGGCAGGCCGACAGCAGCGCCGGCGAGAACGACGAGACGACCGCTCCGGGACGGGAGAGACGGTCGACGGCCGTCTCGGTGCCGGCCGCCTTCAGCTCGACGACGATGCCGACCGAATCGGGAACCGCCGCCAGCACCGCCGACAGCGTCGGGACCCCCTCGCCGGTGCCGAGGACGTCGAGCGCCTGCAGTTCCGCGAGCGTGTGGTCGGCGACCGGCCCGGAGCCGTCGGTGACTCGGTCGACCGTCTCATCGTGGATGACGACGGGTTCGCCGGTCGCACACCGCCGGACGTCCACCTCGACGGCGTCGGCGAGGGCGGCCGCCTCCCCGACTGCGGCGCGGGTGTTCTCCGGGGCGACCGCCGTGAAGCCCCGGTGGGCGATGAGTCGCACGGCCGGAGGAGGCGGGCGGGCGGCAAATGTGCGACGGTCGAGCCGGCATCGTATATAAAGCTGTGCCACGCGGCGGAAGTGGCCGGGCGGACGGCGGCCGACCTTTGTTCCGGGTGCCGTCATATAGCCGGCCATGGAAATCACGTACGATTTCGAAGGGTCGGTCGTGCTGGTGACGGGCGCGAGCGGCGCGCTCGGCGGCGCGGTCGCGGAGGCGTTCGACGGGACGGGCGTGACGGTCTGCGGCGCCGACATCGTCGCCCCCGACGACGAGGACACGCTGGTCGACCCCGCGGCGATCGATCTTCACGAAACCGACGCCACCGACGAGGAAAGCGTCGCGGAGACGATCGAGGCCGTCGTCGGCGAACACGGCCGACTGGACGCGGTCTGCAACGTCGCCAGCACCTGGCGCGGCGGCGACCCGATCCACGAGACGGGCGTCGACGAGTTCGACACCCTGCTCGACGTCAACCTCAAGTCGGTGTTCTTCGCCTCCAAGCACGCCATCCCGCACCTGCGGGAGACGAAAGGGGCGATCGTCTCGGTGTCGGCCCGCTCGTCGCTGGAAGACGGCGAGAGCGACGGCCCCTACCGCGCCTCGAAGGCCGGCGTCCGGCTGCTGACGGTGACCAGCGGCGCGGAGAACCTCGGCACGGTTCGGGCCAACGCGATCATGCCGAGCGTCATCGACACGCCGATGAACCGCGAGATGATGCCGGACGCCGACTTCGAGGAGTGGGCCGATCCCGCCAACATCGCCGACGTGGTGCTGTTCCTCTGCTCGCCGGAGGCGACGGTGACCAGCGGCGCCGCGGTGCCGGTGTACGGCGAGTCCTGAGTCGGTGTCGCGGTCCGCATCGAAACAGCGTAACTGCGTGATCGCAGACCGGCACGGTTCCACCAGCTTTTTGTCTCGGTTGCGTTAGTCGGTCTAAACATGTCCGAACGAGAGACGTGGGCGACGCGGCTCGGCTTCATTCTCGCCTCGGTCGGGAGCGCGGTCGGTCTCGGAAACATCTGGCGGTTTCCCTTCCAGACCGCGGAAAACGGCGGGGCCGCGTTCGTCATGGTGTATCTGGCCGCGGTCGTCGTCATCGGGCTGCCGGCCCTGCTGGCGGAGTTCGTGATCGGCCGGCGGGCGAACATCAACGCCATTAACGCCTTCGACCGACTGGACCGGCAGAACTGGAAGGTCATCGGCGCGGTCGGTATCTTCGCCGGCTTTTGGACGCTGTCGTACTACAGCGTCATCGGCGGCTGGGTCATCCGGTACGTCTACGGCAGCGCGACGGGGGCGTACTTCGGGAGCCCCAACGACTACTTCGGGACTATCTCGGCCGGCCCGGATGCGGTGGCGCTGCATCTTCTGTTCATCGCTGTCACCGTCGGTATCGTCGCGTTCGGTATCGAGGACGGTATCGAGAAGGCGACGAAGCTGATGGTTCCGAGCATCGTCGTCCTGATGTTGGGACTGGCCGCCTACGCGGTGACCCTGCCGGGCGGCGGCGAGGGGTACGCCTTCTTCCTCTCGCCGGACGTCTCGGCCATCGTCGCGAACTACCGGTCGGTCGTGCCGGCCGCGGTCGGGCAGGCGCTGTTCTCGCTGTCGCTCGGCTTCTCCGTCATGATCACCTACGCGTCGTACATCGGCGACGACGAGAACCTCGGGATCGACGGCGTCAGCATCGCCGCGTTCAACACGTTCATCGGCGTACTGGCCGGCTTCGTCGTCTTTCCGTTCCTCTTCGCACAGGGGGTCGACGTCGGCAGCGCCGGTCCCGGAGCGGTGTTCGTCTCGGTCGCAACCGCACTGGGTCAGCTTCCGTTCGGGCGGCTGCTGGGCGTCGTCTTCTTCGGGGTCGTCCTCATCGCGGCGCTGTCGTCGGCCATCAGCCTGCTGGAGGTCGTCGTCTCCTACGTCGTCGACAACTACCGGTTCGGCCGGGCACAGACCGCCGTCACCCTGGGAGCGGTCCTGTTCGTGGTCGGCATCCCTTCGGCGATAGAGACCTCTTGGCTGGAATGGTTCGACGCCGTCGCGGTGAACCTGCTGCTGCCGCTCGCGGCGTTGGGTGTCGTCCTCTTCGTCGGCTGGGTGATGGGCGGGGACGCCCTCGACGAGGTCCGACAAGGAACCGGCGGCGCCGAGGCGCTGTCGACGGTCTGGCTGTGGTCGCTCCGGACGGTCGTGCTGGCGGCGGTCGGACTGACTGTGTACCTGAGCCTGTTGAAGTTGAGCGCGCCGCCGCTGTAGGGAGTCGGAAACCCTTTTTCAGCCGCCGCCGTTGGAGCCGGTAATGAGACCAGCGGGGCGAGAGACGACATGACGACGGACGAGGAACTCGAAGAGCTGCGCGAGCGCAAGCGCGAGGCCGAGCTGGGCGGCGGCGAGGAGCGCATCGCGAAGCAACACGAGAAGGGCAAGATGACGGCCCGCGAACGCATCGAGTACTTCCTCGACGACGGCAGCTTTCAGGAGTTCGACCGGCTCAAGACCCACCGGTGTACGAACTTCGAGATGGACGAACGGCAGCCGTACGGCGACGGCGTCGTCACCGGCTACGGCGAGGTCGACGGCCGGCAGGTGTTCGTCTTCGCCCACGACTTCACCGTCTTCGGCGGCTCACTGGGGGAGGCCTTCGCCGAGAAGGTCTGCAAGGTGATGGACCGCGCCATCGAGACCGGCGCACCGATCGTCGGGCTCAACGACTCCGCCGGCGCCCGCATCCAGGAGGGCATCGACTCCCTTGCCGGCTACGCCGACATCTTCCACCGCAACCAGAAGGCAAGCGGTGTCGTCCCGCAGATTTCGGCGATCATGGGCCCGTGTGCCGGCGGCGCCGTCTACTCGCCGGCCATCACGGACTTCGTCTTCATGATCGAGGACACCTCTCATATGTTCATCACGGGGCCGGAGGTCATCGAGACGGTCACCGGCGAGGAGGTGGGGTTCGAGGAACTCGGTGGCGCTCGTACCCACACCACCGAATCCGGCGTCGCGCACTTCTCGGCGGCCGACGAGGAGCGGGCGCTGGACGACATCCGGCGGCTGCTGTCGTACCTCCCCGCGAACAACGTCGAAGACCCACCGCGGGTCGAGCCGTGGGACGACCCCGACCGCCGCGACGAGGCGCTGGCCGACGTCGTCCCCTCCGAGCCGCGAAAACCGTACGACATGGTCGACGTCGTCGACCGGGTCCTCGATTCCGATTCGTTCTTCGAGGTCGGCGAGGGGTTCGCTCGCAACCTCGTGACGGGCTTCGGCCGGCTCGATGGCCGCTCGGTCGGCGTCGTCGTCACCTTCGTCGACGTCCCCGGCTTCATGCCCGGCACCGACCAGGAGCACGACGGTATCATCAAACACGGCGCGAAGCTCCTCTACGCCTACAGCGAGGCGACGGTGCCGCTGCTGACGGTCATCACGCGGAAGGCCTACGGCGGCGCTTACGACGTGATGGCCTCGAAGCACCTGGAGGCCGACGTCAACTACGCCTGGCCGGGCGCCGAGATCGCGGTGATGGGGCCGAAGGGCGCCGTCAACGTGCTGTACAGCGACGAACTGGAGGCGGCCGACGACGTCGAGAGCCGCCGCGAGGAACTGATCGAGGGGTACCGAGACACCTTCGCCAACCCGTACACGGCGGCCGAACGAGGCTTCGTCGACGACGTGCTCGAGCCGCAGGAGACCCGTCCGCGGCTGATCCGGGACCTCCGGATGCTCGAATCCAAGCGGGCCGACAGGCCGGACCGCAAGCACGGCAACATCCCGCTGTGACGATGCGCGTCGACGTTCCGGACGACGCCGACGACGCGGAAGCAGCGGCCATCGCCGCCGCCGTCCGGGCCCACGTCTCGGCCGACGACGACGGCGACGAGGAGGCCGCGGCCGATCGCGGCTGGGAGGGCCGCCGCTGGCGGTTCCGGGGCCGCGTCGACGCCCTCCAGCGGTGCCGCGTCCGGGTGCCGACGGCGGCGCCGCGGGACACCTGGACCGTCGCCGGCCGGACCGACCGGCTGTAACGGTCGCCCGGTCAGGAGTCGGGACCCCACAAAGACACACCACCGCGGGCGTCCGACGGCAGGTATGGAACTGTTCGAACTTCTGGACGAATTGCGGATTCTGGCGGAGAACGGCCGGAGGTACGCAGACGACCCGTACGACGAGGCGCGCTACGAGCGCGTCCTGGAACTCGTCGGCGAGTGGTACGGCCATACGGTCGATCGGCCGCCGGAGGCGGTCCGAGAGCGGTTTGCCGAGGAACTCGGCCACGTCACGCCGAAGCTGGGCGCCGACGCCGCACTTTTCGACGACGAGGAGCGGATTCTCCTGCAGTTGCGGGCCGACGACGGAACGTGGGGGCTGCCCGGCGGGTACGTGGCGCCGAATGAGTCGCCGGCCGAAACCGCCGTCCGGGAAGCCGTCGAGGAGACCGGCCTGTCGGTCGACGTCCGGCAACTCATCGGAGTGTACATCCGCAACCCCGGCGAGTACGGCCCGCACTGTCTCGTCGTCCACCTGTATCTCTGCGCCGAGCGCGGCGGTGACCTCGAGATCTCCCACGAGGGGACCGAATTGCGGTACTGGCACCCCGAGGACGTCCCGGAGTGGCACAAGAATCACCGCCGACTCGCCCGTTGCGCGCGGGAGGCCGTCCGAGAGGCCGAACGGTCACCCTGATCCCGGGGAGTATCGGACGCCGGGGCGATCACCCGTCGTCGGCCGTCGGGAGCCGGACGGTGACGACGGTCCCGCAGGGGTCGTTGTCGTCGATGCCGATGCTGCCGTCGGCGGTTTCGACGGACCACCGCACCAGCCAAAGGCCGAGTCCCTGGGTGTGCTCCAGCGGCGACTCGGCGCCCCGGAGCAGCGCCTGCCGGTCGGTCTCGTCGAGTCCCGGGCCGTCGTCGGCGACGCGTATCTCGACGACGTCGGAGCGTTCGGTCACCGACACCTCGACCGTCGGGGCCGGTCGGTCGCTGTGGACGACGGCGTTCTCGACGAGCTCGTTCAGCGCGAGCTCGAACGTCTCGTGGGCGCAGACCGGCGCCGATGCCGGCAGCGTGGTTCGTATCTCCGCCGCCGGGTGTTCGAGCCGGAGTTCCCGGACGACATCCCGGGCGGTCTCGGCGGCGTCGACGGTCGTCGTCCGGCGGGCGTCGTCGGCGAAGACGCTCTCGAAGGCGCGGGCGCTGTCGCTCAGCTCCAGCAGCTCCGTCGCCGACTTCTCGATGGCCTCCGCCCGCCGGGCCACCTCCGGGCTCGCCCTCGTGACGACGTCGCTCGCGTGGCCGAGGACGACCGACATCTTGTTGCGGACGTTGTGCCGGAGCACCCGGTCCAGCACCGACAGCTGGCGCTGGTGCTCCCGGAGGTCGGTGACGTCGTGGGCGGTGACGACGGTCCCCTCGAAGCGGCCGTTTTCGTGGATGGCGCCGAGGCTGATGTCGTACCGCCGGCGGGTGCCGTCGGCGGTCGTCATCTCGATTTCGGTGCTGGCCTGCTCGCGGTCGCCGGCGGCGAGTTCGGCGACCAGCGTCTCCTGTCGCCGGACGCCGGCCTCGGTCGTCACCGTCGAGACGTGGCTGCCGAGCAGCGTCTCGCGGTCGTACCCCAGTTCGTCGACCATCGCGTCGTTGACCCGGACGAACCGCTCGTCGGCGTCCAGCAGGTAGATCGGTTCGGTCGTCGTCTCGACGATCGTCTCGTAGCGCTCCAGCTCCCGCTCCCGCTGTTTTCGCTCGGTGATGTCCCGGACGACGCCCATCAGCCCGTCGTAGGTGCCGTCATCGTCGGTGAGGACCACGAAGTTCACCGACGCCGTCACCCGGTCGCCGGACTTCGTCTCCATCTCCATGTCGATGACCTCGCTCTCGCGGCTGTCGGACTCGACGAGCTCGCCGACCAGCTGCTGGCCCCGCTCGAGTTCGCCCTCGGCCATCGTTTGGGAGGCGTGGCTACCGAGCAGCTCCTCGCGGTCGTAGCCGAGCATCCCGGGCCGACTCGACGAGCATCCGGTAGGTCTCCGGGCCGCGGGCGGTCCCGCCGGAGTCCTCGAGCGCCGCCCGGACCTTCTGGACGAGAAACGACCAGTCGTCGGGGTTCTCGGGCCGCTCGACGACCGTCGTCGCCGGGCCGAAGGCGCCGTCGCCGAGACGGCTCATGTCGGTGGTCACCCAGACGACCGGACGGTCAGGGGCGACGCGTCGGACCTCCTCGAGGAAGCTCCCGGGCGAGGCGGCCAGCCGCGTCGGGTTCACGACGAGACAGGCCGCCTCCTCGGAGAGCCGCTCGACCGCCGCGGTCTCGTCGTCGATCGACTCCGTCGACGGCCGGGCGGCGGCGATCGCCTTGGCGGCGGTCGGGTCCTCGAGGAGACAGACCGTCGGCTCCGCCTTACCGCCCGTCTCCGCGTCCGAGCCGTCGGCGTCCGTCGCCGTCGAGTCTCCCACGGATACCGACCATGGCAACCCTCGGTACTTCAATATATCCCGTGTTACGGCTCAAAAGACGTCACGGGAGTCGGCCGTCGACCGTCTGCGTGGCGGCGGTTGCCGGCGTGAACCGCCTCGGGGTCAAGTGGTTCGAGAGACTTCGTCTCTCGTCATCACAGAAGACTGCGTCTTCCGTACGACCCCGAGGCTTCCCATTTCAACGACGCGACTTGCAGGAACCGACGAAGGCCGCCCTCCATCGGTTTCCACAGCGGCCGCAGTCTCCACGGGCGTTGATTCGGCCTGTCCCAGACCTAACTCCTGAAGACCGCGAGAAAGAACGTTGTACGACGCATTCGCGTCCCTATCCGCCTCGAACCCGCAACTCGGACAACTGTGCTCCCGCACCCACAATGGTTTGTCCGTCTCGACACCACACTCGGCGCACTCCTTGGTCGTCCCCGCAGGGTTCACTTGCACGACGTATGTCCCGTACAGGTCGCCCTTGTACTCCAGCATCTCGATAAACCCGCGCCAAGCGGCATCCTGCTTATTCCGAGCGTTCCCACGCTGTTGAAGCATTCCCGAGACGTTCAAGTCTTCCACGAACACGGCGTCATACGTCGTGACGAGCCACGTCGTGAGCTTGTGCTGGAAATTTTCGACCTTCCGCTTGATTCGCCGCTTGATCTTGGCGACCTCTTGACGTTGTTTCTCCCAGTTGTTGCTCCCGTGTTCCTTGCGGGAGAGACTGCATTGCTCACGGCGCAGTCGTTCGTATTCGTCGGTGAGGTTGAGCCAGTCCACGCTATCGCCGTCTGACGTGTAAATGTAGTTCTGGATACCGAGGTCGATGCCGACGCAATCCTCAGCATTCAAGTCATCCACGTCGGGTTTCTCGGGGAGCGCGGTATCCTCGACTTTGAGGCCGAACGTGACGCACCACTCACCCGTCGTCTCCTTTTTCAGAGTGACTTCTTTGATGATGGCGAGTCCGACCACTCGTGTTTTTGAGTTCGAAGCCAGACTGCGAGTACGTCACGCTCTGATACTCTCGCGGTGACTTCCACTTGAGCCACCCGACCTTGTGACCGTTCTGCTTCTTCTCGGAGAGGTTCGAGAGGTTGTCGTAGAAGCGTCCGACAGTCTTCTGTAACGCCTTCGAGTGGACTTCGGAGAATACAGGCCACTCGTCCTTCCATTCGGTGAGGCGTTTCTGGTGTTGATACGCCGAACCGATATTGTCCTTGTCTGTGTCGAGGACGTTGTATTCGTAGCGGGTGTGGTTGTAGGCTTGGCGGTGGATGTCGATGTGGCGTTCCGCCTCCGCAGTCACACCTGTTCGGTTAGGGTAGGCGCGGAAGCGGTAGTCGTACCACATCGCTGTACCTTGATTATCGTTGTGTTGCTACTTAATGGCTTGTGTCACGGAGTGTCGGCTTCATTCACGGGGTCAAGCCCCGTGGCATTCGCCTCGACAGCCTGTAAATTCCCCCGGTGTCGGCAGTTGTCCGAATCGATAGAGTAACGTACGCCCCGCGATAGGCTCCGCACAACATGGCGTACAACATCGGCCCGGCGCGTGCGGCCGACTCCTATCTCGACCACGAGGCCGTCATCGAGGCCGCCGAGAAGGCCGACGCCGACGCCATCCACCCCGGCTACGGCTTCCTCGCGGAGAACGCCGAGTTCGCCGACACGGTCGAGGCGACGGAGGGGGTCACGTGGGTCGGTCCGTCGTCGGAGTCGATGGAACAGGCCGGCGAGAAGACCAAGGCCCGCACCATCATGCAGGAGGCCGACGTCCCGATCGTCCCGGGGACGACCGACCCCGTCGACTCCGTCGAGGAGGTCCAGGAGTTCGGCGACGAGTACGGCTACCCGGTCGCGATCAAGGCAGAGGGCGGCGGCGGCGGCCGCGGGATGAAGATCGTCCGCGACCCCGAGGAGGCCGAAGAGCAGCTCGAAACCGCCGAACGGGAGGGAGAGGCCTACTTCGACAACGACTCGGTGTACCTCGAGCGTTTCCTCGACAACCCGCGGCACATCGAGGTGCAGATCCTCGCCGACGAGCACGGCAACGTCCGGCACCTCGGCGAGCGGGACTGCTCGCTGCAGCGCCGCCAGCAGAAGGTCGTCGAGGAGGGCCCCTCGCCGGCACTGACCGACGAGCTGCGCGAGGAGATCGGCGAGGCCGCCCGCCGCGGTGCCGACGCCGCCGACTACTACAACGCCGGCACCTTCGAGTTCCTCGTCGAGGACGACCCCGACCGCGAGGCCGACGAGCTGATCGGGACCGACGCGGACTTCTACTTCCTGGAGGTCAACACCCGCATCCAGGTCGAACACTGCGTCACCGAGGAGCTGACCGGCATCGACATCGTCAAGTGGCAGCTCCGGGTCGCCGCCGGCGAGGAGCTGACCTTCTTCCAGGACGACGTCGAACTGGAGGGCCACGCCATCGAGTTCCGGGTCAACGCCGAGAACGCCGCCGACGACTTCGCACCGGCGACGGGCGGCGAACTCGAGACGTACGACCCGCCGGGCGGCATCGGCGTCCGGGTCGACGACGCCCCCCGGCAGGGCGACGACCTGGTGACCGACTACGACTCGATGATCGCGAAGCTCATCGTCCACGGCGCCGACCGCGAGGAGTGCATCGCCCGCTCGAAGCGGGCGCTCGCCGAGTACGACATCGAGGGCATCCCGACCATCGTCCCGTTCCACCGGCTGATGCTGGACGACGAGGAGTTCGTCGGCGGCACCCACACCACGAAGTACCTCGACGAGGAGCTGGACCGCGAGCGCGTCGAGGAGGCTCAAAAGCGGTGGGGCGCCGGCGAGGCCGGCGACGGCACGGAGGACGAGGTCGTCGAGCGGGAGTTCACCGTCGAGGTCAACGGCAAGCGCTTCCAGGTCAACCTCGAGGAGCGCGCCGAGATGGCCGCCAACCGGCCGGCGCCCGGCAGCGCGAGCGCCGGTGGCGGCGGCGGGAGCGCCGGCGGCAGTGCAGGCAGCGGTGGCGGTGCGGGCGGCGGGTCGCCGTCCGTTTCCGCCGAGGGCGAGGTCGTCAACGCGGAGATGCAGGGCACCATCCTCGGCGTCGACGTCGCGGAGGGTGACGCCGTCGAGTCCGGCGACGTCATCTGCGTGCTGGAGGCGATGAAGATGGAAAACGACATCATCGCGGAGGTCGGCGGCACCGTCACTGAGGTCGCCGTCGAGGAGGGCCAGTCCGTCGACCAGGGCGACCCGCTGGTCGTGTTGAAGTGAACACGGTGAAATATACTTCTGGCTCACATCGAGCGCCGTGTCGGTGCGGGCGACTACGTGTGAGGGACCCACATGGAAGGGCATGTCGAGCGGCAAAGAGCTACGGCACGGCGTCGGTGTGTGCGAGGACTGCGGTGCCATCCGGCCGGTGACGGTGAGTCCCGAGCACGGCATCCGGACCAAGGGCGACCCCAACTGCCGGTGCGGGAACAACCGCTTCCGGCTGATCGACTGACGGCATCGCTCACCGCTCGCCGCTCCGCGCTCGCGGCCACGACGTACAGCAGCGCCACACACGGCGGCACCGCCGTCACCGCCAGCACCCCCACGAGCAGGTAGCCGCCGACGGGTTCGACCGTAACCGTCGGGCGCGGGACGACGACCCGGTCGGAAAGCATCGGACCGACGAGGACGAGCCACGCGACGGCGCCGGCGAGCGGCGCTCCGGCGGCCAGTAGGAGGTGACCGACCGGGACGCCGAGGTGGTCGGTCGGCGCAGACAGGAGTACGACCGCCGCGCCCGACTCGGCGGCCGCGAGGTAGCGCTCGCGGTACGGGAGCCCGCAGGCAGCGGCGAGGCGGGCGACGACCCACGAGACGGCCGCGAGGCCGGTGACGACCGCCAACTGACGGTCGGGAGGGAGCGAGCACGCGGACGGGAATTGGGCGCCGGTCCGGGCCGCGATGACGGCGGCGACCACCCACGATCCCGTCGCCGGCACCGTTCAGGGTGGCGTTGCCGCCGACAGCCACAGGAGAGCCGCCAGCGTCGCGACGGAAGCGACCGACGCCGCCGGTACCATTTGGGCGTACTTCCACGAGAGCACGGGCGGTGAAATACCGGGCGAGGCCCTCGGGGCCGCACTCGCAGTTACGGTCGCACCGGCGCCGGCGCCGATATCGGTGGAGTCGACCGATGCGAGACGTTATGTCGAAGGCGAGAGGAAAGGGGGGTGATGGGACGCTTCGACGAGTTCGTGCCCGCGTGGCTGGTGCTCGCGGCCTGCGGCCTCGGCGCCATCGGCGTCGCGGCGCGGCACGCCACGGTCGTCGAGACGGTCGACGAGTTGCTGCTGTTGGCCATCGCGCCGCTGTTCGTGGCGGGCGGGCTCCTGGTGACGCTGAGCTATCGAGTCCGGTCGCTGTCGACCGGCAACGCCAGGGTGGCGGCCTGGACCGTCGTCGCGGCCGTCGCCGTCGGCGGCGTCGGCGACTTCGTGCTGGCGCAGTCCCTCGGCGTCACGCTGCCGGAGTCGACGCTGCCGATCGCGACCATCGCGTCGGCAGCGGCGGCGGCCGGCGCCGTCGGCGGGTTCGTCGCCGCCCGCCGGGACGAGACGGCCGAAATGGCCCGGCGGCGGGCCGACCGCGCCAGGCAGGTCATCGAGGACGCCGGCGGGATGGTCGTCGTCCGGCTCGACCCCGAGGGGTTCGTCCGGACCTGGGGCACCGGCGCCAGGGAGCTGACTGGCTACCGGGCCGAGGCGGTCGTCGGCTCGCGCATCGACGAGCTGTACGCCGACGACGACGCCGCCGAGGAGGTCCGGACGCACCTCCAGCGCGCGCTCCGGACCGACGCCGTCGAGCTCGAACGGCAGTTCCGCCGCAGCGACGGGTCGACGTTCCACGGCTCCGGCGTGCTGACGGCCGTCGAGAGCGAGGACGGGAACGAAACCGACGGCGAGGACGGCGAGCTGCTCGGCTATCTGCTCCTGTTGGCCGACCGCACCGACGAGCGGGAGCGCCGCGAACAGCTCGAGCGTCGCAACGACCAGCTCGAGGCCTTCGCGTCGGTCGTCAGCCACGACCTCCGGAACCCGCTCAACGTCGCCATCGGCAGCATCGGCGTGGCACAGAAGCGGGAGGACAACCAGTCGCAGCTCGACTCCGCCGAAAAGGCCCTGGAGCGGATGGAACAGCTCATCGAGGACGTCCTCGCGCTGGCCCGCCAGGGGAAGGACGTCGACGAGTTCGAGCAGGTCGATCTCGAGGAGACCGTCCAGCTCGCCTGGGGGACCATCGACCAGAAGCAGGCTTCCATGGAATACGAGACGCTGTCGACGATCACCGCCGACGGCAATCGGATCCGACAGCTTCTCGAGAACCTCTTCCGGAACGCCATCGAACACGGCGGCGAAGAGGTCGAAATCGACGTCGGGATGATCGATGACGAGGGGTTCTACGTCGCCGACGACGGTCCCGGTATCCCCGAGCACAAGCGGGACGAGATCTTCGAGGCCGGCTACACCACCGGCGACGACGGCACCGGACTGGGGCTGGCCATCGTCCGCAGCATCGCCGAGGCTCACGGCTGGGACATTTCCGCCGCCAAGAGCCGCTCCGGCGGCGCCCGCTTCGAGGTCCGCGGCGTTCAGACGCTCGCCGACATCGAGGCCTGACGCCCGCGGGAACCCATGCTACGTGCTACTCGGCCTGAATCCAGGCTCCCTCCTCGTCCGTGTCGTAGACGATGAGGCCGCCGCCTTCGAGCTGGATCTCCCTGACGACCGATTCCGCGTCCCGTCGGTGCTGTTCGGCGGTCATACCCGTCGGTACCCCGTGGCCGCACTTGACCGTTCGCCGAATTCGGTCTAAACTCTCACCCAATTTCGGCCCGGCCGACCCCCCTGCTCCGTTATAGGTACTGGGGAGTTCGGTGCGGAGCTCGCCGGAGAGAGACGTTGCCCGGGGTTACGGGGGCGACGAGCAGCTTCCAGGCCCGCGGCGGCGACCGGATAGGAGCCGAGGTGTAGTCCCGCCGAGTGATCTCATCCCCCGTGGTCCGTGATGCCGACGTAAGTGTCCCACCGCCGGTCGCCGGGGTACGGCACGTCGAACCGCCACCCGTCGCCTGGGTCGAGATCGACGGGGCCGTCGAGGCCGTCCCCGACCCGGGTCTGACCGTGGTAGAACGACACCTCGACCCGGACGTCCCGCAGTCGCCGGTCGGCGGTGTTCTCGACGGTCCCCCGGACGCCCGCGGCGCGGTCGTCGACGTAGGCGCCGACGGAGACCGACTCGAGGTACCGTAGCTCGCTCAGCCAGCCGTCGATGTTCGCGGGAGACGGCCGCGGTGCCGACGTCGCCGTCGTCACCTCGACCGCCGTGGCCGACCGCCGCTCCGCCGTTCCGTCGTCGGCACTCGAGGAGTCGTCCGAACACCCCGCCACGACGGCCGCCGAGGCCGCGCCGATCGTCGCCAGGACCTCCCGACGTCGCATGTCATCTCCGTCCGGCCACGTCCGGATAAGCCCCGGGACGGCCGCAGCGGTCCGCCGCGTCGTCACCGCAGGTGGCGGTAGCCGACCGGGTCGGATTCGGCTGGTACCCGGATGGACCCGGTGATGACCAGCGGGCCGACACTATTCCGGTCGGCAGGCTTCTGATAACTGACGCCGCCGACACGGAGGAGGTAACGGTCGCAGCCGGCGGTCGCTCGAAACGAAGGGGAGGAATATTGAACCGGAGGGAGACTCGCTTCGCTCGCCTCCCAGGGTTCAAATCCGCTCGCTGCTCTTCGTCCTCGCTGCCGCTCGGACAGAAGAGCCAGGGGAGGGATTTGAACCCCCGAACTCCCGATTACAAGTCGGGTGCTTGTACCGCCCAAGCTCCCCTGGCGCGTTCGCCCGTTATCGGTCGTCCGTTGTGAGCGTATCGCTTTCGACCGACTTCTCGAGTTCGATGCGGTGGGGCTCGTAGCCGTGCCGGCGGTAGAAGCGCCGGGCGGCCTCGTTGTCGGCCATCGCCCGCAGCGCGACGGTGCCGACGCCGCGGTCGGCCAGCGCCGCCTCGGCGGCCGCCAGCAGGGCGCTGCCGACGCCGTCGCCGCGGTCGGCCGGCCGGACGTAGAGGTTGTGGACGACCCCGCGGTCGACGTCCTGGGCGTAGCCCTCCGACTCCGTGCCGAAGGTGACGAAGCCGACGACGTCGGTGCCGTCGCGGGCGACGAAGGCGGTGGCGGCGGCGGCGTGACGGAGCATCGTCTCGCGGACCCGCTGGCGGTTCGCCGGCGCGAGAAGATGCGAGCCGTGGTCGCGCTGGCCGGCCGCCAGTTCGACCCACAGCGCCGCCGCGGCCCCGGCGTCGTCGGTGTCGAGCCGGTCGACGGTGTAGCCCGGCGGGGCCTCGACATCGGGGTCGGGGTCGGCGTTGGCGTCGGCGCCCACGGCTCACCCCCGGAGGGCCTCGACGCCGGGGAGCGTCTCGCCGGAGAGCATCCGGAGGGCGGCGCCGCCGCCGGTGGAGACGTGATCGAACCCCTCGACGTCGAGCCGGCGCATCGCCGCGGCCGTGTCGCCGCCGCCGACGATGCTCGTCTCCGCGCGGGTCGCCGCCTGATACAGCTCCCGGGTGCCGAAGGCGAAGCGGTCGTCCTCGAAGACGCCGGGCGGGCCGTTGAGGACCGCGGTGCCGGCGTTCTCGAGGATGTCGGCGTAGGCGGCCAGCGTCCGGGCGCCGATGTCCATGGCGGGCGACTCCGCGGGGAGGTCGTCGAGGCCTAGTTCGACGCGCTCGTCGTTTCGCTCGACGGCGACGTCGCGGGGGACGTAGATGCGGTGGCTGAAGTCGTCCAGCAGGTCGCCGGCGGCCTTGACCGCGCCGTGGCTCCGCTCGTTGACGACGCCGGCGGAGGCCGCCCCCAGGGAGACGCCGTCGGCCAACAGGAACGCGTTGCCGGCGACGCCGGCCGTCAGGACGGCGTCGGCTAGCCCCCGCTCCAGCACCGATCGGGCGACGCCGATGGCGTCGTCGACCTTCGCGCCACCGAGGACGTACACCCGGGGCTCGGGGCTCTCCTCGATGGAACCGAGCACCTCCAGCTCCCGCTCCATGACGCGGCCGGCGTAGGCCGGTAGCGCGGTCGGGAAGCCGACGATCGACGGCTGCTTCCGGTGGGCGGCGGCGAAGGCGTCGTTGACGTAGGCGTCCAGCGCCGGCGCGAGCTTCGACACCAGGTGCGTCTCGGCGGCCGCCGCGGGCTCGAAGGACATGTACTCCTCGGAGTAAAAGCGGGTGTTCTCGAGCAGGACGGCCTCGCCGGGATCGAGGTCGGCGATGCGATCGTGGGCGGCCGCACTGAACGTGGCGTCGCAGTACGACACCGGCGCCGCCAGCAGCTCGTCGAGGCGGGCGGCGTGCGAGGAGAGGTCGGCGAACGCCTCGCCGCCCGGACGACCCTGGTGGGCGAGGATGACGACCCGGCCGTCCCGTCGGCACAGCTCGTCGACGGTGTCGACGTGGGCCCGGAGCCGCGCGTCGTCGGCCAGCGTCCCCTCCGCGAGGGGGCTGTTGATGTCGACGCGCACCCCGAGCGCCGCCCCCTCGGCCTCCAGGTCGTCGAGGGTCCGTATCATGCATGGGCGTGCCCACGGCGGGGAGATAGTCGTTTCCCTTGCGACGGAACGGCGGCGTTGTACGGTCGTATCCGGGCATGAGTGGTGCTTCTTAATACGCTGATGTCCAAAATAACGAAGCTTTATTCAATATCCCGTGCCCCGGGTAGCGTGTGAGTCACACGTATGGGTGTCGCAGACGGATATAGAACGCGGGCCGAGGGGCTCGTAGAGAACCCTTTCAACGGGTTACTCGTGTTCATCGGCCTCTATCTGGTCGCCGACCTGATCCTGAAGCTGAGCGGCGTCGACGTCGTCGTGAACATTCCGGGGCTGGGCGCGACCAAGGTCATGGGCGGGGTCGAGCCGCTGGACAGCTTCCTGAGCAAGGTCATCAACGGTATCCTGAGAGGGCTCATCATCGGGCTGGCCGGCATCGGCCTCTCGATGACCTACAGCATCCTCGGGTTCGCGAACTTCGCTCACGGCGACTTCATCACCGTGGGTGCGTTCATAGGGGCGATGACGTCGTACATCGTCGCGGGCGTGGTCGGCGCCGCGACGTACGACATCGGTACCCTGGCGCTCATGAAGGTCGAGGCGAGCCAGTTGGGACTGGCCATCACGGGGGGTTCGCTGGCCTTCGCGGCCATCGTGCTCGGATTACTCGTCGCCGGCGTCGGGACCATCGGCGTCGTTTTGCTCGTCGACCGGCTGGCGTTCGAACCCATTCGGGACCGCTCGAGCGTCTCGCTGCTGATCACCAGCATCGGCGTCGCGCTCGTCATCCGGTATCTCGTCAACTTTATCTGGGGCATCGAGAAGTTCTCGACCAACGCGGGCTCGAATAGCGTGTGGAATGTCGCCGTCCTTGGTAGCAACCCCGAGGACCGAGCCCTTGCAGAGGGCCCGCCCACGTGGGAATTCGTCATCACCGAACTGAGCGGCAGTATCAGCGCCAACGCACACGACCTCGCCCTGCTCGTCATCGCGGTGTCGCTGATGCTCGGGGTCCACGTGCTGTTGCAGACCTCGAAGCTGGGCAAGGCGATGCGCGCCATGGCCGACAACAAGGACCTCGCCCGCGTGACCGGCATCCCGACGGAGCGGGTCATCCGGTTCACGTGGGTGCTCGGCGGGAGCCTCACCGGGGTCGCCGGCTACACCTGGGTGCTGTGGCGGGGGACGTTCGGCTGGTTCGACGGCTGGCTGTTCCTGCTGCTGGTGTTCGCCGCGGTCATCCTGGGCGGCATCGGGTCGATCTACGGCGCGATGGCCGGTGGACTCATCATCGGGCTGGCGCGGGACCTCTCGACGGTTTTCATCCCGAGTGGGCTGGCGAAGGCCTCCGCGTTCGCGCTGATGATCGTGGTGTTGGTCGTCAAGCCGTCCGGACTGTTCGCGGGGAGGACGACAGCATGAGCGTCAGCGACAGAGTTCCGGACCGCGTCTCCGCGGTCGGGAGCAGCGATCCGGCGAAGATTATCGGGCTGCTGGCCGTCATCTACGCGGTGTATCTGGTCCTCGGCAGCGTCGCCGGAATCGACCCCGTCTCGAACATGACGTCGCTGACCAGGTGGATCGGCCTGTTCGCCATCGCCGCGCTGGCGCTGAACCTCCACTGGGGGTACACCGGTCTGTTCAACATCGGCGTCATCGGATTCATGGGCATCGGCGTCTACGTGGCGGCGATCGTCTCCAAGGACCCGGTGGCGGCCGGAGGCGGCGGTGCGGTCGGCGGTGCGACCGGTGGACTCGGACTCCCGCTTCCGATCGGTATGCTGGCCGGCGCGGTCGCGGCGGCGCTTTTCGGCCTGCTCGTCGCGCTGCCGGCGCTCCGGCTGCGGGCCGACTACCTCGCCATCGTCACCGTCGCCGTCAGCGAGATCTTCCGGCTGTCGGTTCGGAACGGAAACATCGCCTCCTTCGACGTCGGCGGCCTGTCCGTCGGGTTCGGCGGCGGCGACGGACTCCAGCTCGACTGGGGCAGCGAGGTCGAACTCCTCTTCGACGCCCTGCTGCTCGGCGGGGTCTACGACAGCCTCACCGTGGCGGCGGAGCAGGTGACCGGCAGCCCGGTCACGGCCGACCGCATCGGATACGCGCTGATACTGCTGGCCTTCATGATAGGGTACTACGCGCTGCTGCAGCGGATGGGCAACTCGCCGTTCGGGCGCGTCCTGAAGGCCATCCGCGAGGACGAGGAGGCGACCAACTCCCTCGGCAAGGACACCGACCGGTTCAAGATCGTCGTCTTCATGATCGGCTGCGGGCTGATGGGGCTGCTCGGCGTACTGTGGTTCATGAACGCCGGGGGCGGCGGCGGCTCGATCAACTCCACGCAGTTCCGCCCGGACACGACGTTCTACATCTGGGTGGCACTGATCATCGGCGGCGCCGGCTCCAACACCGGCAGCGTGATGGGCGGAGCGCTGTTCGCCGCCGTTCTCTACCGCGGGCCACGGTTTCTGCAGAGCGTCATCGACAAGCTGACGGAGACGGACTTGGGTCGCTTCGCGCGACAGACCGGGTTCGGCGAGGCGATGGCACCCATCGCCGGGAGCTTCGACGTTATCCCCCTACTGCTCTACACCGTCACCAAGCTCCAGAGTCTCCAGCTGCTCATCATGGGGCTGGTCATCATCTACCTGATGCACAACCGCCCGCAGGGGCTGCTCGGCCACCGGAAGGAGCAGGCCGCCGCCATCTCGCTGTCGCGGCCGGACCGCCGGTCCGACGGCGACCGCGCGGTCGCCGCCGACGGAGGTGTCGAGGATGAGTGACACGGACATCGACCCGCCGGAGGAGGCGGTCCAGGCGAACGTCCCCGAGGATGCCGACGTCGACTACGAGGAGGCCGAAACACAGGACTCGGCCGCCGAGGAGGCCGCAAAGCACGTCCCCGAGGCCATCCCGCTGCAGGTGGAGAATCTGACCAAGCGATTCGGCGGACTGACGGCCGTCGACGGCGCCTCCTTCGAGGTCGAACAGGGGAGTCTGACCGGGCTCATCGGCCCGAACGGCGCCGGCAAGTCGACGACGTTCAACTGCGTCACCGGCGTTCTCGAGCCGACCGCCGGTACCGTCCGGTTCAACGGCGAGAACATCACCGGGCTCGCCCCCCACCAGATCGCCGACCGGGGGCTCGCCCGGACGTTCCAGATCGCCCGCGAACTCGGCGAGATGACCGTCCTCGAGAACCTGATGCTGGCGCCGATGCACCAGCGCGGCGAGTCGCTGTGGCGGAGCGTCCTGCCGTTCACCCGCGGGTCCGTCGTCGAAGAGGAAGAGGAGGTGCTCGAGGATGTCTGGGAGACCCTGGATTTCTTCGACATCGACCACCTCGCCGACGAGTACGCGGGCAACCTCTCGGGCGGCCAACGGAAGCTGCTGGAGCTGGCGCGCGTGCTGTTGACCGACCCCGACGTGCTCCTGCTGGACGAGCCGTTCGCCGGCGTCAATCCGTCGCTGGAGGAGCGGCTCTTGGAGCACCTCCACGAACTCCGCGAACAGGGCTACACCTTCCTCATCGTCGAACACGACATGGATCTCATCATGGACAACTGCGAACGCGTCATCGTGATGCACCAGGGCAGCGTCCTCACCGAGGGGACGCCGGAAGACGTCAAGGCCGACGAGCGCGTCCTTGAGGCGTATCTCGGCGGGGAGGTCGAGACGTGAGCGCCGAGACGGACGCCGCAAGCGGCGCCGCCACCGAGATCGACCGGTGGTCGGACGCGCTGCTGCAGGTGCGGAACCTCGACGCCGGCTACGGCGACCTCCAGATCCTTACCGACGTCGACCTCGACGTCCGGGACGACGAGTACGTCACCATCGTCGGCCCGAACGGCGCCGGCAAGTCGACGGTGATGAAGTCCGTCTTCGGGCTCACCTCTCACATGGGCGGGACGGTGACGTTCGGCGGGGCCGACATCACCGGGATGCCGCCCGACGAGATCATCTACGAGGGGCTCGGCTACGTTCCGCAGAATCAGAACATCTTCGACTCGCTGTCGGTTCGGGAGAACCTCGAGATGGGCGCGTACATCCTCGACGAGGTGCCGGACGACGCCCTCGAGGAGGTGTTCCGGCGGTTTCCCATCCTCGAAGAGCGGGAGAGCCAGACGGCCGGCACCATGAGCGGCGGCCAGCGGCAGATGCTCGCGATGGGGCGGGCACTGATGCTGTCGCCCGACATGCTGCTGCTCGACGAGCCGTCGGCGGGGCTGGCGCCGGACCTCGTCGACGAGATGTTCGAGAAGGTCGACGAGATCAATGACTCCGGGACGGCCATCCTGATGGTCGAGCAGAACGCCAAGGAGGCGCTGCGCCGTTGCGACCGCGGCTACGTTCTCGTCGACGGCCAGAACCGCTACGAGGACAGCGGAACCGCCCTGCTGGACGACGAGCAGGTCAGACGCGACTTCCTCGGCGGCTGACGGCGGCCCCGCCGTGCGGTCGGGTCGCTCCGCTGCCGCGCCCGGATTCTCCGCGGTGTGATCTTCGACTTTTCATCTCGAGTGCGTCGCGCGGAGCGACTCGTCGGACGCTCGGCGGGACGGCGGACTCCGGTGTCGACCACATTCGTCGTCGCCGACCCGTCGCAGGGGAGCCAAGGAGCCGGGGGGTCCGGGACGGGTAGTCCCGGAGCGGTCACGGACGGAGGCCCGGCACGGAGTCACGACTCGGGTCGGATACCGCCGGCGCTGGTCGGTCGTAGCGACAGGCGGACGGGGTACACGGCAAAACGGGAGGCGCGTCAACTCAGCTGATGTCGAGGTCGGCCTCGTTGACCTCGAGGGCGGCCATCTCGGCGGCCTGCACCATCGGTCCGCCCACGGACGCGAGGTTACCGGAGGTCGGCAGCAGGATGCCGAGTTCGACCGTCCGACCCGGGTCGCTGCCGGGGGTTTCCTCGGCCGAGGGGCCGGCGCCGTCGGGGTTGTCGCCCTCAAAGGACTGGGTGTCGGCGACCGAGGTGGACTGGTTGTCCTGGCCGTCGAACTCCCAGATGTCGTAGGCTGCGTTGGCGGGGTCGCCCGCCTCGTTGAAGTTGACGTCCGAGGAGGCGCCCTGGTAGTTGACCTGCTCGCCGTTGGCGGCCAGCTCGACGCCCTCGACGAAGTTGTCGGGGGTAATCTCCTCTCCAGGCGGGTTGGCGACGTTGCGCATCTGGTCGCGGACGGCCGTCCCGTCGTTCTCGCCGGCGGCGACGTTCGCCAGAATGAGGACGGCGGCCGAGTCGTACGACTGGGAGGTGAACACGCCGGGGGACTCGCCGTACCGCTCCTCGAACGCCGCCGTGAACGCCTCCTGTGCCGGGCCGCCCGCGGCGGGCGCGGTGCCGGTGACGTTCGCCATGTCGTTGCCGACCTGGCTCGGTAGCGCGCCGTCGCGCAGGCCGTCCGGGATCAGGATCTCCTCGCTGCCGTCGCTGGCGGAGTAGTAGTCCCGGAAGAGCTGTATGCCGTCCTCCGGGTAGCCGACGACGAACAGTCCGTCGGGGTCGCCGCTGAGCGCCGACTGGATCGTGGACCCGTACGACGACCCACCCTGTGCGTAGGCGTTCTGGCTGAGCACCTCGCCGTCGAACTGCTCGGCGAACTGGTCGTTGAGCTGCTGGCCGTAGTCGTTGTCGACGTACAGCGTCGAGACCGACGAGGCCCCGAGCCGCTCAGACATGACCTGGGCGTCGACGGTGCCCTGGAGGATGTCGGAGGGTGCCGTCCGGAAGATGTAGTCGTCGTCCTCGAGGTTGGTCACCGAGACGGCGGTCGAAGACGGCGAGCAGCCGACGGCCTCGTTGTCCGCGAGAACGCCGTCGGAGACGGGGACGTTGACGCCGGAGGAGGCGGTCCCACAGACCATCGGGATGCCCTGACTGACGAGTCGCTGTGCGGCCTCGGTGCCGGCGTTCGAGCGGGTCTCGGTGTCCTCGACGGTCGGGTTGATCTCGAGGCCGCTGCCGCCACCGTTGCCGGTGTCGGTATCGTCGCCGCCGTTGCCCCCGCCGTTACCGAAGCACCCGGCGAGACCGAACGAGACCCCGGCGATTCCGATGCCCTTCACCATGTCGCGCCGTCGCACGTCACGTGACATACCCAACGGCACCATCCCATGGTATATAAAATCTGGCCACGGGATGCCGACGGACCGGGCGGCTGGAATAACCGGCCGGCTATAACCGCATTCGCGGGGTTTCAACTGACGACCGATAGACGACCCTCATATCGGCGGATCGACGACGAAACCCGGCGGCGGCAACACCTCCGCGTCGGGGTGTCGGTCGCGTCAGTCGACCCACGTCGTCACCGTCGAGGGTCGTACCGAGAGCCGGTCCTCGGTCCTCGGACCGGATCCCCTGCGCGAGCATCTGCACCAGTGGGAGCCGGTCCAGTCGTCGTACACGAGGTTGCCGCCGTCGGCGACGCCTGCCTCGCCGTCCGAGAACACCTGGCCGTCCTCGGCGGCGGCCGTCCGGACGCGGGGTGGAGTCCACAGCAGCCCCGAGGCGTCGGACCGCGTCGGGGCACCGTCAACCACCCGCTCGGCAACCGTCCCGCTGCAGCAGACGGGACGGTGCGTCACGAGCACCGGGCCGCCGAGGTCATCGACGGCCTCATGGGCGCTTACGATGGCGGGCACGCGCACGCGACATCGCCGCCCTCCAGCCCGATCCCGCCCTCCAGCCCGATCCCGCCCTCCAGCCCGATCCCGCCCTCCAGCCCGAGTATTATCGCCGTCACCTCGAGCAGCCGGCAGCCGTCGGGGTCGGCCGGCCACGCGTCGCCGGGGCCGAACGCCGGGTCATCGACGGCGCGGATGTCACTCGGAGAGGGTTCCTCCCCGTAGATGATCGGGGGAATATCATGCTCGGCGAGGATCGGCGTCTCGACCTCTCCGTCGTCGGACGTCCGGCCGGCGTAGACGGTGACACAGCCGGCGGTCGCCGTCGCCGCCCCGAGAGCGGCCATCACATCTCGTCGGCGCACGCTCTCGCTGTGAGAGCGACCTGCAAAACCCCTCCCCGGTCGTGGGTACTGCGGAGTCAGGCGGCACCGCCGACGGCTCGACGTCGACGCGACGGCGCCGTGCCGGTCAGGCGCGGTCCGCGAGGTCGATCTCCCACATGCCGTTTTCGCGCATCGCCCCGCCGACGGCGACGTGGAACTCGGCGATGTCCTCGAACTCCGAGCGGTCGACGGCCTCGAGGATGTCGGCGACGCTGACGACCTCCTCGTGGTTGAGTCGGACGGGCTCGTCGCCGTGGGCTTCGAGGAACTCCGCCTTCGTCAGCGGGAAGTCCGCCTCCTCGTCGAGCTTCTTCGCGAGGATCGCCTGTCCGTACTTGCGCATCCCCTCGGAGCCGTCCTCGCCGTCGGGGTCGTGCGGCCACTCCATGTCCGCCGTCGGTGGGCCGTCGTCAAAGCGCTTGCGACCCCGGCGTCGGGCGACGACCTTTGGAAGGTTTTGTCATAATCTTAAATCCCCGTTGCACCCCGGTATCGTACAGACCCTATACGATGAAGTACCTGAAGCTCACCCTCTCGCCGACAGACCGGGCCATCCATCCCATCGACCGGTTTCTCGCCGGCCACGACGGGATCACGCGGGAGGCCCTGTTGCACGTCGACGCGCGGGCCGACGGGACGACGGTGCTGCTCTACAGGGTGACCGGCGACGGAGCGGGGTTCGACGACACGCTCGAGGAGCGGGCGGGGGTGGTCGACCACGACGTGGTCGACCTCGCCGGCAACGGCTACCACGCCTTCGTCCAGGCGGACGCCGTCGACGACGGGGGGGTACTGCTGGAGATCGCCCGGGACAACGCGCTCATCGTCGACACGCCGCTGGAGTTCGCCGACGAGGGACTACCTACGTCCCCGGCGGCGAGGACCTGCTGTCGCCGCTGACGGACCGCCAGCTCGAGGTGTTCGAGACGGCCGTCGAGGAGGGGTACTACGACGTCCCGCGGCAGGCGACGCACAAGGACATCGCCGACAACCTCGGCTGTGCGCCGTCGACCGTCGACGAACACCTCCGGAAGGCCGAATCCCGGGTCGTCACCGGCCTCATTCAATAGCAGCTCGGAGACTCCTTGTTCGTTCTCAGCGAACCATCCAAAGACATTTTTCGCCGCTTCTGCAATACCGGTTCGTGTACTGGGGGCAGATTGCACTGTCTCTTGCGGCCGCGCTCGCGGGAGGGACGTATCTTCACGATCAAGGATATCGGTCAGTGGTTGCCATCCTTGCTGGCATTATCGTGTACATCGCCGTCCGCTGGGGAATCGCCTGGACGTTCCGGAGCAAGTTCTGGTACTACCACGGTGGGAATCGAAACGATGGCGATTCATGCCCGAACTGCGGACGGTACATCTATCGATTCGAGCGCGATTTGATTCTGCGCTGTGGTCGCTGTGGATGGACTGCAGGATGGCCCGTACTCCGGTGGTTCACGAAGTCAGTCCCATCGCAGCAGTTACGCCGAACTGTCGCAGGACCACGGCTCTTGTTGGTAGTGCTCGCAGTTTCGGGGCTCTTCGCACCTGCCGCGGTTTCCGGCGCCGTCTCGGATGCTACGGATCGAGTCACCCCTCTGGTGGACTCGGTCGAATCTGCGGACGAGGCGACCCCGACCGAGCAGGAACTTGAGAAAAATAAAAGACAGGGCGAGGACCGACAGGGCGTCGCAAATCCTGAAAGACAGAACAAAGATCAACGAAGCGATGAGAGTGGTGAAGCACAGACGGAGTCGAACCAGGTAGACACTTCGAACGGGTTCGACGAACGGAGAGTCGAGCGGCTGGTCCTCGAAAGCATCAACGAAATCAGAATTGAACGTGGAAAGCAATCTCTGCGGCCATTGGCCGTCGATTCTCCCGTCCGAACTGCAGCACGGGACCACTCCGAAGATATGGCAACGAGAGGATACTTTTCACACACCTCACCCGATGGAGAAGGTATCGGAAAGCGGTACAGTTGCACTCCGGATGAAAATATCGCGATGACTTATATCGACACGCGTGTCAGAACCGAGAACGGAACGGAAGTGTACGATTCCGAAGCAGAATTGGTCGATGGGCTGGTCCAACTGTGGATGAACTCAGACCCACACAGGAAGAACCTACTACGCGAGTACGAGTCGTCCGGTGTCGGTGTGTACATCACCGAAAGTCAGGAGGTCTACGCGACTCACGTATTCTGTCGGTGACTGAGATGAGGACGGTTAGCATGGAAAATACCTATGATGTTTATATCCCGTAACCGTTTCGAGGCTCTGACCCTTCCGTCCGGCATGGGCGAGTGCGTGCTCTGTCGCCGACACGGGCCCGACCTACCGACCGAACGGCACCACCTCCGGCCGGAGCGCCGCGCCGAGAGCCCGGTCGTCGAGGTCTGCTCGCCGTGTCACGACCAGCTCCACGCGCTGTTCACGAACGAGGAGCTCCGCGAGCGGTTCGACTCCGCCGCGGCGCTCCGGGGGGCCGACCGGATGGCGGAGTACCTCTCGTGGATCCGTGGGACGAAGAAGACCGACATCAGCGTCGAGACCTCGGGTCACGTCCGGGACCGGCGGTGACCTACAGCTCGACGCCGCTGGGAATGAGACTTCGGCTCCGGAGCAGCTCGCCGTCTCGACGACGATGCGGTACCGCTCTTCGGTGTCGGCGGTCTGGCCGAACTCGCGGGCGGCCTCCACGAGCGCGAAGACGTCCGCCGACGGGGCGTTGAGCTCCAGGAGGTACTCGCCGGTGACGCGGTCGGCGACGGCGAGCACGCCGTCGGGGTCGTCATCGCTGCCGCCGTCGCCGTCGCCGCGGAGGCGGTAGCCGACGTCCACTTCGGGGTCGTCGAGCAGCGCCTCGCCCTTGGTCATCCGTGTCTCCAGCTGTCCGGCCGGGCCCTCGTAGCCGACGGTGACGACCGGCCGGCGGTCCGATTCGCCGCCGACGCCGTCGACCGTCAGAGTGAAATAATCACGCCGCATCCCTTGTTATCCATGTAATGGGCCCGGCGTGATGAACGTAACGCCATCGTCAAGCCGGCCGTCGTCGGCGCTCGTTTCGCTGGCGGGATTTATACCGCCGGAGGATGTAGTCCGCTACAACTGATCACGGACGCCGCGATCACATGGCACGAAACCAGGACAACCCCTCGAGCGGCGCCCTCTCCGACGTTCGCGAGCGACTGACACGGACCGCGGAGCTGCTCCGGGGGTCGACGGTTCCGAACGAGCGCTACCGACCGTCGGATCACGGTCGACTCGTCGACGAGATGGAGTTCGACGACCGCGTCGTCGACCGGTACTGGCTGAACCCGCCGTTCGCCTACGCGGCCGTCACTTACGACGACCGGACGGACGAGCACCTCTACCGCGTCGTCGAGCCGAAGCTGGACCGGTTCGAGACGGACCTGCTGGAGGCGCTGTACGACGACGTCCGGACGCCGCTCGTCTACGGCACCGACGAGACGGAGGAGGACCCGGAGACGGTGCTCGGGCGGGAGCTGCGGAGCCGGCTCGAGAAGTACGGCGTCGACGCCGACGTCGCCGGCTTCCACCGGCTCTACTACTACCTCCACCGGCGGTTTCGTGGCTTCGGGCGCATCGACCCGCTGATGCACGACCCCGACATCGAGGACATCTCCTGTGACGGCTACGACTACCCGCTGTACGCCTACCACGACGACTACCAGGACATCAAGACGAACGTCGTCTTCGGGCGGGAGGAGCTGGACGACTACATCGTCCGGATGGCTCAGCAGGCGGGCCGGCACATCTCGGTCGGCAACCCCATCGTCGAGACGACGCTGGAGGACGGCTCCCGGGCGGAGCTGGCCCTCGGCGAGGAGGTGACGCCGCACGGCTCGGCGTTCACCATCCGGAAGTACAGCGAGGAACCGTTCACGCCGATCGACCTCCTGGAGTTCGGCACCTACTCGCTGGAGCAGATGGCGTATCTGTGGATGGCCATCGAGCACAACCGAAACATCATCTTCGCCGGCGGGACGGCCTCGGGCAAGACCACCTCGATGAACGCCATCTCGATGTTCATCCCGCCGGGGTCGAAGCTCATCACCATCGAGGACACCCGCGAGCTGTCACTGAACCACGACAACTGGCTGTCGTGTGTCACCCGCGAGCGGCTCAACGAGGGCTCCAGCGTCTCGATGTACGACCTGTTGCGGTCGTCGCTGCGGCACCGGCCGGAGTACATCATCGTCGGCGAGGTCCGGGGTGCGGAGGCCATCACGCTGTTCCAAGCGATGAACACCGGCCACACGACGCTGTCGACGATGCACGCCGACTCGGTGCAGACGGTCATCAACCGCCTGGAGAACGAGCCGATCAACGTGCCGCGGCCGATGGTGCAGTCGCTGGACGTCCTCTGCGTGCAGACGCTGGCGCGGTTCGGCGGCGAGCGGGTTCGGCGAGCCGACGCCGTCGCCGAGATCGAGGGCATCGACGGGCGGACCGGCGAGCTCGACTACACGAATGCCTACGAGTGGCAGTCGGCCGACGACGGCTTCCGGGAGGGCAACCAGAACATGCTGGACGAGATCCGCGAGGAGCGCGGCTGGGCGCAGTCGGAGCTGCTCCGGGAGATGCAGCGGCGGCGGCGGTTCCTCAAGCACCTCTGGGACGAGGGCGTCGACCGGCATCAGGAGTTCACGGCCATGGTGAACCGCTACTACGCCAGGCCGGGCGAGGTGATGGACCGCATCGGAGAGCTCGAGGGACAGGAGGCGATGCGGCTCGGCCCGGACGACTGATGGCCGCCTCCCTGTGGTACCTGCCGGCGATCGCGGCGTTCCTGCTACTGTGTCTGTTCGTGGTGGTCCCGTACAGCGGCCGACTCGATCGGCTCTTCTCGCGGGTGGCCTTCGCGCTCTCGCCGGGGGTCGATCTCGAGCCGGACGGTTATCGCGAACTGCTCCTCCGGCGGGCGGCGATCGGCACGCCGTACCGGGAGTACGCCGCCCGGACCCGGCTGTACGTCGCCGGGTCGGCGCTGGCCTGCGGCGTGCTGGGCGGCTACGCGGCCCGGATCGGGGCCCGGCTCCTCGGCGGGGCCGGACCCGTCTCGCTGCCGCAGTTGGGGTTGTTCACGAACGCCCCCGACCTCTCGTGGCTGCTCGAGGCGCTCGGGGGGGTGGCGGCGGTCGGCGTCGACGGCGCCATCGCCGTCGCCGTCGTCCTCGGGGCGGTCGTCTTCGGGGCGGTCGGCGGGGCCGTCACACACCTCGTCCGGTGGCGGGCCCCGTCGATACGGGCCGACACACGGAGACGGCAGATCGACGCCGGAATGCCCCGGACCGTGGCGTTCGTCTACGCGCTCACCCGTGGGGGAATGTCGTTTCCGGACGTGATGCGGGCGCTGTCGCGCAACGAGGCGGTCTTCGGCGAGAGCGCGACCGAGGTCCGGGCCGCCGTCCGCAGCATCGATCTGTTCAACGCCGACTTCGTCACCGCGGTCCAGAAGGTCTCCCTGCGGACGCCGTCCGAGCAGTTCGAGCAGTTCACCGAGAACCTCGGGAGCATCCTCCGGAGCGGCGGCGACGTCTCGCAGTTCCTCCGCGACCAGTACGAGCGCTACCGCGAGGAGGCCGAGGAGCAGCAGCAGGAGATCCTCGACCTGCTGGCGACGACCGCCGAGGTGTACGTGACGGTCGTCGTCGCCGGGATGCTGTTTCTCATCACCATCCTGTTCATCATCGGGGTGGTGACGGGCCAGGCGCTGGTCGCGCTGCGCGTCATCACGTACGTCCTCCTGCCGGCGGTGAACCTGATCTTCATCGCGTACCTCTACGACGTCACCGGGCCGTTGCGGATCTCGCGGGACAGCGAGCGGACGCTGGTCGGCGGAACGGAAAGCGACTCGCTCCGGGGTGTCCGCTCGGACGGCGGCTACCTCCGGCCGAACTCCCGGCGCAACCACGGGCGGCTGCGGGCGTACGAGGCGGTCCGGTCGCTCCGGGCGAAGCTCGCCTCGCCGCTGCAGGCGCTGATCGACCGGCCGGCGCTGATGATCTACGTCACCGTGCCGATCGCCGTCGTCGCGACGCTGTACCGGCTCCGAGAGCCGGCCGCGGCGGGCGAACTCGGGGTCCGGCTGGTCGACGACTACGTCGTGCAGGCGCTGCTGTTCGTCATGGGGGCGTTCACCGTCGTCTACGAGCTGAAAAAACGCCGGCTCCGACGGCTGGAGGGCGCCGTTCCCGACCTGCTCGACCGGCTGGCCAGCCTCAACGAGGCCGGTACCGCCGTCGTCTCCTCGTTCGACCGGGTCCGCCGGAGCGACCTCGGCCCGCTCGACGACGAGGTCGAGCGCATCTGGCAGGACATCCGGTGGGGCGCGACCGTCGAGCAGGCGCTGGAGCGCTTCGAGAGCCGCGTCCAGACGGCCTCCGTCACCCGCGTCGTGACGCTCATCACGAACTCGATGCGGGCGTCCAACCAGATCGGGCCCGTGCTCCGGATCGCCGCCGAGCAGGCCCGCGCCGACCGGCTGCTCGAGCGCCAGCGCCGCCAGGAGATGCTCACGTACCTCGTCGTCATCTACATCTCCTTCGTCGTCTTCCTGGTCGTCATCATGGCCATCGACTTCGTGCTGATACCGAACCTGCCCGACTCCGGGGCGATCAGCGGCGACGCCGCCGAACGGGCGCCGGGCGTCGTCGGCGGTGTCGAGAGCAGCGACGTCGACACCTACCAGCTCGTGTTCTTCCATTCGGCGCTGATACAATCGCTGCTGTCGGGGCTCGTCGGCGGCATGATGGGCGGCGGCTCGCTGAAGGACGGCGCCAAGCACGCGACGGTGATGCTGTCGATCACGTACCTCGTCCTCACGCTCCTGGGGTAGCGCGGAACCGCGGCGCTCTTGTCACCGGCCCCGGAACGCAGGATATGGCTGACGACCGGGACCGGCGGGGCGTCCGGACGACCTACGACGCCATCGCCGAGCACTTCGCGCGGACGCGGGCCCACCCCTGGCCGGAGGCGGAGGCGTTCTGCGAGGACCGGAGCGGCGACGTCGCCGTCGACGTCGGCTGCGGCAACGGCCGCAACGCGGAGCTACTCGCCGGCGTCGCCGACCGGGTGGTCGGCGTGGACGCCAGCGGCGGGCTGCTGGCGACGGCCGCCGATCGGGTGTCGGCGGCGGCGCTCCTGCAGGGCGACGCCGCGCGGCTGCCGCTCGCGGCCGACGTCGCCGACCTCGGCGTCTACGTCGCGACGCTGCATCACCTCCCGGAGCGGCGGCTCCGGCGGCGGAGTCTCGGGGAACTGGCGCGGGTGCTCGCGCCCGGCGGCGAGGCGCTGGTCAGCGCCTGGAGCACGACACACGACCGCTTCGACGCCGACGACGCCGAGGTCGGCTTCGATACCCACGTCGACTGGACGCTCCCGGACGGCGAGACCGTCCCGCGGTACTACCACATCTACGCGCCGCCGGAGTTCGAGGCCGACCTGGCGGCCAGTGACCTCTCGGTTGCCCGCTCGTGGCGCTCCAGCGGCAACTGCTACGCCGTCGTCGCCCCGTCGTGACCACGACGGAACGGAAAGGCCCTTAATCGGCGCCGCGTTACGTCGCCACGCGCGCCGACGGCGAGCAGGTCGCGAGCCGCGGGGCGCGAACGGAGTGAGCGCGCCGATGGTGAGTAATCCCGGAGGGATTACGAGTCCCGGCGCGTGAGGAACGGAGTGACGAGCGCGCCGATGGTCTAGTGGTAGGACCTGAGCCTTCCAAGCTCATGGCCCGGGTTCAAATCCCGGTCGGCGCACTCCCTGCGGTCGTTTGCCGACCGACCTCCCGCTCGCTGCCTCACGGTTCTCTCCGGTCACCGTTCGGCCGCTTCGAGACGCTCCCTCCGGTCGCGTTTCGCCTCCCTCGCGGGAGTCCCGGTCGGCGCATAGCGAGGCCGAACGTAGTGAGGCCTCGGAGACGCGAGCGGAGAACGTCGTGACCCGCGAGCGCATAGCGAGGCCGAGCGAAACGAGGCCTCGGAGACGCGAGCGGCGAGAAGCGAGCCGTAACTGCACCCTGCGACGACGCGAGGTGACAGCGCCCGACACGTCGGGCGCCGTCGTCGCGGCCGGATTGTGGGAACGGTCAATAACGGCGCCTCCGGTCGGATGGCGGCGGTTCAATCGCCGTGCGGGGGCGTGGTCGCGTCCCGTGGTTAGAACCTTCCGCTCGGCTCACCAGTGGTTTTATTCGCCAGCGATAATAGGTTAGGGCTACAGAACCGACACAGCAAGCATGTTCTCGTCTTACACGGTCGACGAGACGACATGCGTCACGAGAGCGACCGACGGCCAGCGGTGTCAGTCCTTGATACAGATGACCGACGGAATCGACGGAACACCGACAGTAGGGAACCGGACCACGACCCGAGCGTGGGGAATACCATGAGCAGCGACAGCGAGACGACCGACGGCGACGAGAATCTCGAAGTGGCCGACGAGGTCACCGATGGAGCTGATGGAACGAACGAAGCGGACGGGGCGAACGAAGCGGACGGAGCGGAACCCGACGAGGTCGGCGAGCCGATCGACGGCATCGCCACCGACGACCGGTCGCTCGTCGCCGACCACCCGATAAAAGGCGAGATCCTCAGGGCGGTCGAAGAGTACTTCCAGGAGGCGGAACTCGACGGGTCGTTCGCCGAGCGACCCGACATCGAGTTCATCAAGAGCCGCTTCTTTGATTTCTCCTACCTCCAGAACCACGAGGAAATCGAGCGGCTCTGGGTCGACAAGCCGTACGCCTACGTGTCCATCCTGCGGCGGGACGGCGAGGACAAGCTCCGGTACCGGGTCCACGAGCCGGACCTCTCGGAGTTCGAGGAGTACGTCCGCGAGGACCTCGTGAAGATCCTGCGCAACAGCCTGATGTACCAGGACCTCGAGGACGGCGACGACCGGGAGGCGCTGTTCGAGGAGGAGGTCAAAGGCGTCATCTCCGATCACGCCGCCGCAACGATCGAGGAGGGCTCGCTGCTGAAGCTGAGGTACTACCTGATGCGGGACTTCGTCCACCTGGGGCCCATCGAGCCGATCATGCGGGATCCGAACATCGAGGACGTCTCCTGCGACGGCGTCGGCATTCCGGTGTACGTCTACCACACCGAACACCGGGACATGCCGACGAACATCGCCTTCGAGAAACAGCAGCTGTCGTCGTTCGCGCTCCGACTGGCCCAGCGGGCCGGCGAGCAGGTCTCGGTCTCGGAGCCGTTGATGGACGGCACCCTGCCGGACGGCTCCCGGGTGCAGTTGACGTTCGGCTCGGACGTGGCGACGAGGGGGTCGAACTTCACCATCCGGAAGTTCGCGACCATCCCGTTCACGCCGGTCGATCTCATCCAGAGCGGCACGTTCAGCACCGAGCAGATGGCGTACTTCTGGCTGGCCATCGAGAACAACCGCTCGCTCATCTTCTCCGGCGGGACGGGGTCAGGCAAGACCACCTCGATGAACGCCGTCTCGATGTTCGTCCCCGAGGACGCGAAGGTGGTCTCCATCGAGGACACCCGCGAGATAACGCTGCCGCACGACAACTGGATCCAGAGTCTCACCCGGGAGTCGATCACCTCCGAGGGCCGCGGCGAGGTGTCGATGTACGAGCTCCTGCAGGCGGCGCTCCGGCAGCGGCCGGAGTACCTGCTGGTCGGTGAAATCCGAACCGAGCAGAACGTCGCCTTCACGTTCTTCCAAGCCATCGGGACGGGCCACACCGCCTATACGACCATCCACGCCGAAAGCGTCGAGGGCGTCCTGAACCGCCTGGAGAACCAGCCGCTGAACGTGCCGACGCAGATGGTGCTGGAACTGGACATCATCTCCATCCAGAAGCAGACGTTCATGGACGGCGACCGGGTGCGGCGGAACGACGGCGTCACGGAGATCCTGCCGAGCGGCGACGCGGAGGACGCCATCCGGGCGATCGACATCTTCGCCCGCGACGCCGACGAGGACATCATCCAGCGGGTGAACAACTCCCAGGTGCTACAGGACATCGCCGACGACCGCGGCTGGAGCGGCCGCAGACTCGCCGAAGAGCTGCGGAAGCGCCGGGAGTTCCTCCAGTATCTCGTCGACAACGACATCTCCGACTACCAGGACGTCACCTCGGCCATCCACATGTTCGGCAACGACCAGGAGACGCTGCTGGAACAGGTCGACCAGGGGACGCTCGAGTCCGGGGACTTTCAAGAGGAATGAGCGGGGAGACGCTCGACGAGCCGGCGCCGATCCCGGACTACGAACTGGAACAGCGGTTCCCGGAGCGACACGACCTCTCGGCGGACGATCGCGACCGGCTCAGGGACGAACACGGCCGCATCAGGACGTACTTCCTGCTGAACCCCGGTCGGTTCAAGAAGCTCCAGCGGTGGCTCAACCAGGCCCAGATGGGGTACACGTACGACGTCTACCTCGAGCGGGTGACGGGGTACACCCTCATCGCGGGCGCCGTCGGGCTGTTCCTCGGGACCGTATTGAGTCTCCAGCTGTTCGTCTTCGGCGGCTGGGAGGCGCTGGGGGTCACGTCGGCGGCGCTGCAGGCCGGCGGGTCGGCGCTGCTGGTGGCGCTGACCGTCGGGCTGTTCGCCGGCAGCGCCTTCGCGACCGGCTACTACTACCCGGCGTCGCGGGCGAGCTCGCGGGAACGGCAGATCGACGTGCTGCTGCCGCACGCCATCGTCTACATGTACGCACTGAGCCACGGCGGGATGAACGCCTTCGAGGTGATGAAGGAGATGGCCGAGGCCGACGACGTCTACGGCGAGGTCGCCCAGGAGTTCGACACCATCGTCCGGGACGTGGAGCTGTTCGGCAACGACCTCTTTTCGGCGCTGCGGGACGCCCGCAGCGCGACGCCGTCGGAGAACTTCGAGCAGTTCGTCGACGACCTGATATCCGTGCTGGACTCCGGCAGCGAGTTCGCGACCTTCCTTGAGGACGAGGCCGAGACGTACATGAACCGCGCCCAGGACGAACAGGAGGGGTTCCTGGAGACGCTGTCGATTCTGGCGGAGATATTCATCGTCGCCTTCGTCGCCGCGCCGCTGTTTCTCATCGTCGTGCTGCTCGT
>PXRZ01000035.1 GCA_003022945.1 Halobacteriales archaeon QS_8_69_73 | reverse complement strand
GTCGGCCTACGACGGCCACCGCATCGTCTACCTGACGAGCCCGCACAACCCGACCGGCAGCGAGATATCGCTGTCGGACGTCGAGACGATCGCCGAGGAGACCGACGAGGAGACACTCGTGCTGGTCGACGAAGCCTACGGCGAATACACCGACCGCCCCTCGGCGGTCGGGCTGTTGGCCGACCGCCAGGACGTGGCGGTCCTGCGGACGTTCTCGAAGGCCTACGGGCTGGCGGGCGCTCGCATCGGCTACGCGGTCGTCCCGGAGACGTGGGCCGACGCCTACGCCCGCATCAACACCCCCTTCGCGGCCTCGGAGCTGGCCTGTCGGGCCGGGCTGGCCGCCCTCGACGACCGGGGCCACGTCGAGCGGACCGTCGAGACCGCCCGCTGGGCCCGCGAATTCATGGCCGACCACCCTGCCGGAGTGCGTCCGGGTCACCTGCGGCACGCGGGAGGGCACCCGCCGGGCCGTCGAGGTGCTGAACGAGGTCGTATGAGGGTTGCCGTCACCGGCACCCCGGGCGTGGGCAAGACGACCGCCGTCGAGGCGGCCGACCCCGAGTTGGAGGTCGTTCACCTCAACGACCTCATCGGGGAGGCGGGGCTTCACGAGGGCGCCGACGACGAGCGCGGCAGCCTGGTGGCCGATCTCGACGCCGTCGGCGAGCGGCTCGCCGATCGCGAGGACCTGCTCGTGGAGTCGCACCTGGCCCACCACCTCGACGTCGACCGCGTCGCCGTGCTGCGGTGTCACCCCGAGGAGCTGCACGGGCGGCTGTGCGACCGCGGGGAGCCGGCGACGACGGCCGAGGAGAATGCCGAGGCCGAGGCGCTGGACGTCGTGCTGTCGGCGGCCGTCGAGATCCACGGCCTCGAGGCGATCTACGAGATCGACACGACCGACCGGGTGCCGGCGGCGGTCGCCGCCGAGATCGAGGCCGTCGTCGCCGGCGATCGCGAGCCGTCGGCCGGCGAGGTAACGTTCGTCGATTACCTATGACCCTGGACAGACTCCGGCCGGTCGCCGAGCGCGCGCTGACGCCGTTCGTGACGGCCGCCGACCGGGTCGGGCTAACGCCGGACGGGGTCAGCGTCGTCGCCTTCGGCGTCGCCGCCGCCGCCGCCGCGGCCTACACCGTCGCGGGCCGGCCGGTCGCCGGCGTCGGGCCCGACCCGCTGTTCTACCTGTTCGGGGCGGTACTGGTGTTTCTGAACGGCTGGCTGGACCTGCTCGACGGCGCCCTCGCGCGGCGGCAGGGCACCGACTCCCGGGCGGGGGACCTACTCGACCACGTCGTCGACCGCTACGCCGACCTCGTCATCGTCGCCGGGCTGGCGGCCGGGACCGGCCGGTACGCCCTCGGCCTCCTGGCAGTGACGGGCGTGCTGATGACCTCGTATCTCGGGACGCAGGCGCAGGCGGTCGGCCTCGATCGGGTGTACGGCGGCGTCGTCGGCCGGGCCGACCGGCTGGCGATCACCGGCGTCGTCACCGCCGTCGCCGCCGTCGCGCCCGGAACGGTCTACGGCCTGACGGCCGTCGGCTGGCTGCTGGTCTTTCTGGCGACCGTCGGCCACCTGACCGCACTCCAGCGGTTCTACCACGCGATGGCCGCCGTCGCGTAGCGGGAAAACCCTTTGACCCACAAGCCGCAAGGGGGGGTATGGTCCAGTGTGAGATGTGCGGCACGGAGACGGGGTCGCCGAAGACGGTCAAAATCGAGGGCGCCGAACTCGAGGTGTGCGGCGACTGCGCCGACTTCGGCACCGAGGTCCGCACCGAGGAGACCTCCTCGACGTCGACGAAGTACTCCACCTCGTCCTCGTCGTCCGGATCGTCGTCTTCGTCCTCGTCCTCGACGTCGGGGTCGTCGGGCGGCGGTGGCGGCAGCGGCAGCCGTCGGGACATGTTCGACGAGATGGACGAGGTCGTCCAGGACTACGACGACCGCATCCGCGACGCCCGCGAGAGCGAGGGGCTCACACAGGAGGAGCTGGCCGACCGGCTCAACGAGAAGTCGAGTCTCATCCGGAAGCTCGAGCGGGGCGACGTCCTGCCGAGCGACACCGTCCAGCGGAAACTCGAGAAGTCCCTTGGCGTCTCGCTGTCGGCGGCCGGCGGCGGCGACGACGGCGAGTGGTCCAGCGACTCCGCCGGCGGCGGCACCACGCTCGGCGACGTGGTCAAGCGGAAGGATTAGTCCTCGAACAGCACGTCGTCGACCTGCGGGTTGACGACGACCCGTTCGGTGCCGTCGACCGACTCTTCGAGTTCGACCGCCAGCAGCTCCGACCCTTTCTTCGGCGTGTACGTCCGCTCGACGACCGTTCCCGGTCGGGGCTCGCCGCCGACCGACACCCACACGCGGCGTCCACTCATGACCTCCGGTTGTGGCTCGCGGTCCGTGTATGCGTCGGTCGCCGGCGTCCAGCGGCCACGGCCCGGAATCGAGCGCTACGGAGGGCTATAGAGCCACCCGGACGGCCATTAGCAACCGTTTTTTGCCCGCCGACACCGTGGAAGAACGATGACCACCACGGGCAGGGACGCCGAGCGGTCCGGCGGCGACCGCGCGGAACCACGACAGCCGATCACCCTCCGGTCCAGCCTCGTGCGGTACGACGACGATTCCGACCGTCGGACGGTGTACCCGCGGGGACTGTCGGGCGTCGCCCGGATGTCGACGTGGCTGACCGCCGACGACGACGCTTTCGTCGATCTCGAGGGCGCGCGCTGACCGGCCGGGGGTCGCCGCGAACGGGTAGCTATTTTGGCCCCGGGCCCGCGTTGCCGCCATGTTCGTCCTCGTCAACCTGAAGGCGTACCCCTGTGACCCGGTCGCGGTCGCCGAGGCCGCGGCGACGGTCGCCGACGACGCCGGCGTTCGCGTCGCCGTCGCCCCGCAGACGGCCCACCTCGAGGCCGTCGCCGCGACCGGCGTCGAGACGTGGGCCCAGGACGTCGCGGCCGTCGACCACGGCTCTCACACCGGCGCGCCGCTGGCGGAGGCGGCAGCCGACGCCGGCGCCGCCGGGACGCTGCTGAATCACTCCGAACGCCGGCGCACGCTGGCCGACGTCGACGGCGCCGTCCGGGCGGCCGAGCGGGCGGGTCTGGAGACGGTCGTCTGCGCCAACAACCCGCGGCAGATCGCGGCCGTCTCGGCCCTGGAGCCGGACGCCGTCGCCGTCGAGCCGCCCGAACTCATCGGCACCGGCACGCCGGTGTCGAGGGCCGACCCCGAGGTGGTCACCGACTCCGTCGACGCCGCCGCGGCCGTCGGCGACGCGCCGGTCCTCTGCGGGGCAGGCATCTCGACCGGCGACGACCTGGCGGCGGCGGCCGACCTCGGCGCCGAGGGCGTCCTCCTGGCGTCGGGGGTGGCGAAGGCCGACGACCCGCGGGCGGCGCTGGAGGCGCTCGTCGAGCCGCTGCGGTAGCGCGGCCCGGGTCAGGCCCCCGGCCAGTCGTCGAAGACGACGTTGAGGTCGGCCTCGCCGGTATCGACGTCGCCGGCCGCGTCACCGGTGCCGCCCCCGTCCGCCGCGTCGCCGGGCGGGTCGACGTGTTCGAGGAAGGTCGCCTCGACGGCCCGGACGAGCCGGTCGTGATCCGAGGCGTCGCCGAGCCGGTCATCGGTTTCCTCGGCGATCAGCTCCGGCAGCGCGTAGCCGTGTCGGCCGCGGGCGACGTGGTCGACGAGTCCGAGGCGCCGGAGCGACCGGTTGGCGGCGTAGGCGTCGGTGCGGTCGCCCGACCCGCCGGCGGCCGCGTGTGCCTCCTGTGGCGTCGCCGGACCGTCGCCGCGGTAGCGGCGCAACATCTCCCGCTCGGTGTCGCTCAGCTCGCCTATCTCCCGCCGCAGGCGGCCCGCGAGCGACTCGTCGGGCCGGAACACCGACGAACCTTCGCTCGGCGCGTTCGGGTCGGTGTCGGGCGCCGGGGGCTCCGACCGCCCGGGCGGGTCGTCCCCTCTCGTCGCGCCCAGTTCGGCCGCTCTGGTTTCGGCCACCTGCTCGATCAGGCCGTCGACGGGTCCGCTCGTCGGCTCGTCGTCCGTGAGTTCCGACCGCTCCGCACCGCCCGCGCGTTCCTCGGCGGCGTCCGGCACTGGCGAGGGGGTTGGCTCCCGCTCGCCGTCGCGAACCGCCTCGAGATCCGCCTGGAGTTCGGGGTCCCGACGGACCGCGGACGGGTCGTCGAGTTCCGCTTGTGTCCCCGCGACCGAGGCCGCCGACAGTGGCCGGCCCGTCACCTGATCCATCATCGCCCGCGAGAACCGGTCGGCCATCCGCTTGAGGTCCTGTGCCTCCGACAGCTGCTGCTCGAGGTCGCGGATGCGCTCGTCCTTCCGCTCGAGTTCCCGCTCGAGTTCCGCGATGCGGTCCTCGCGTTGCTCCTGGACCTCAACTATCTCCTCGAGTTCGCCCAGCAGGTCGCCGCTGACGCTTTTCAGCTCTGGCCGCTCGAAGTCCTCGAGACCGGGCGTCGCGCCGGCGTCGAAGGTCCGCTTGCGCTCGAACTGGACGACCTGGACGTCATCGTTGTAATCGGTCTGTAGGAAGCACTCGCCGTCGTCCATCTCCTCGATGTGGTCGGCGTAGTCGCCCCCGAGAATGCGGCCGACCACCTTGGTGTCGTTGTTCCAGGTCAGCCGGTGCCAGACCATCCAGTCGCACTGTGTGATGAAGTCCTTCTTGACGTCGGCCGGCCGCTGGCTGATGCCGACGACGCCGAGGCCGTGCTTGCGGCCGCGCTTGCCGACCTTGATGAGCATCCGGCCGCACTCGTCGAGGCCGCCGCCCTCGGGGATGAACTCGTGGACCTCCTCGATGAGCATCAGGAACGGCTGTTTCAGCTTCTTCTCCCTGGCGAACAGCTGTTTGGCCACCGCCGTCAGCAGTTCGCGGGCCTCCGATTCGTCGAGGAAACTGGAGACATCGAGGATGATGGGGACGTTCTGTTCCAAGGCGAGTTCGGCGATCTTCTCGGCGTACTCGACGCTGACCCGCAGGTCGCACTCCTCGTCGGCGCCGACGTGTAGTATCTCGTATTCCTCCTTCAGGCCGTAGTACTCGCCGTCGATGTCGACGACCAGCAGGCCGTAGCCCTGGTCGAGCAGCTTCTCGCAGATGACGCTCGCGGAGTTGGAGTTGTGGACGAACACGCCGTCGGCGACGAAGTTATCGTTGAGTTCGACGTCGAGGTCGTACACTCGGCGCGTCTCGTCCAGTGACTCGACCGAGACGACCCGTTTCCACTGGACGTCGGAGCGACCGAACTGTCGCGCACGACCGCCGACGTCCAGCGCCTCCATCGCGCGGTTGTACGTCTCGCGTCCGACCTTCTGTCTGCGGGTGTGGTTGTGGAGCTGCCCGATTCAGCACGTCACCGAAGTTGGGAACCATGTCCTTCGCGTTGTAACTCTCGCCGGATTCGAGCGACGCGACGAGGTCCCCGAGAGCCTCGTGCTTGTCGCCGATGAGGAGATCGACCGTTTCGGCGAAGGTCGGAATCGAGAAGGCGTCGACGCGCAATCGCGTGTACTCTCTCGTCTCGTCGTTGTAGGTGGTGTATTTGTCCTCGAGAGACGCCGAGACGCCGAACTGTCGCAGGAGTTCGGCGACGCCGTCGAGCAACTTACGGGACTTCGATGTCGCCGTCACGCTCTGTCCTATCGTCCCGTCACCGTCGAAGTATCCCGAGAGCAGGCCGGCCCGGAACGGAGCAGGCGCCTCGAACACCCAGTTCGGAACGTGTTTGTCGGCGGCACCGCGGCCGAATTCGGCGGCCAGGAACTCGGCGAGTGGTTTGAATCCAAGGGTGCAGATCCGGTCGTACACGTTGAACCCCGCCCCGTCGAGGAACTCCTTGATCCGTTCGTCGGTCGCCGAAAGCTGTATCGTCACCTTCGCGTCGAACGACCCTTCGGCGAGGTAGAGACCGACGACCCGGCCTTCCTCGGCACCGAGTTCGAAGTACCGGTCCTCGACGCGCGATGCGCTCCGTATCTCCCCGTCGCGGATGTCCAGCGTGTTCGACTCCGTGACGTACTCGCCGAGATCGACCTCCGTGCGCGTCTCCGGCTCCGGCAGCGACCGCGACAGCGGCATCCACGTACCCTCTTCGACGTTCTCGCCACGAACCGGTACTATCTCGAGGTCCTGGACCGTGAGGAAGCTGTGGTCCTCCGTGCCGACGAGTTCCGTGCCGTCCTCGAGCGTGATGCGTACGAGGTCGTCGGCTTCGTGTTCGAGCGTCGCCTGCACCGGGCGGAACTCCTGTTCGTACGTCCGCCCGTTCAGAGAGAGCACATTCTCGCCCTCTTCGACCGCCTCTATCGGTTTTCGACCGGTCTCGGTGTACACTGGCGTCCCTTCGAGAATGCTCTTCCCGCTCCCGCTCTTGCCAGTGACAAATGATCGCCCGGTCAAGACGTCCACGACCGGCAGTTCGACGGGACTGCCGGCGGCGTCGCCGCGGCTCACCTCGCCGACGCGGATCGTCTCCGTGTCCTCGTCCATTGGGAAACGACAGGTAATGGCCGCACATAGTTGTCAGTCAGACGGGCGTCATGCGGGGTTCGCGGGGCGAGCGCGGCCGCGTCACTGCGACTCCCGCGGGAGGGTCCGGCCGACAGGTCCTCGTCGACGGTCACTCCGGCGCCGACGAGCCCCCACGCGTCGTCCGTCACTCGGCCTCGGGCGACGGCGACGCGTCCTCGGCGTCTTCCGGCGTCTCCCCGTCGTCGTCGCGCGCACGCAGCGGCGTGACTCGCGGCCCTCGCTCGGTGTGTTCGATTTCGCCGTCGACCCGGAACACCTCCGCGAGCAGTTCCTCGGTGACGACCTCTCCGGGGGAGCCGCGGGCCCGAATCTCCCCGTTTTTGAGCGCGACCATCCGGTCGGCGAGTCGGGCGGCCTGCTCGATGTCGTGGAGGACGACGACGACCGTGACGTCGCTTTCGTCGCGGAGCGTCTCGATTATCTCCATCACTTCCAGCTGGTGGTGCAGATCGAGGAACGTCGTCGGCTCGTCCAGCAGGAGCACGTCGGTGTCCTGTGCGAGCGCCATCGCAATCCACGCGAGCTGTTTCTGCCCGCCCGAGAGGCTGCCGACCTCCCTCTCGCGGAGGTGGTCGCAGCCGGCCATCTCGATGGCACCGTCGACCGCGCGGTGGTCCGCCTCGGTCACGTGCTCGAAGAACCCACGATGCGGGTACCGGCCGTGATAGACGAGGTCCTCGACGGTGATGCTGTCGGGGGAGGTGCTCTCCTGGGAGAGCACCCCGAGTTTGCGTGCGACCTCCTTGGTGTCCATGGCGTGGACGTCTCGGCCGTCGACCAGCACCGACCCGTCGTCGGGATCGAGCTGGTCGGCGAGGCCCCCGAGCAGGGTACTCTTGCCGGAGCCGTTCGGGCCGACGAGGGCGGTGACGGCACCGGGTTCGGCGACCAGCGTCTCGCCGTCGACGACCGGCTCCTCGGTCGCGGGATACTGCAAGACGAGGTCCTCGCCGGTGAGGTCGCTGGCGTCGGTGCCGTCATCGTCGTCGCACGCCCCCGCGGCGGCTCGCTCCGCTCCGTTCGTCCGTACCGGATCGTCCGCGTCGCTCGCCATGTCAGATCTCACCCATGCTATGCTGTTTCCGCATCAGATACAGGAAATAGGGCCCACCGACGAGCCCGGTGACGATGCCGACCGGGACCTGGACGGGGCTGAGCGCCAGGCGTGCGCCGACGTCCGCACCGACCATCAGCGCCGGGCCGACGAACAGACAGCCGACGATGACCCTCTTGTAGTCGCTGCCGACCAGGTTCCGGACCACGTGCGGGACGACGAGCCCGACGAAGCCCACGATACCGGCGACGGCGATGCTCGCGGCCGCCGCCAGCACGGCGACGCCGGACAGCGCGAAGCGCGTCTTCTCGACGGACATTCCCAGCGACTTCGCGGTCTGTTCGCCGAGCAACAGGACGTTACACTGCCGGGCACCGGCGACGGCCAGCAGCAGCGCCACGACCGACCACGGCAGCACCATCCGGACCTGCTCCCAGTCGGTACCGGTGAGCGAGCCGGTGGTCCAGGCGATGGCCGACTGGACGACGCCGATGTCGTCGGCGAAGAAGAAAAGCGCCGTCTGCAGGGAGCTGAAGACGGTGCCGACGATGACGCCCGCGAGAACCAGTCGGACGGGCGAGGTGCCGTTTTTCCAGGCGATGGCGTAGACGACGAGAAACGCCACGGCACCGCCGACCGCGGCGACCAGCGGCAGGAACGCCGCGAGCCCCCCGAAGACGACGAGCGTCAGCAGTATCGTCAGCCCCGCACCCGACGAAACCCCGAGGATGAACGGGCTCGCCAGTTCGTTCCGCGTAACCGCCTGGAAGATGGCCCCCGAGACGGCGAGGTTCATCCCGACGATGATGGCGACGAACACCCGTGGCATGCGGATGTTCCAGACGACGAGGCTCTCGCGGCTCATCTCCGGCAGGTCGCCGCCCAGGAGAAACGCGTTCCAGGCCTGTCGGTTCAACACGACGTCGGGGTCGAAGACGGCGCCCCACGCCTGTCCGAGCGTCATGGAGTAGGCGCCGAAGCTCACCTGCACGAGCCCGGCGACGAGAACGACGGCGAGGCTCCCGACGACGGTCGTCACGAGCCTCGGGTCGAGCAGCCACGCGAACCGACGACCGTTCCTCGCTCGGGTCGTTTGCGCGGGTCCGGGCGGTCGGTCGCTGCTCATATCCGTCCATCGCCCCGGCGCCCGTCGGGCTGTCGAATCGCCGGCCCCGTCCGCCGGGTCCCATCGGGTCCGTCGATGACCGCGGTATCGCCGACGGACATCAGGCCTCACCGGTGACGATACCGGCCAACTCCTCGCGGTCGAACAGCTCGCCCGAGTAGGTCTCTGGGAAGTAGCCCGTCGCGTACCGCTCCAGGAGGAACAGGTGATGGAGTGGCCCCGAGTAGATGGGTCCGCCCCGGAACACCATGTCGTTCCGGACGGCGGTGAGTTCCGACGCGATGTCGTGGTCATTCATGAACGCGAGGACGGTCTCCTCGAACTCGGCGCGGCTCTTTCCCTCGTGGCCCCGGACGAGAATCGAATCGGGGTCGACCTTCAGCATCGTCTCGTAATCGATCTGCCCGCGGTCGGTCGTCGAGAGCCCGTCGATACCCTCCCCGGCCAGGGCGCCGGTGATACCGAGGTCGCGGAACTGCTTTTTGTTCGTCCCCCGGTCGCTCACCCGGTACGGAAAGAACGCTTCGGGTTCGTCGCCGGCCGCGAAGGTCAAAAGTGCGTTCGGCCGGGCGTCCGCCGGCGGCAGCTCCGCCTGCACCCGAGCGAGGTACTCGTCGTGGAAGGCCTCGAGACGCTCGAACCGCTCCGTCTCCCGGTGAATCTCGGCGACCTTCTCGAAGGCTTCGTACAGCGTGTAGTAGCGGTAGTCGTGCCACCCGTCGGTCCGGCGGAAGACCGCGTTGCCGACGAAGGGCGCGACGTTGGTTCGCAGTTCCTCGACGTCGGATTCGTCGAGCCCGAAGAAGCCGTTGTTGACGAGCCATCTGAGGTCGATGAGATGGAGGTCGGCGTCGAGTTCGTAGAACACCTCCTTGTCGATGCCGCTGTCGCCGTTGAGCTTCGTGAGCGATTCGACGTCGAAGTCGACGCCGTCGAGTTCCCCGTAGTGGCCGGTGTGGAACCGCGAGGGGACCCCCATCGAGAGAACCGAGTCGCCGTGGCCAAGTGCGACCGCCATGTCGCCGTAATCCGGGAAGTAGTGGGCGACCCGCTCGGGCGGGTCGTTGAACTCGACGGAGCCGACCGGTGCCATATCGACGGTATAGGCGCCCTCCGAGGCCTCGGTCGAGGCCGCCGTCCCGTCGGTCGTTTCGGTCTGGCCCTCGCGGCCGCTACCCGTACAGCCAGCGACCAGTCCGACCCCGACGACCGCTCCGCCGGACGTCAGGAGGCCCCTGCGTGTCGGCACGTCGCGCCCGCCATCGTTCGCCATACGATTTAGGCCAGCCTAAATGATAAAAGCGCTTTCGGATCTTTGGCGCTCCTAAACGAGGTCAGTCCTCGCCCCGAATGACCCAGTGGTCGTCGTCCTGCCGGACGAGGTGGGACGGCTCTCGGAGCTTGGCGATGTAGCCGGTCGGCTGGTCGAGCAGTTCGTGGTCGGCGTCGACGCGGACGAGGTTGCCGATCAGCTGTGCCGACGGCGGCTTCTGTGCGGCCCCGCAGTCGTAGATGGTGAGGAACTCGTTGCCGTCGTCGGTCTCGTGGACGATGACGTGGGCGTGCGGGGCGAGCCGCCACCGCCGGTCGCCCGCGGCGGCGAGGTGGTTCATGCCAGCAGTGCGACCGGCGCGGACAAAAGCGGTTCCGTTCCGGCGGCGGTCCGTCCGACGCGGAGCCCGTTTCACCGGCCGATACGCCCCGGCATACGCACCCCCGACATCGGAAGGTCAGACGACGGAGTACACGTTCGTACGGGGGTTTCTCGCCGGGACGGTCCTCGTTCTCCCCGGACTGACGGTCGTGTAGCGGCGACGTCGGGCGGAGCCAGTCGGTGGCTCCATCGAGACGCTGCCGCCGGACGGGGATGTGCCGGAGGCTTCCCGCTAAACTGGCCGCCACCACGACTGACCGCCGACTGTCAGCCGAAGTCAGGTCCAGGCTCGCCTGGTCGCGGTCGGCAAAGGAGAGCTTCGACAGCCGGACGCCGAGCTTCCGGACCGTCGCGTCGGCGAACTCCTCCAGCAGCTCCAGGGCGACCGCCTCGGCGAGGTCGGGGTCGTCGACCGGCCCCGACAGCGACCGGGCGCGGGTGTTGACGTCGAACGGCGGCTCGACGATCTTCACGCCGATGGTTTGGTAGAGGGCGCCCTCCGCGGCGGCCCGGTCGGCGACCTCCTCGGCGAGCGTCCGGACCTTCCGACGCTTCTCGGCGGAATCGTCGGTCGCCTCGACGAACGCCGACTCCCCGGAGAGGCTCTTCGGCCGGCCCGTCGGCTCCACCTCGCGGTCGTCCTCGCCGCGGGCCTGGGCGTGGATGTCGCGGCCGCGCTCGCCGAGGGCGTCGACGAGCGCCACCTCGTCGGCCGCCGCGACGTCGCCGGCCGTCTCCAGCCCCATCGATCGCAGTTCGCGGGCGGTGACCGGCCCGACGCCGTGGAGGTCGGCGACCTCCATCGGCGCCAGAAACGACTGGACCTCCGACGGCCGGACGACGACGAGCCCGTCGGGCTTGTCGGCGTCGGAGGCCAGCTTCGCGGTCGTCATGTTCGGCGCGACGCCGACCGAGGCCGTGACGCCGGCCGCCCGCTCGATGTCATCCTTGAGCCGGCGGCCGAAGGCGGCCGCCTCGTCCCACGGGCGGTCACCCAGATCGAGGTACGCCTCGTCGACGGAGACGTTCCGGACCGTCTCGGCCGCCGCGTCGAGGACTGCCTGGACGTCCTCGGCGACCGACTCGTAGAACGGCATGTCGACGGGTCGGTAGACGCCGGTGTCGGCAGGGTCGTCGGCGTCGGCCCGCCGCGGCAGCAGCTCCAGGGCCTCCGAGATGGCCATCGCCGATTCGACGCCGTAGTCGCGGGCCTCGTAGCTGGCGGTGGCGACGGCGCCGTGGCTCTCGCCCGGTTCGTACCCCATCCCGACGACGACCGGCTCGCCTGCGAGGGCCGGCTCGCGGAGCCGCTCACAGGCCGCGTAGAAGCAGTCCACGTCGACGTGACAGACCACCCGCTCGGGCGGCTCGACGCCCGGCAGCCGCTCCATGTCTGGGCTTCGGCGCCGCGCGTCTATAACCTTCCGAGAGCGGAACGGAACTGGAACCGCCGGTCAGGTCGGCTCGTAGCGCCGGACGCGGCGGCCGAACAGCGACCCGAGGTACAGCGCGTCGCCGCGGGGCGTCGCCGACGTGACGCCGAAGACGTCGCCGCCGGGATCGTGGTGGCTCTCGACGACCGTCCCGTCGCCGTCCAGCCGGAGGACGAGCCCGTATCGCTCGCCCTCGAGCCGCTCGAGGACCGCCGCCGGGAGCTTCCCGAGCTGTCGCTTCAGCCACGGCGAGGCGTGGAGGCGATCGAGCGTCTCGTCCCGCGGCGTCGGCACCGCCAGCCAGTAGGTGCCGTCGCCGGCCGCCTCGACGTTGTCCGGGTAGCCGGGTAGGTTGGTCGCGACGTGGCGGGACTCGCCCTCGCGGTCGCCGTCGACCCAGTACCGCGTCACGCGATAGCGGGCGGTCTCAGTCACCAGTAGCGACTCCCCGTCGGCGTGCGGGCAGACGCCGTTGGCGAAGCCCAGCTCCTCCAGCTCGACGGTCGTCGCTCCGTCGGGGTGGTAGGCGAGCAGCCGGCCGGTGTCGCCCAGCTCGAGCAGCTCCTCTTGGAAGCGGTCGTGGACGGTCGCGTCGGTGAAATAGACGATGCCGTCGTCGGCGACGTGGAGGTCGTCGGCGAAGGTCACCGGCCGGCCGCCGGCGTGTGATACGAGCGTCGTCACCTCGCCGTCGGGGGCGACCGACTGGAGGCCGGCGTCGCTCGCACAGACCAGCAGCCGCTCGCCGTCGAACGTCAGCCCGAGCGGCCGGCCATCGACGGTCGCGACCCGCTCGAGGTCGGCGTCGGTCGTCGCGGCGTCGACCGGCTCGATCGTCCGGACGATCTCGTCGTCGGCGGTGCCGGCGTAGAGCCGGCCGTCGGCGTCGAAGGCGACGTCCTCCGGGCCGTCGCAGGTCAGGACGGGGTCGGCGTCGGCGAGGTCGTCGTCGGGCGCCATCGGCCCGGTCATCGCCGGCGGCCCCGGCGGCTTCCAGGCGACGGGGTCGATGCGGGAGTCGACGGCGGCGACGACGGCGATACCGACCGCCAGCGCCGCCGCCAGCGGGTGGTCACGGACGACCCGCGGTCTCATGCGCCGAGGGTGGTGCTGCGACGACACGAGTGTTCCGGCCGTCAGCCGACGGGCTCGAACCGCCGAACCGGCGCGTCCAGCCGCTTGAGGTTGGTTTCGATGGCCCGCCGCATCGCGTCGTCGATGCCGGGCAGGACGCCGACGGCGACGGCCGCCTCGTACGGGTGGGCCTCCAGTTGGCTCCGGGCCTCGAAGTGCCGACCGTAGCCGGGCGTCTCGCGGTCGGTGTCGCTCGCGAACACCCGCTCGCGGAGCCCCACGCCGGCGTTGGCCTCGGCCTTCGTCGACAGCACCTCGAGCCGCTGGCCAGCGACCGACCCCTCCGGGTACAGCGCCACCAGCAGGTCCGTTACCGGGTGCGGCGGCTCCTCACCGGGGTCGGGGGCGTAGGCGCCCGGCACCCGCTCGAGACTGCCGTCGGACCGCACCTCGTAGGCGACGAACCGCGGGACGCCGCCGCCGCGCAGGTGGGCGACGACCGCGGGCTCGAGGCCGCCGCCGAGCGGTGCCGGCTCGCCGACGTGGACGACCGCCGAGAGCACGCCCCCCTTTGACGCCGCGGGGTCCTCACGCTTGGGGTCCGTGCGGCGACGGACCCGTCTCTGTCTCGGCGTCGGACCGCGACCGGCCGCACCGACCGGGACGGCTCCGCGACCGTCTCGACCGACCGCGGTCGGTAAGTGTAGTCGTCGCCGTCGTCGTCGCCGTTGCTGCCGCCGTTACCGCCGTCGGTCTTCGGCGTCCGGCTGGGGGGTCGAGCACGAACCGCGTGTATTCCTCCAGGCGCTCGGGTCGGATCGGCCGGCGGCCGCGGGCGTCGCGACTCGACCGATCGGTCGGTCGGCGTCAGGGTCGGGGCGGGCCGCCCCGAAATCACCCGCATGGAAAACCCACTTGCCGGTGCGGCCGCAACCGGACACCGATGAGCGCGGAGGCTCCGACGGACGCCGAGACGGCCGTTCGGGAACTGCTCGCCGACCGTGGGTTCGACTACGACCCCGCGACGGTCGCTCTCGACGACGCGGCGGCATTCGCCCGGCTCGCGCCGCCCGTCCGAGAGTGGTGGGTCGAGGAGTTCGGCGCCTTCGTCCCGGAAAACGGCGGGCTGTTCACGCCGCCGCAGAAGGGCGCGGTTCCGCGCATCGACGACGGCACGAACACGCTCGTCTGTGCGCCGACGGGCAGCGGCAAGACGCAGGCGAGCTTCTGTGCCATCATCGACGACCTCTTCCGGCGGGCCCGCACCGAGGACGGCCTCGACAACAGCGTCCACTGTCTGTACATCTCACCGCTGAAGTCGCTGGCAAACGACATCCATCGCAACCTCGCGGAGCCGCTTTCCGGCATCACCGAGAATCTGGAAGCCCGCGGCGAGTCCGCCGAGATCAGACACGCCATCCGCCACGGCGACACCAGCGATAGCGACCGCCGGCGGATGCTCGAGACGACGCCGCACATCCTCAACACGACGCCGGAGACGCTGGCCATCCTCCTGAACAGCCCGAAGTTCAAGAAGAAACTCGAAACCGTCGAGTACGTCATCGTCGACGAGATCCACTCGCTGGCGGAGAACAAACGCGGCACCCACCTGGCGGTATCGCTGGAGCGGCTGGAGGCGATGTGCGAGACGTCGCCGACGCGGATCGGCTGCTCGGCGACCGTCGAGCCGCTGGAGACCGTCGGGGAGTTCCTCGTCGGCGGCGACTACACCGACGACGGCTGGGAGCCCCGCGATTACGAGATCGTCGACGCCCGGTTCGTCCGGGAGTTCGACATCGAGCTGGCCTGTCCGACCGACGACCTCATCAACACGCCCCGGGAGGTCGTCACCGACCGTTTCTACGACCGGCTGACGGAGCTGATCGACGATCACACCAACACGCTGGTATTCACGAACACGCGGTCCGGCGCCGAACGCGTCCTGCACAACCTCCGGCAGGGCGGCGACTTCGACGAGTCGAACTCCGGCTGTCACCACGGCTCGCTGTCGAAGGACCGCCGCAGGGAGATCGAGGAGGGGCTGAAAACCGGCGAGCTGGACGTCGTCACCACCTCGACGTCGCTGGAGCTGGGCATCGACATGCCGCACATCGACCTGGTGGTGCAGGTTGGCTCCCCGAAGTCCGTGGCGGCGCTGCTGCAGCGGGTCGGCCGGGCCGGCCACCAGCTCGGCGAGACGGTGAAAGGCCGGGTGGTCGCGCTGGACCGCGACGAGCTGGTCGAGTGTGCCGTGATGTTGAAGAAGGCCGAGGAGGGGTTCGTCGACCGGGTGTTCGTCCCCGAAAACGCCGACGACGTCGCCACCCAGCAGGTGTACGGCATGGCGATCAACGGCCCGCGGCCCGAGGCGGAGATCCGGGAGATCCTGCGGAGCGCCTACCCCTACCGGAGCTACGACGACGGCGACCTCGGGCGGCTGTTCCGGTACCTGACGGCCGACTACGACGGCATGGAGGACAAGAACGTCTACGCGAAGGTGTGGCGAGACCGCAACGACCCCCCCGGTGGGGAGTACCACTACGACGACTTCGAGCCGGGGACGCCGCTGGTCGGCAAGCGCGGCCGGATGGCCCGCGTCATCTACATGACCAACATCGGCACCATCCCGGACTCGTTCACCTGCGACGTCTACACCCGGTCGAGCGATGAGTGGGTCGGCCAGCTCGACGAGGAGTACCTCGACACCCTCGACGGCGGCGACGTGTTCGTCCTCGGGGGCGGCCGCTACGAGTACCGCTACCGGCGGGGGTCGAAGGTGTACGTCGACCCGACGAGCGCCCGCCCGACGGTGCCGTCGTGGTTCTCCGAGCGGCTGCCGCTGTCGTACGACCTCGGCCGGGAGATACTGGCCTTCCAGCGGCGGCTGCTCGACCGCCTGGAGCGCGGCCCCTCGGCGGTGCGGCGGTGGCTCCGGGAGTTCCCGATGGACGAAAACACCGTCCGGGCGGTCACCCGGATGTTCGACGCCCAGGCCCGGTACGGCGGCGCCCGCAGCGTCTCGACGGACCGCCGGCTCGCCGTCGAGGTCGAACTCGACCACGACGAGTACCAGCGCAACTACTACGTCCACGCCAACTACGGCCGACGGTTCAACGATGGGCTCTCGCGGCTGCTAGCCTACCGGTGTGCGCAGGAGGCCAACACGAACGTGACGGTCGCCGTCGCCGACCACGGCTTCACGCTGTCGATGCCGATGAACCGCCGGGTCGACTTCGAGGCGCTGCTCGCGGACATCGACCCGACGACGGTGCGGGCCGACCTGCGGGCCGCCCTCGACGGTACCGACCTCCTGAAGCGGTACTTCCGCATCAACGCCACGCGGGCGCTGATGATCCTCAAGCGATACAAGGGCCGCGAGAAGTCCGCCAGCCAGCAGCAGGTCTCCAGCGAGATGCTGCTGGGCTTCGCCGGGGACAAGGAGGCGTTCGCGGTGCTAGAGGAGACCTACCGGGAGATTCTCGAGGACAAGCTGAACGTCGAGGCCGTCGAGACGTTCGTCGCCGGCGTCCGAGCGGGCGACATCGACGTCCACCTTCAGGAGGTCGACTCGCCGACGCCGCGGGCCTTCGGGCTGGCGACGCTGATGGCCAGCGACGTCGTCCTCGCGGAGGACGAGTCGGCCGTCCTCCAGGAGTTCCACGACCGCGTGATGGCCGAGATCGACGACGACGGCGACGGCGTCACCGTCGACACCGGCGACTGAACGGCTCGGCGCCCGCGATTCCCCCGCGCCGGCCGACTCGACGTCCTCTGTTCGTCACGTAGATGTCGTGGGCCCGGAGCGCCCGCGCGACGACGAAGGCGCGCTGGGCGCCCGGCTCGTAGCCGTCCCGCAGCCGCTCGTACAGCGCGTCGGCGTCGTCGGCGCCGGAGAGCCGCTCGTAAAACCGTCGCTCGCCGGCCCCTTCGCCGGCGCCCTCCGAAAGCGCGGCCGGCAGGACCACGCGGCCGTTCGGCCGGAGCGGGTTCTGGGCGCCCAGAACGACGTATGTCGCCGCCCGCGTCGCCTGGTAGAGATTGGCGTCCTTCGGCGCGCCGACGCCGGCGACGACGGCGTCGTAGCCGTCGTCGACGTCGACCGACAGCGCCGCCCGGGCGCTGTCGGCCAGCGCCCGGACGACCCGCCGCGGGGCGCCGGCCGCGACGTCGAGCACCCCGGCCGGGCCGCGGGTGACGTTCAGACAGAACTCCAGGCCGCAGGCCTCGCCGGCCTCGTCGACGGCCACCCGGAAGGGGTTGTCGTCGATGCGGCCGAGCCGGACGCCGTCGCGGGCCAGCATCTCCGGGCCGTGGGTGTGCCGGATGAGCGGCTCGCCGCCGGCGCCGATCGCGACGGTCTTGCCGCCGCCGGAGAAGCCGGCGTACTGGTGCGGCTCGACCATCCCCGTCGAGAGCACACGATCGGCGGCCGCGACCCGCCGATCGAGTTCGACGGGGACGCCGTCGACGCGGCCGACCTCGACGACGTCGTCGGGATCGTGGTTGACCGCCAGGTCGGCGTGGTCGCCGAGCATCGCCGCCAGCTCGTCGTCGGTCATCGACCGGTGGAGCCCGAGGCCGACGACGACGGTCACCTGTTCGCGGGCGACGCCGGCCCGCTCCAGCTCCGACAGCAGGACGTCGACGAGCACGTCGTCCGGTGTCGCCCGCGTGAGATCGGTGACGACGATCGCGACGGTGTCGCCGGGGGCGACGACGTCCGCCGGCGCCGGCCCGATCGGGTCGGCGACGGCGCGCTCGGCGGCCGCCCGGACGTCGACGGCCTCGCCGCCGGGCGGCTCCGCGACCGTCACGTCGCAGTCCGGCAGCGTCACCTCCACGCCCCCGTCGCCGAGCGGCAGCTCGACGCCCGTCATCCTTTAATGTTGCAGACGGGGTAGCACCGCGCCACCCGGTCGCCGATGCCGAGTTCGTCGCTGACCCGGACCACCTCGTCGACATCTTTGTAGACACCGGGGGCTTCCTCGGCGATGGTGGCGCCGCTGTTTGCCTTCACGTACACCTCGTTGCCCGCCAGGTCGTCCCGGACGTCGCCGCCCCAGAACTCGTCTTTGGCCTGCGTGCGGCTCATCAGCCGGCCGGCGCCGTGGGCCGTCGACCCGAAGGAGACGTCCATCGACGCCTCGCCGCCGCGGAGCACGTACGAGCCGGCGCCCATACTGCCCGGGATGATGACCGGCTGGCCGACGTCGCGGTAGGCCGTCGGCACCTCGGGGTGGCCGGCCGGGAGCGCCCGCGTCGCGCCCTTCCGGTGGACGAACAGCTCCCGCTCCTCGCCGTCGACGTCGTGGATTTCCTTCTTGGCGATGTTGTGGGCGACGTCGTACAGCAGTTCCATCCCCAGGTCCTCCCACGGCTCGCCGAAGACGTCGGCGAACACCTCCCGGGTCCGGTGGGTGATGAGCTGGCGGTTGACCCACGCGAAGTTGATCGCCGCACACATCGCGCCGTAGTAGTCCGCCGCCAGTTGCGAGCCGGCCGGCGCCGCCGCCAGCTCCTTGTCCGGCAACCGCGACAGCAGTTCGTCGTGGGTCTCCTCGATATCCGTAGGCGTCGCCGACGGCCGCGTCGTAGACGTCGGTGACGCGCTGGACCTCGAGGAAGTGGTTGCCGGAGCCGAGCGACCCCATCTGGTTGCGGCCGCGGTCCCTGGCCTTCTTCGAGACGGCCGAGGCGTCGGCATCCGGCCGCCGGCCCTCGTCCTCGCAGTGGGCGAGGTCCGACTCGACGGCGTAGCCCTCCTCGAGACACCACTCGACGCCGCGCTCCAGCGCCCGCTCGACGGAGTCGCCACTCCCGTCGGCGATGCCGCCGCCGCCCAGCCCCGACGGGACGGCGTCGAACAGCGCGTCGACGAGTTCCGCCTCGCGGCCCCGGACGTCGTCGTAGGTGAGGTTCGTCCTGACCATCCGGACGCCGCAGTTGGAGACGACGAACCCGTCGGCAAGGAAGTTGTGAGCCTCGTGTTCGACGCCGATGTCGTAGACCGGCTCACGACCGGCCGGGTCGATCGACTCCATTTCGACGGGTACCGTGAGGTTCTCGCGCACGTCGGTCGACTCGCAGAACGCCTCGAACGACGGGAAGTCGGCCGGCGGCCGCGGTCGACCGGAGCGGCCGCTCCAGGCACCCCGTTCGACGGATCGGCCGTTGACGTCGTATTTCTCCTTCAACTCCGTGACCGATTCCCCGCCGTCGGCGCGCAAGAACTCGATGAGGTTCCCCGGGTCGGTGTTGACGCCGAACCGGAGCCGTTCGGTGTCCTCCGTCTCCGCGTCGAACCGTTCGAGGTCGTTCGTCTCGACACCGAGCGACTCCAGCGCATCGGCGATACCGGAGAGATACCGTTCGCCGGCGTCGGCGACGTCGCTACGCCGGGTCTGCGAGACCGTCGGGGCGTAGAAGTTCGTGTTCGACACCGCCGACGGCGCGCTCATCTCGGCCCCGAAGAACGCCGACAGGTAGAGCGCGCGCTGCCAGTCGGCCAGCCGGTCGAACCACTCCGGTAAGGTGAAATCGGACTCGACTTTCGAGCCGTCGGGCACCCCGAGACGGAGGAGTAGCTGCTTGAAACCGTGTGCACCGACCTTCACGCCGTGCTCGGTGCCGTCTATCTCGTGGTCCCGCTCGCGGGAGTAGATTCTCGACGGCGTGAAGCCGAGCGCCGAGACGTCCTCGCGGATGGCCTCGAGGTCCGTCGGGTCGGGGCGACAGAACGCGTCGTCCGTCGAGCGCAGCGGCAGGAGGTCGTTGCGCTTCAGGAACGCGACGAGTTGCGGGTCCTCGTCCGCGAAGTCCGACTCCGTGAGAACGGTGAACTCCTCGGGGTCCTCGTGTTCGATACCCTCGAACGGATGGACGAGGACGTCGTCGCCGGCCTCGAGGTCGTCGATTTCGACCATCCCCTCCGGCGTTCCGAGCGGGTGGTCCCCCGTCGCCCGGAGCGTACGACCGGTGGCCGTTTCGATCTCGAACACCTGCTCGTCGTCGGACTCAGTAAATAGCCTGACCTTCGAGTCAGTCAGCTCGTCGCCGGCCACGACCGCCTGCTCGTCCTCGAACCGCCCGCAGAGGTCGGCAATCGGGAGCCGGCGGCCGAACGAGAGCCGGACATCGGAGTCGCCGGTGAGGCAGTTAATGTCGTAGCCCACTGCTCCGGGCGAAATACAGCCGTCCTCGGCGTCGATGCCGGCTACCCCGCCGACCGGGAAGCCGTACCCCTGGTGGCCGTCCGGCATGCAGACGGCGTACTCTTCGACGCCGGGGAGATGCGTCGTGTTGCGCAGCTGCTGGAGGCTCTTGTCGTCGGCGATTTCCTCCAGTAGCGCCTCGCTGGCGAAGACGCGCGCCGGGGCGCCCATTCCGTCCTCGGGCGGCATCTCCCAGACGTAGTCGCGGATCTTGTGGAGCGTGATGTCGCCGGCCTCGAACGTGGTCATACAAGACGGTTCGCCGCGGCCGTCCCAATAAGTTACGACCCGGCCGGCGGCGAGCGAGAGCGGGCGCGACGATGCACCGAGATAACAAACGGGGCATCAAGACGGTGAGCGGATCGGAGTGTCAGGTCCAAGCATCCGCGAGGCGCGCGCCGCGCGCCGAGCGGTTTGGTTCGAGAGACGCCATCGGCGTCTCTCGTCATTGCAGGAAATCGAAGATTTCCCGCTTGCAGCCAGAACGCAAAGCGTTCTGGCAACATCACGAGAGAGCTTTGCTCTCTCGAACGGCGCCGGGCGCGAACGGAGTGAGCGCCCGGCTGCGGCTTTTTCCAAGTTTTCACGAACGGGTGGCTCTCCGCAGCGAGCGAAGCGAGAAAGGAAGCCCGAGTGAGTAAAAAGTGGGTGTTTAGAAGCCCTTGCCTTGGAGTTCGCGGGCGATGATCATCTTCTGGATTTCGGTGGTGCCTTCGTAGATCTGGGTGATCTTGGCGTCGCGGTAGAGCCGTTCGGCGTCGAAGTCGTCGACGAAGCCCGAGCCGCCGTGAATCTGGACGCACTCGTTGGCCGCGTCGACCGCCACGCGGGAGGCGAACTCCTTGGCCATCGACGCGAGCTTGGTGTTCGGCGAGCCGCCGGAGTCGACCGCCCAGGCCGACTTCAGCGTCAGTTGCCGTGCGGCTTCGGTTTCGGTGTGCATGTCGGCGAGTTTGTGCTGGATGGCCTGGAAGTCGCCGATGGGGCGGCCGAACTGCTCGCGCTGTTCGGCGTACTCCAACGCGCGCTCGGCGGCACCCTTCGCGATCCCGACGCCCTGTGCCGCGACGCCGGTTCTGGTGGCGTCGAAGAACTGCATCTGCTGGAGGAAGCCGGCGCCGCGGGAGCCGACGAGGTTCTCCTCGGGCACCCGCACCTCATCGAGAATTAGTTCGGCGGTGTCCGAGGCTCGAATGCCCATTTTGCCGGTGATTTTTTTGTGGCCGTCGATCACCCATTCGTCGCCGTCTTTCTCGGCGCTCGTCGACACCGAGGAGACGTCCGAGCCGGTGTCCGGCTCCGAGATGGCCGCGCCGGAGATAGCTTCCCCGCGGGCGACGGGTTCGATGAATCGCTCCTTCTGCTCTTCGGTGCCGTACTCGAGGATGGCCTCGGTGCCGAAGCTGGCGGCGAGGATGGACAGCCCGATACCGGGGTCGGCGGCGAACAGTTCCTCGGCGATGAGCACCGAGTCGACGGCGTCGTAGCCGGCACCGCCGTACTCGACCGGGATGGTGGCGCCGCACAGCCCCATCTCGGCGGCCTCCTCGACGACGTCGTGGGGGAACTTCTCCTCGCGGTCGTACTCCGAGGCGTGGGGCCGGATCTCGTTGTCGGCGAACCGGCGAACCTCCTCGCACATCCGCTCCTGCTCCTCGGTGAGCCCGAACTCCATGATTGAGGAGAGGTGTGCGGATACAAAACAGTTCTCACGGCAACTACCGGCCGTATTAGTGCGGGCCGGACGGCTGCGGCCGTCATGGTAGTGGCCGGGCGGCTCCGACCGGAAACGCTTCGGACAGAAACGTTGAAACGAATGCGGCGAAACCGTCAGGCTGTTATGATGGAGTTCGACGACATCGAGACCGTCGCGGTGCTCGGCGCCGGCAGCATGGGCCACGGCATCGCGGAAGTCGCCGCGCTCTCGGGGTTCGAGGTCAACCTGCGGGACGTCAAAGAGGAGTTCGTCCAGAGCGGCTACGACGACATCGAGTGGTCGCTGGAGAAGCTCGCCGAGAAGGAACGCATCACCGACGACGCCGCCGACGACGCCCTGGCGCGGGTGACGCCGTACGTCGACGTCGAGGCCGCGGTCGGCGACGCCGACGTCGTCATCGAGGCCGTCCCGGAGAAGATGGAGATCAAAAAAGAGGTGTTCGCCGACGTCGAGGAGCACCTCCCCGAGGAGGCCATCATCGCGACGAACACCTCCTCGCTGTCGATCACGGAGCTGTCGGAGGTGACTGAACGGCCCGAGCGGTTCTGCGGGATGCACTTCTTCAACCCGCCGGTCCGGATGCAGCTCGTGGAGGTCATCTCCGGGGGTCACACCGCCAAGGAAACCCTCGAGGTCGCCGAGGAGCTGGCCGAGGCGTTCGACAGGACGCCCGTCCGGGTCCACAAGGACTCGCCGGGCTTCATCGTCAACCGGATTCTGGTGCCGCTGATGAACGAGGCCTGCTGGATGGTTTCCGACAAGTCGGCGACGATGAGGGAGATCGACTCCGCGACGAAGTTCGACATGGGGCTGCCGATGGGCGCCTTCGAGCTGGGCGACCAGGTCGGCAACGACGTCACCTACCACGTCCTCGAGTACATGCACGAGGTGCTGGGCGAGGCTTACGAGCCGGCGCCGTACCTCGAGGAGGTCGTCGAGGACGAGCGGTACGGCAAGAAGACCGGCGAGGGGTTCTACGACTACGACGGTGACGGACCGGACATCCCGACCGACGCCGGCACCGACGAGATCGAACACCGGCTCGTGGCCGTCATGGCCAACGAGGTCGGCACCCTCGTCGCCGAGGACGTCTCGACGCCGGCCGACATCGACGAGGCGGTGATGCTCGGCGCCGGCTTCCCGGACGGCCCGGCGAAGATCGCCGACGAGGTCGGACTGGAGGCGCTCGTCGAGACGCTGGAGGAACTCGGCGAGGAGACCGGCCACCCGCGGTTCGAGGTCTCGGAGGGGCTGCGCGAGGCCGCCGCGGCCGGCGGCTTCCACGGCGGCGACGACGACGACGGCGTCGAGTTCACGAACATCGAGATCCGGCGTCCGGGCGACATGGTCGGCCAGATCGTCCTGGACCGGGAGGCCCGGATGAACACCATCACCCCGGACCTGCTCGACGAGTTCGACGAGGCGCTAGACCTGCTGGAGACCGACGACGAAATCCGGTCGGTGCTCGTCACGGGCACGGGCGACCGGGCCTTCTCCGCCGGCGCCGACGTCACGTCGATGGCGTCCAGCGCCGAGCCGCTGGAGGCCATCGAGCTGTCCAGACACGGCCAGCGGGTCTTCGGTCGGCTCGAGAAGCTGGGCATGCCCGTCGTCGCCGGTATCGACGGCTTCGCGCTGGGCGGCGGCGCGGCTGACCCGCATCGCCGGCTTCGGCCGCGCCAAGGAGATCGTCTTCACCGCCGACCGGTACGACCCCGAGACGATGTACGACTACGACGTCGTCAATGAGGTCGTCCCCACCGAGGAGTTCGACGAGCGGGTCCACGAGTTCGCCGCCGACCTGGCGGCCGGCCCGCCGGTCTCCCAGAAGCTCACCAAGCGCGCGATGCTCCGTGGCTACGAGGACGTCGAGGCCGGCCTCGAGCTGGAGGCACAGGCGTTCGGCCACCTCATCAACACCGACGACCTGATGGAAGGCATCACGGCGTTCATGGGCGACCGCGAGCCCGAGTTCGAGGGCGAGTAACTCCCGTTTCCGGCTCGCCCGACCCGACGCCGGTCCACCGGCCCGAGGCCGGAGAGACCGGGGCCGAAACGCCGAACCGTCGCCGGCGCCTACGATCGTGTAATGGTCGGCTCCCGAACCCTCACCGCTCTGGCGGGGCTCCTCGTCAGCCTCGCGGTCAGCGTCGCCGTCTACGTGTACACCGGGTCGCTGTTGCTGTTCCTCGTCGTTCCGTTCGTGCCGTTTCTGTTCTCCTCGTCGCCCCGAGACGAGGCCAGGACGCACGAGAAGCGCCCGGTCAAGCGGTGTCCGTCGTGCGACTTCCGTGCCCGCGACCCGGAGTTCGATTACTGTCCGCGTGACGGCCGGCGGCTCCGGGAGGAGTAACCGTCGCCGCCGGCACGTCCGCCGACGGGCTTAACAGGCGCGGTACGAAGTATCGTGGATGGGCGCGGCCGAAACGGCGTTCATCGACGACACGGTCGTCGTGCTGGTACTCGCGGCGACGCTCGGGCTGTTCCTCGGTCTCGAGCGGGAGTGGTCCGACAAGCGGGCCGGCATCCGGACGTTCGCGCTGGTGAGCCTGGCGGCAGCGGTGTTCACCGTTCTCGAGCGGCCGCTGCTGCTGGTCGTCGGCGGCGCCTTCGTCGTCGTCGTTGCCGCCGTCCTCGGCGTCCAGGGACTGCTCGAACAGACCGAGGGGCTGTCGCTGACCACCTCGACGACGCTGCTGGTCGCCTACGGCGTCGGCGTGCTGGTCGCCTCGGGGCTCATCCTCGAGGGGGTGACGGTCGCGGTCGTCTCCTCGCTGCTGTTGGTGCTGCGGACGGAGCTCCACGACGTCGCCGACGCCCTCTCCCGCGAGGAGGTCCGGGCCGGCAGCGAGTTCGCCATCCTCGCGTTCGTCGTCTACCCGCTGCTTCCGGCCGCCGAGCGGAGCGTCGGCGTCGCCGGCATGTCGGTGACGTTCCGGCCGCGGGTCGTCTGGCTGATGGTCGTCTTCGTCGCCGGCATCGGCATCGTCAACTACGCGCTCGTCCGGCTGTACGGGGGCCGCGGGGTCGCGGTGACGGGCTTTTTCGGCGGGCTGGCCTCCTCGACGGCGGTCGTCGGCGCGACGCTCGACCACGTCGACCGCGGCGGCGCCGCCGGCTACGGTGTCGCCGCCGTGGCGCTGGCGAACGCCTCGATGGCGCTTCGGAACCTCGTCATCGCCGTCGGCTTCACCGTCGGCGCGGGCGTCCTCCTCGAGCCGGTCCTTCCGCTGGGCGTCGTCGTCGTCGGCGGAGTCGCGGTCGCGGCGGTCGCCGCCGACCGGTCGGCGTCGATGGACGTCGACCTCGACAGCCCGTTCGCGCTGCGGTACGCCCTGGGCGCCGGCGGGCTCTTTCTGGCCGTCCTGCTGGCCGGCGGGCTCGCGGAGGCCCGGTTCGGCACCGGTGGGCTCTACCTCGCGGCGCTGCTGGCGGGGCTGGTCTCCAGCGCCGGCGCCACCGCCTCCGCGGTCGTCCTCTACGGCAACGGCAGCGTCACGGGCGTAGAGGCAACGGTGGCAGTGCTGCTGGCGACGGCCGCCAGCATCGCCGTCAAGGTCGGGCTCTGTGCGTTCGCCGCCGATCGGACCTTCGCCCGCGGCGTCGCCGCGACGAGCGCCGCGCTGCTGGCGGCGGCCGGCGGCATCACCGCGCTGCTGGCGGCGGCGTGAGGAACTGTTCGGATACGAACCTCGGGCCGTCGTCGACCGTGACCGGCATGAAAATCCCCCGCGCTCGACGGTGAATGCTCACGGGTCGCTTCGCTCACCGGCAGAGCAGAGCTCTGCCGAGCCCTCGCTCGTTTCACTCGCGAGGACCCCGTTCGCGTCGAGGCGCTCCCTGCCTCGCGGTTCCCACCGCTCGGCTCAACCGAGGCCCCCCTCCGGTCGGCCTCGCAGGTCGCGCCGCGATACTGCTCGCTGTGCTCGCGTGTCGTCGCTCCGTGCATCGCTCCTCCCGCTCGCTTCGTTCCGAGACCTCCCTCGCTGCACTCGCTCGGTCTCGCCGTCGTCCGAAAATGAAGAGTTTCGTGATCACGGACGACCGGCGGTCTTCCGAACGACGCTCCGCGGCTCCCGGCGGTCACCGGCAGAGCGTCGCTCTGCCGAGCCCTCGCTTCACTCGCGAGGACACCGCTCCGTCTCGAGGCCTCCCTCACTGCGCTCGTTCGGCCTCGCTGCGCTCCCGTGTCGTCGCTCCCCATGTCGCTCCTCCCGCTCGCTTCTTCACGAGGCCTCCCTCACTGCGCTCGTTCGGCCTCGCTGTCTCCGGCGATCACCGACTTCCGGGAGTGAGCGGATCGGAGATCCGCGATCTACGGAAGAGCTTCGCTCTTCCGGTATGACGGACGACAGCTCTGCGAGCGTCAGACGACCCGGCCCGCCGCTCAGAACTGGTAGCGACGGTCGTCGTTCTGGTCGGGCTGGGGGAAGTCGTTGCCGCCGGCCATCTCGTCGTAGGTCATCCCGGAGAGGTACTCGTCGTAGACGATGTCGTAGTCGCTCCGGAGATTGAAATCGAGGTCGCCGGTGTCGACGGCTGACCGGAACAGCGCGTGGACGGCCCGTCGGAGGAGCTCGTCCGTCGACTCCGGTCCGTAGGCGGCCGTCAGCATCGCCAGCTCGTTCCGCGTCTCCGCGTCCAGCTCGACCGAAACCTCCTCGCCGAGGTCGCCGTAGGCGGCCTCGACGTCCGCCGTGAGTTCGTCCAGTCCCATACCTACGGTCGGGTCCGGGCGGCGAAGTGGGTTTCGCTCCGACCGCCGGAACCGTCACACACAAGCGCGGCCCGCCGGAACGGCAGCCCGATGACCGACGCGGTCGACATCGCTGCCGACGTCGAGGTCGGGGCCGTCAGGACGGCGCTACTGGAGTGGTACGAGGCCGACCACCGCGCGTTCCCGTGGCGGGAGACGACCGACCCCTACGCAATTCTCGTCTCGGAGGTGATGAGCCAACAAACCCAGCTGGACCGCGTCGTCGACGCCTACGAGGAGTTCCTCGCGGAGTGGCCGACCGTCGAAGAGTTGGCGGCCGCTGACCGGGCCGAGGTGGTCGCCTTCTGGACCGACCACTCGCTGGGCTACAACAACCGCGCGAAGTACCTCCACGAGGCCGCCGGCGAGGTGGTCGACGGGATGGACGGCGAGTTTCCCCGCTCGCCCGGCGGTCTGCAGGAGCTGATGGGCGTCGGGCCGTACACCGCCAACGCCGTCGCCTCCTTCGCGTTCAATAACGGTGACGCGGTCGTCGACACCAACGTCGAGCGCGTGCTGTACCGCGCCTTCGACGTCGCGGACGACGACGAGGCCTTCGAGGCGGTCGCCGCGGCGCTGATGCCCGACGGCGAGTCCCGGCGCTGGAACAACGCGATCATGGAGCTCGGCGGCGTCGCCTGTGGGAAGACGCCGCGCTGTGACGAGGCCGGCTGTCCATGGCGGCGGTGGTGCGACGCCTACGAGACGGGCGACTTCACGGCGCCGGACGTGCCGACCCAGCCGGAGTTCGAGGGGAGTCGCCGGCAGATGCGGGGACGGGTCGTCTCGACGCTGACCGAGTTCGAGGAGCTGGCGCTCGACGAACTCGGCCCCCGGGTGCGCGTCGATTACGTGCCGGACGGCGTCCTCGCCGGAGGAGAGGGCTCGTCGGAGGAGGGAGGCGAGTACGGCCGCGAGTGGCTCCGCGGGCTCGTCGCCGACCTCGAGGACGACGGCCTCGTCGAGGTCGAGCCTCGCGACGGGGAGGCGGTCGTCCGACTCCGTCGCTGACGCCGACCCGGGAGGTTTAACGCTCGGCCCCGAACTCCGGATATGAGCGACGTACACGTGGCGGCGGTCGCGGGGAGCCTCCGGGACGACAGCTACACGCGGCTCGCCTGCCGGCGGGCGCTGGCCGCCGCCGAGGGGTACCAAGACGTCGAGACGGACCTGCTGGACCTCCGGGCGTTCGACCTGCCGGTCTTCGACGCCGACGCCCGGAAGGCCGGCGACGCGGCGGCGCTCTGCCAACGGCTCCGAGCGGCCGACGCCGTCGTGCTCGGCAGCCCCGTCTACCACGGCTCGTACTCCTCGGCGCTGAAGAACGCCCTCGACTACTGCGGCTTCGACGAGTTCGAGGAGACGACCGTCGGGCTGCTCTGCGTCGCCGGCGGCGCCTTTCCAACGACAACGCTGGACCACCTCCGCTCGGTCGCGCGGGCGCTGAACGCCTGGGTCCTGCCGCACCAGGTCGCGGTTCCGCGCGCCGACGGGGCCTTCCAGGACCGCCAACTCGACGACGAGGACGTCGCCGAGCGGGTCGACACGCTCGGCCGGCGGCTCGTCGAGTACGCCAACATCGAGCCGGACGTTCGGACCGCCGCGGCCGCACGGAACGCCGGCGCCGGCGATTAGCAGTCACCGATGAGACGATTCCGTTCCGTTACTCAACTTCGACCGCGAGACACCCGACCGACACCGTCGAGCGGCCTCACTCCGGACATAAGACGTACCCGACCCCTGTCAGAAGTGCTGTCCAAGAGATAGAGGATTCATGAACTGTAAGCGATCCACAACAGGAGCAACCCAAAGAAGCTCAAGACCGGCCCCAACCGTCGTGTGAGGGTGACGTTCCGATCAGTTGGTTCGACCTTGGTCGATCGACGTTTGCTCCCGATGGCGTCTATCTGTTCTTCAAACTTAGCGAGCCGGTACGGCTTCCACGTCATCAGAACACCTCAGACGGTGAATAGCGAGCCAGGGTGGAAAGACTCGCGCCCTGTAGTCGGCACGGCGCGAAGAACGTGTACGGAAGTCGGGAGAACCCGAGCGGTCGATGCGCGTCACGCACCAGCTCAGTTCCATCGCTATACTCGATAGGGAGACCGAGCTATCGACGATCGTCAGCCGTCCGGGCCGGTCCACTTGTCGATGGTCTGCTGCTGGCCGCCGTCGGCCCAGATGACCCGCACCGTCGCGTCCGAGGGGACGGTCACGGTCCGCTGATCGCCGACCGCGACCGGCGTCGGCCACCGCTCCTCGACGCCGCCGCCGCGGATGACCAGCAGTGCCGACGCCGACACCGTGTCGCCTTCCTCGTGGGTGACCGTCAGCGTCTCGGCATCGGCGTCGTAGTCGAAGCCGAACCGTGCCTGCGGGACCGTCACCGATTCCGGGGTGGACGGCCGCCCGACGAGCACGACGATTCCCGAGAGGCCGTCGGTTCCGCCTTGGAGTTCCTCGGCGGTCGCGTCGACGAGGAACAGCCGGTCGACGGGGCCCGGCGAGACGCCGGCGCCGTAGACATCGCCTTCGATTCGCTCGAAGGGGACGGCGCCCTCGGAGGTGAGCTGCCCGTCGGCGAGGATGGCGAGCCGCCAGTCGGCGTAGTCGACGAAGGCGCCGTTGGCGAAGAGCTGAAAGACGAACGCCTCGGCGTCGTCGTCGTACACCGGCGCGACGAAGCCGGCCCGGGCGTCGACGGTCATGTCGCGGCCGACGGCGAGCTCCGACGGCCGGGACTCGCCCTCGAAGGCGC
>PXRZ01000034.1:11999-12921 GCA_003022945.1 Halobacteriales archaeon QS_8_69_73 | reverse complement strand
TTCTCAACTTCCGGAACCCGCTACATGCCCTCTTCGAGAGCATGAGCGGGTACACGACCACCGGCCTGACGATGAGCGTCCACGAGCCGTCGGTGGGACGCGGATTCCTCTGGTACCGCTCCCAGATGCAGTGGATCGGGGGAGCGGGGATGATCGTCCTCTCGCTCGCGATTCTCCGACAGCCCCGCGGCACGGCGGGCCTCTCGCTGTACCAGTCGGAGGCCCGAAGCGAGCAGTTGCGGCCGAGTATCGCGGGAACCGCCCGTGCGATCTGGAGGGTATACGTCGGCATCACCGCCTTGGTTGCCGTGTATCTCGCGGCCGCGATGTTCCTCGTTCAACCCGGATACGGCATCGAGAGCACGCTGTTCGACGCGATCAACCACGCGATGACCGGACAGTCGACCGGTGGATTCAGTACGCTCGACGATTCCATCGCCGGCTACGACTCCTACGCGATGGAAGTCGTCTACATCCCGGCGATGATCACCGGGGCGATCTCGATTCCGGTCTACTACGGGATACTCTCCGAGCGTGATATCCGCGAGTTCACGAACGATCCGCAGGTCAGAGTCCTGTTCGGGTTGTTCGTCGTCGGCGTGGTGGGCCTGACGGCGTTTCTCGCGCGGTGGGTCGGGGTCCCGTACAACGGTGATCCGATAGGGTATCTCGGGCGGGTGGCGACGAGTCAGGCGTTCCGCGACGGGCTGTTCCAGTTCATCAGCGCCCAGACCACGACCGGCTGGCAGACGTCGGCGATCGGCGACTGGACCGACGGCGCCGTCATGTTCATCGTCTTCGGCGCGATGCTCCTCGGCGGGGCCGCCGGCGCGACGGTCGGCGGGATCAAGATCATCCGGGGCTACATCATCGCCCGTGGAATCAGCTGGGAGGTGACTCGCCTGTTCCTCCCGGAGCACGC
>PXRZ01000034.1:0-11878 GCA_003022945.1 Halobacteriales archaeon QS_8_69_73 | reverse complement strand
TTGCCGTCGGATTTCACGCTCGCGGACGCCATCTTCGAGGTGGCAACCGCTCAAGGGACCGTCGGTCTCTCTTCGGGCATCACCGGTCCGAACATGCCGATGCTCGCGGAGGTCCTGTTCATCTTCCAAATGTGGGTGGGACGACTCGAAATCATTCCCGTGTTGGTGCTGATAAACACGGTTTTCCGGCGGTGACCCGTATGCACGATTCGACCGCCTCCAGCACGCCCGTGCTCGACGTTCCCGGACCGCCTCCCCGTTCGGGTTCGCTCGACAGTACCGTCTACCGACCGCCAGACACCCTACAAACACAATGTACATCGTCGTCGTCGGCGCAGGCCGCACCGGAAGCAAAGTAATCGAACTCGCAACCCAGGACGACCACGAGGTCGTCGCCGTCGAACGGGATCAGGAACTCGCCGAGGAGGCGAGTATGAACTACGACTGTATGGTCATCAACGCGGACGCAGCGTCCAAGGAGATCATGCTCGAAGCGGGTGTTCAGGAGGCCGATGCGTTGATCTCCACGACGGAAAACGACTCGATAAACCTCATGATCCAGATGCTCGGAAAACAGTACGGCATCGAGACGCTCGTGAGTTCGATAAACGAACCGCAACACATGGAGCTGTTCGGGGACCTCGGTGTGAACGTCGTCGAGAGTCCACACGAACTCAACGGGCAGTACCTCTACCGAGCCGTGCAGCGACCGGCGATTCAGGAGTCCATGCAGGTCGGTGTCGGGGGGGAAATCTTCGAGCTGACGGTGGACGAGGGGGCTCCGATCGCCGGACTCAGCCTGATCGACGCCGACGCCGAGGGGCTCCTTCCGGAAGAGACGGTGATCGTGGCGATCGTCCGTGACGACGAACTGTACGTCCCGCGCGGGGAGTCCGAGATTCGAACGGGTGACACGGCGACGATATTCGCAAAGGGCGGGGCCAGCGACCGTATAACGGATGCGTTCACGAAGGACTGATCATGTCGAACGGCAAGGGAACTACCGTTCCGATCGCCGTCTCGGAGCCGTCTTCCGACCCCGAGGCGGACTCGTACGGGTACGACGGGGAGGTCATCCATCACCCGGATTACACCGTCGTCGTGCCGGTCGTCAGCGACCTGTTCGACGGCGATACCGGGATCAACGCTCGTCGATTCCTTCAGACGGCGATGGCGCTGGCCGACGACGGCGACGGACACGTGGTTCTGTTGGGAATCGCGGAGGTTGCTGACGAGACCACGATCGGACAGGTGCGAGAGTACGTACAGTCCGGTGACGGAGACGAAAAGGAGCGGTCAGTTCCCGACATCGTCACCGAGCGACGAACGCAGCTGGCGCAGGTGGTGGACGTCGTCGGGAACATCGACCGTGACGTACCGGTGCGAGCGTCGGTGCGGGTTGTGACCGACACGACGCGGGGAATCCTCGCGGCTCTCGGCGGTGGCAGCGAGACGGCCGTCGTTTTCCTTCGAGGAGCCGGGTTCGAGGAGAGCTGGTTGCCGGGCAGAAGTACGATCGATACGGTGATCGACGAGGCCGAGTGCGACGTGTTCGTGGAGAACGTCGGGTTGCGAGAGGGGGCGCACGCGCTGTACGTCCCGGACGTCGACGACCATACCGTCGCTCCGCTGACCGAGTCGGACGCGGAAACGATCGAATCGATACTCCTTCCGATCGGGACGGGGCCGCACGCCGCACTCGCGTCGGAGGCGGCTCGGGCCGTCGCTCGCGCGTTCGATGCGTCGGTCGCGGTGCTACACGTCGTTTCGCCGGACGCGTCCGGGAAAGAGCGGAGCGATGCGAGGGACCTGCTGACGTTCGCGGAGTACGTCCTCGGGCCCGAGGTGCGCTCGGAGACCGAACTCCGTGAAGCCGCCGAGCCGACCGACGTCATCATCGAAGAAGCCCGGAATCACGACTTCACGTCGATCGGGTCGCCGGAGCGGAAGTTCGGGCTGCGCGATCTGGTGTTCAAGCCGGTACAGGAGACCCTTCTCGGGGAAAAAGACGTCACCGTCCTGATGGGCCGCGACGCCGACGGGACGATGCGCTCGCTCTACTACCGATACACGCGAGCGATGGAAGATTCGAACACGAACGACCCCGGGTGAAACACCGTACCACGGGACGTCGAGAGGGACTTCGAGTGGAAATGTTCCCGTCTCGAAAGCCGGGATTCCCGTCAATGCCGAACGGGAAGGATCGGCCCGCAGGACGATACGATCGGCGACATCGCCGCCGGGCGACTACGATGAAGGGTGGGGAACTTGGTTCTGGTGTCGTCACCGTCATTATCGCTCTACGGGGCCGTCGCCGGAATTCACTGTCGGCAGGGTCGCCACGACGCGTGTTCTCGAGATCGAGCGGCCCCCCGTCGGCACCTTCGGCGGGTCCGTTCCCTTCGCGGGCACCGTAGCCACCGATGACCTCGCGTTCGCCGCCCGTCCGGTCGCCGGTACGGGCGTACTACTCCACGCCTGCTGTACTCTCTATGCTCGGCAGACCACTTCCGTTACGGGTCGGATATGCTCAGTGCTCAGTACTCCGTTACCGCGTGCTCGCCCGCTCCGGTCGAGCACTTCGCGGTCGGAACCGGGTGAGAAAGTTCCGTCGCCGCCGACTTACTCCCGGTTCTGGAGCCGCTGGGTCGTCTCTACCAGCGGGTGGTGAGCGTAGTCGACCTCCTCGATGCCGTCGATGGACTCGAGGTCGGCCTGGCGGGCGGTCTCGGCCATCCCCAACTCGACGCGGGACTCGAGGGAGACGACGTAGGCGTCCATCTCCTCGGTGTCGAGACGGTCGGCGGCCTTCACGCGGTGATGGCCGTCGGCCAGCAGGAGGTCGCCGGCGTTGTCGATGACGACCAGCGGCTCCGCGAGGCCGTGTTCCAGCTCGTAGCGGCGGCCCTCCAGCTCGTCGGTGTACACCTTCGTCTGGGTGGGCGTCAGCGCCGCCAGCTCGACGGTGCGGCGCTCCTCGGCGGCGTCGACGCCGTGGATGCGCTCGAGGGTGCGTTTCAGCTTGCCTACCTTCTCGGGGGTCGCCCGCTCGATCTGCGAGCGGATGACGTCGGCGTTGGAGATGATGCCGACCAGGTTGCCGGCGTCGTCGACGACCGGGAGCCGCTGGATGCCCGACCGCAGGATGACGCGGGCGGCGTCGGTGATCTGCATCTCCGGGTGCGCGACGATGATGTCGTGGGTCATCACGGTGAAGATGGGCGCCCCGTCGTCGGCCAACAGCAGATCGCGGGCGCTGATGAACCCCTCGACCCGACGACCGTCGCACACCGGGAAGCCGCTGTGGGCGTCGCTGTCGGCGATGCGCTCGGCGACGGCGGCGACGGTGTCGTCGGGGTCGGCCGTCGCGACGTCCCGGGTCATGTAGTCGTTCACCCGCGGCTTGTCGTCGTAGATCGTCCGGTCGGGGTCCTCCATCATCGTCGGAAGCGACGGGCCGCCGCCGGAAAAAGCTCACCGGCCGTCGCTCACCGGTCGTCGTCGTCCGGGTCGGAGCCGTACCGGCCGACGGCACGGTCGGCCGTCACCCGTAGCGCCCCGAGGAACCGTCCGACGACGACGTCCTCGATGACCCCGCCGGGGTCGGGCTCCTCGTCGGCGACCAGCATTCCGAGCGGGATCTGCGCGCCGGCCATGTCGGCGTGGCCGCCGGCGCTGCCGATCTGCCCGAACGACTCCCGCAGCACCGCCCCGATGTCGAGGCGCCTGTCCCGCGAGCGGGCGGAGGCGAACACCGTCTCGTCGGTGTAACCGAACACGAGCGTCGTCAGGACGTCTTCCAGTTCGAGCAGGCGGTCGGCCGCCTGCGCCAGGGCGTCCCGGTCGGACACCTCGCCGATGCAGGTCGTCACCACGTCGCCGTCGACGCGGCGGTTCCGGACGGCCGTCGCGACGGTGTCGAGCGTCTCTCCGGTGACGCTCGGTGACTCGATTTTCTCGAGCGTCCGCCCGTCGGCGTGCTCGACCAGCATCGCCGCCGCCTCCAGGTCCACCGACGACACCTCGCGGCTGAACTCCCTGGTGTCGGTCCGGAGCCCGTACAGCAGCCCCGTCGCGAGGTCGGTCGCCGGCTCGACGTCGAGATCGCGGAGATAGCCGGCAAGTAGCGTCGACGTCGAGCCGACGCCGCTGCGGAGGTCGAGAAACGACGCCTCGACCGGCGCCCGCGGCGGGTGGTGGTCGACGACGACGTCGGCCGGCGTCTCCGGCGGCAGCCCGCTGTTGATGCCGGGCCGGGAGTGGTCGACAAGGGCGACGCCGCCGAACTCCTCGGCCGTCTCTTCGGAATCGAGGTTCCGGAGGTCGTACCCCAGAAGGTTGACCAGCGCGCGGTTCTCCTGGTGGTCGATGTCGCCGTAGTAGCAGACCTCGGCGTCGGTGCCGACCCGCTCGGCGAGCCGCCGGAGACAGACCGCCGACGCGATGGCGTCGGGGTCGGGGTCGTCGTGGGTGAAGACGCCGAGTGTGCCGTCGACGCCGCGGAGCGCCCGCTGGAGCTGCCGGGTCCGGGTGCCGGCGGGCGACCCGCCGGCCAGCCCGACGACCCGCGAGGCCGTCTCCTCCGTCGTGTCCACCACCCGGTCGGCGTAGGTGGCGACGACGCGGCGGTCGGCGGCGGTGGCGCCGGCGCCGAGACACGCGAGAACGAACGCCTCGGGGTAGGCCTCGCGGGCGGTCTCGGCCAGCGCCCGCCCGTCGCCGGGGGCCGCCGGGAGCACGACGACGGAGTCGACCTGGCCGGCGACAGTCCGGACGGCCGCCGGTTCCGTCGGGTCGACGTGGCGGGCGTCGATGCCCTCCTCGCGGAGCGACGCGACCTGCTGGTCGTTTTCGAGCAGGACGACCGGGTCGCCCCGCTCGCGCAGCCGCCCGAACAGCGACGAGCCGACCGCCCCGGCGCCGAGCACCAGCCGGTCCATGCTCGAAACAGGAGCGGCGTCGTCTAAAGGGTGCTGGACCGTCGCTACACCAGCGCGGCGGCGGCGTCGAAGGCCGCGACGTCGAACACGGCCAGCCCGGGCAGCAGCAGCACCGTCACGACCGCCGCCCCGACGACGGCGGCGTACAGCGCCGACGGGTAGCTCTCGATGTCGCGGGATTCGTCGGGCTCTTCGATCCACATCGCCCGGACGACCCGGCTGTAGTAGAAGAGACTCAACGCGCTGTTGACCGCCAGCACCGCCCCGAGCCACCAGACGCCGGCACCGACGGCCCCGACGACGAGGAAGTACTTCGAGAGAAAGCCCCCGCCGACCGGTAGCCCGGCCAGCGAGAACATGAACACGGTCATCGCGACGCAGGCCAACGGCGCCTCCCTTGCGAGGCCGTTGTAGTCCTCGAAGGTGCGACCGAGCTCCCAGTGTTCGGCCAGCGCGACGAACAGAAAGGCGCCGGTGTTCATGAAGCCGTAAACCAGCAGGTGGAGCATGCTGGCGCCCAGCGCCGTCGCGCCGCTGCCGACGCCGGTCAGCGCCGCCAGCCCGATGAGGGCGTAGCCCGCGTGACCGACCGAGGAGTACGCCAACATCCGCTTGACGTTCTCCTGGGTCGCCGCCGCGAAGTTGCCGACGGTCATCGTCACGACCGCGAGAATCGTGAAGGCCAGCACCCAGTCGACGGCGTAGGTCTCGCCGGCGATCTCGCCGATGGGGAAGGCGACGGTGAACACCCGGAAGGCGACGACGAAGCCGGCGGCCTTCGACGCCGAGGAGAGAAACGCCGACACCGGCGCCGGCGACCCCTCGTAGGCGTCCGGCGCCCAGAAGTGAAACGGCGCGGCGGCGGTCTTGAACGCGAAGCCACCGATGATCATCAACACGCCGATTCCGAGGACGCCCGGGTAGTCGGCGGCCGCCCGGCCGACGCCGGCGGCGACGTCGGCGAACAGCAGGCTCCCCGTGGCGGCGTACACCAGCGAGATCCCGTAAACGAGGATGCTGGAGGACAGCGCGCCGACCAGGAAGTACTTCAGGCCGGCCTCGACGGAGCCGCGGTTCGTCTTCAGATACGACACCAGCGCGTAGGAGGGCAGACTCGACAGTACTTGGCCTTGTGCGGCAGCTCCCGGACGTAGTCCAGCGACGCCAGCGACACCAGGGCGGTGACGCTGCCGAAGATGAACGTGAAGATGAGGCTCATCCCGTCGACGACGAGCTGGCCGTCGAACAGCTCGACGCCCAGAGTCGCGGCGCCGGACAGCAGCAGGATTCCGGAGGCGGCGGCGGCGACGAGCCCGCCGGCGGAGGCGACGGCCGACAGCAGCGCTCCGTTCGTCCCCTCGGGGTCGGCGGCGTCGATGACGAACAGCGCCATCGCGGCGACGACGAAGGCGCCGGCCGGCGACAGCAGCAGCCAGTGGTCGCTCACCGCAGCTCACCCCCCGTGGCGACGAGGTCGACCGTCGCGTCGGATATCATCCCCCAGAACACCTCGGGGACGGACCCCAGCAGGACGATGAGCACGACCAGCGTCACGATCGGCGCCACGTCGTGCAGCGGCGCCCGGCCGACCTCGTAATCGGGCTCCAGCTCGAACGGCCCGAACAGCGACCGCTGCATCGCCCACAGCAGGTAGCCGGCCACGATGACGATGCCGAACATCGCCACGGCGGTGAACAGCGGCGCCGCCGGCAGCACCGTCGAGCTGAACGCGCCGAGGAAGATGAACAGCTCCGCGGCGAAGCCGGCCATCAGCGGCAGCCCCATGTAGGCGAAGGCGCCGGCGACGAACACGCCCGCCGTCACCGGCATCCGGTCGGCCATCCCGGACATGTCGCCGATCATCCGCGTGTGACTGGTGTTGTAGATGACGCCGACGGTCATGAACAACAGCCCGGAGATGAGCCCGTGGGCGATCATCTGGAACGTCGCCCCGCCGATCCCGAACTCGGTGTAGGCGATCAGCCCCAGGATGACGTAGCCCATCGACGACACCGACGAGTAGGCGACGACCCGCTTGAGGTCCGACTGTGCCAGCGCCAGCAGTGCGCCGTAGATGATGGAGATGACGGCGACGACGGCGATGGGGACCGCGAGCGTCGCCGCCTGCTCCGGCAGCATCGTGAAGTTGTACCGCAGCAGGGCGTAGGTCCCCATCTTCAGCAGGACGCCGGCCAACATCACCGACGCCGGCGTCGGCGCCTCGACGTGGGCGTCCGGCAGCCACGTGTGGAACGGGACGACCGGCACCTTCACCGCGAAGCCGACGAACATCGCCAGAAACGACGCCAGCGCCAGCGCCTCCGGGCCGACGGGGCCGAGCGCGCCCAACTGGCCCGCCCGCAGCGCCTGGGCGATCTCTGGCAGTCCCGTCGAGGAGATCGACTCTCCGAGGCCGAACACCAGCCCGAAGAAGCCGATGAACATCACCAGCGAGGCGATGTTGGTGTAGACGAAGAACTTGATGGCGGCGTACTTCCGGCGCGGGCCGCCCCAGACGCCGATGAGGAAGTACATCGGCACGAGGACGGCCTCCCAGAAGACGAACCACAGCAGGAAATCCAGCGCCGCGAAGACGCCGATCAGCGACGCCTCCATGAACAACATCAGCGCGTAAAACTGGCTCTGACGGGTGTCGACGGGTGTCCACGCGCTCAGGATCGCCAGCATCGTCAGTACCGTCGACAGCACCACCAGCGGCAGCGAGATGCCGTCCAGGCCCATGTGGTAGTTGACGGCGTACGGACCCAGCGACAGCCACTGGAAGAACGTCTCGTAGGCGATGTCGCCGCCGAGCAGGGCGTTGCCGCCCCCGTCGAAGGCGGCGTACATGTACAGCGAGCCGCCGACGGGCAGCGCCGAGACGGCGAGGGCCAGCCGGCCGGCCAGCCGGTCCGGAGCGGCGGCGACGACGGCCGCGCCGACCAGACAGACGAGGATGAGCGCCTCGATTAGCACTCAGAACCACCCCCCCATGGCGGCGAAGGCGACGAGCAGCGCCAGCACGCTCAGCGAGATGAGCGCGGCGTAGTTGGTAACGATACCCGTCTGGAGCCGTCGCAGGCCGTAACCGGAGAGGAGACTGACGCTGGAGACCTTGTCGACGGCGCCGTCGACGACGCCGCGGTCGAAGACGTCGGCCGCGCGGGCGACGCCCAGCGTCAGCCCCTCCGCCAGCCACACCTGGTACTCGTCCTGGTAGTAGTTGTGCACCAGCAGCGTCCGGAGACCGCCGAGCTTCTCGGTGTGTCGGGCCGGGTCGGCGCCGCCGTAGAGCCGCAGGGCGAAAACGGCACCGGCGACCGCCAGCCCGAGGCTCAGGCCGCCGCTGACCAGCACCGTCGCCGTCTCGCCGCCGGCGACCGTCCCCGTCGAGTAGCCGGCGAACTCCTTCGTCAGGTCGCCGTAGTGGTGGGCGCTCGTCAGCAGCTCCTCGCTGGCCGCGTTGTCGAGGAAGTCGTGGAGGAACTCGACGTGGACGCCGGTCACCGTCTGGATCGGCACGGGGTTGAGGAAGCCGGCGACGACCGCCAGCACGCCCAGCGCCGACAGCGGGAGCTTGACGTTCCAGCGGACGGCCTCGGGGTCGGCCGCCAGGTCGCTGCGGGGGTCGCCGTGGAACGTCAAAAGCACCATCCGGACGGTGTAGACCGCGGTGACGAACACCGCCGCCAGCCCCATCAGGTAGCCGCCCAGCAGTAGCGGGCTCTCGAGGCCGTGGGCCAGCGCCTCGAACAGCACCTCGTCCTTCGACCAGAAGCCGGCGAACGGGAAGATACCCGCGAGCGCCAGCGACCCGGCGAGAAACGTCAGGTAGGTCACCCGCATCTCCTCTTTCAGCCCGCCCATCAGCCACATGTCCTCTTCGTGGTGCATCGCGATGATGACCGACCCGGCGCCGAGGAACAGCAGCGCCTTGAACATCGCGTGGGTGGTGAGATGGAAGAACGCCGCGACGTAACCGCCGGCGCCGAGCGCCAGCATCATGTAACCGTACTGGCTGATGGTGGAGTACGCGAGCACCTGCTTGATCTCGTTTTTGACGACGGCCATCGTCGCCGCGAACAGGGCGGTGAAGCCGCCGGTGAAGGCGACGATCGCCAGCACCGTCGGCAGCAGCGCGTAGAAACCGTACATCCGGGCGACGAGGAACACGCCGGCGGCGACCATCGTCGCGGCGTGGATCAACGCGGAGACGGGCGTCGGACCCTCCATGGCGTCCGGCAGCCAGGTGTGGAAGGGAAACTGTGCGGACTTGCCCAGCACGCCGCCCAGCACGAGCAGTCCGAGAACGGCGAACCACGTCGCCGGCTCGAAGCCGAACGTGTCGACGGCGACCTCGGCGCTCGCCTCCGGGGAGAGGACGCGCTCGGCGACGGCGGGGAAGCCGTTCTCGCCGGCGAAGCCGGCCGTCTTGAACGTCGCGAGGACGCCCACGACCCCGACGAGGAAGAAGTAGTCACCGAACCGGGTGACGAGGAACGCCTTCTTGGCGCCCGACGGCGGGCCCTCCTCGCGGAACCAGTGGCCGATGAGCAGATACGAGCAGAGCCCGACCAGCTCGAAGAAGAAAAACGCCATCAGCAGGTTCGCCGAGAGGACGAACGCGAGCATGCTCGCGGTGAACAGCCCGAGACCGGCGTAGTACCGCGGTAGACCGGGCTCGCCCTCGTCGTTCATGTAGCCCAGCGAGAAGACGTGTACTAGAACGGCGATAAAGGAGACGATGACCAGCATGGCGGCCGACAGCGGGTCGATCAGCAGGCCGAACGTCAGGTCGAACGTCCCGGCGGTCTCGACGAAGGTGTACATAGTCTCGTCGTACCCCTCGCCGGTCAGGACGAGGTTGCCGACCATCGCCACGGACAGCCCCAGCGAGCCCAGCGTCGCGAGGATACCCGACAGCGCGCCCTTCCTCGGGAGCCACCGCCCGACCAGCAGCGCGACCAGAAACGAGACGAACGGCAGCACGGCGATCGCCGGCGCGTACGCGTAGATTCCCGCCACGATCACCACCTCAGGGTCGTCGCGTCGGTCACCCGTACGTCGTCGAAGTTACGGTACAGCACCAGGATGATGCCGATGCCGATGGCGACCTCCGCGGCCGCGAGCGCCATCGTGAACAGCGTGAACACCTGGCCGGTGAGGTTTCCCCAGTAGAAGGCGAAGGCGACGAAGTTGATGTTGGCGGCGTTCAACATCAGCTCGACGCTCATCAGGAACATCAGGGCGTTCCGCCGGATGAGAACCCCGAAGACGCCCGTGCAGAACACCGCCGCCGACAGGACGAGGTAGTACTCGGCCGGGACACTCCCGAGAACCATCAGGACTCTCCCTCCTCGTCCCGCTTCGCGAGCATCACCGCCCCGTCGAGGGCGGCGTCCAGCACGACCGCGATGGCGATAAAAGCGACGAGAAAGCCCTCGCTGGCGACGGCCCCGGCGTCGAGGTTGAACATCGCGTAGCCGATGGACCGGGTGACCGACCCGTCGGCGAAGCCGTCGGCGGTGCCGAAGCCCGACGTGAGAAACACCGCCGTCAGGAAGCCGAACAGCCCGACCGCCAGCAGGCCGCCGAGCTTGCTGCCGTCGTAGAGCCGCGGGCGGGTCGTCACGTCGTCACCTCCGGCTCCGGGCCGCCCTCCCGGCGGACCAGCATGACGGCGAAGGTGATGAGGATCAACACCCCGCCGACGTACACGAGCACCTGCATCGCCGCCAGGAACTCGGCGCTCAGCATGACGTAGTGGATCGCGACGGACAGCAGCGCCACGCCCAGAAGTAGCGCCGAGTGCCACACGTCACGGACCAGGACGACGCCCATGCTCGCCCCGACGGTCACCGCGGCGAACAGCAGGAACGCCAGCGTCTCGAACGGGACTACAGCCATTAGTTACCCCTCGCTCCGGGGGACGTTTGAACATTTCCTTTGCGACCGCGATAGTGTTTAGTTAGGATGAAGCAGCGTGCTTCGGCGGTGACGGTGGCGTTTCCGAACGCCCCCTCCCGCTCGCTTCGTTCCGAGGCCTCCCTCCTTTCGCTCGCTCGGCCTCGCCCCGCGAGCGGTCGGCCCCGTTCGAGGTCCCACCCGACATCGGCCGACCGGCCGGCTCTCGCGTAACTGAACATGGCCGCGATCGCGACCGAAAACACAAGGACCGCCACGATAAGACGCGAACGCCCGCGTTCGGGCGGGCGGTGCCCCGGAGCCTCACTTTAGCAGACCGAGGTCCTCGGCGACGAAGTCGGTTAGCTGGTCCATCACCGCCGGGTCGACCTCGGCGACGGCCTCGCCGTCGTGGAGCCGTTCGTTGTGCCGGGCGACCGTCTCCTCGACCTCCGGGAACGGCACTGCGGTGCGGGTGTCACACGCCGTGCAGACGACCGGGATGTCCGGAACCTCCTCGTCGCCGTCGTCGTCGGTCATGTCCGGGGCTGTGACCCCCGCGATCAAAGTCGGTCCGGTTCCGCCGGCTCGACTACGGCTCGACGACGTTGCCGCAGTCCGGACACGTCAGCGTCACGCCCGTCTCGCCGACCTCGGTGACGTGGTAGTCGGCGCCACACTCCCCGCAGGGCACCTTCGCGCGTGTCTCTCCCATCTCCTGGGGAGCACCCATCGCCAACGCGCGCACCCGGTCGTCGCTCTCGTTGCGGCCCTCCTGGTACTCGCCGGGGGCGAAGCGGACGGCCTCGTCGGCGCTGATCTCGTGGTCGCCGTCCGGCGTCTCGAAGGTCGCGGTCCCCTCCAGAATGTAGAAGACCTCCTCCTGGTTCATGTGGGTGTGCATCCCGCCGGAGAAGGACTCGCCGGGCTCGAGTTCGTGGTAGTTCAGCGCCATCTCCGCCAGCCCCAGGGCGTCGGTGGCGTGCTTCTGGACGTCGGCAACGCGCGGGTGGTTGTCGAGGTCGTCGATAGCA
>PXRZ01000036.1:6151-18302 GCA_003022945.1 Halobacteriales archaeon QS_8_69_73 | reverse complement strand
ACGGTCAGGTCGTAGACGCGCCGGGACTCCTCGACGACCTCGACCGACCGCACCTCGTCGAAGTAGAGGTCGTCGCGAGCGAGGGTGTCGATCGTCCGGAGGTTCTCTAGTACGGCCTGCGAGCACATCCCGGCCGCGACCTCGCGGACGCGTTCGGCGACGGTGCGGAACCGGGTGGTCGTCGGGGGCGAGTGGTCGTCGTTCTCCAGCAGATTGATGATGTCGGTCCCCCGGAGGTCGGTGCCTTCCGCGACGTGGTTGTACGGAACGTCGAGCCGTTCGATCGTCGCCTGCAGACGCGTCTGGAGCTCCGCGACGTCCGGCGGTTCCTCGAGCGCGTCGAGATCCCCGAGGAGAGTGGTGACTCGTTGCCGTTCCGGCGTCCGGCGGCCGTCGGCGTACTCTAGCAGCCGGTCCGACCTGATACCCGTCTCCTCGCTGAGGTCGCGCCGGACCGATATCGGCTCGAGCCGGTCGCGCCCGTCGGCCCACGCCGCCGGCAGTGCCTCGATTCGGTCGATGTCGGCTTCCAGCCGTTGGACCGTCTCGAGGGCTTCCTGTGCGAGTTCGAGCTTTTCAGCGTTCCGGTCAGAAGGTCGTCCTTCGGGAGATACAGCGTCTCGCACAGCTCCGAGACCGCGGACTGGACCGGGATCGTGTCGTGGTTCGGGCTGACGTCGCGCGCGGCGTCCTCGGCGAGCCGATCGGCGTTCGTCGGCAGCGTGAATCCTACCCGCTCGTCGAACCGCGACAGCGCCGAGGCACTCGAAACGTAGAGGGTGTGGTACTCCCGCCGTTCGCCAGTCCCGTTCGTCGCGGCCTTCCGTTCGGTTTTCCGGCGGGCCGGGACTCCCTCGCCCGCCAGCAGGTACGAAAGCAGCGTGACGACGCTCTCGTCCTTCTGGGTGAGTTCGAGGATTCCGTTCTCGGTGACGTGGCCCTCGGCGTCGAAGACGGCCCGGAGGAACGCCCGTCGCGGTTCCGCAGGCGCGCGAACGATGCGTGAACTGACCGTCCCGCCGTCGTCGAGTACGGCAAAACAGTGCCGGAGATAGTGAACGACGGTTCGGTTGTCGATGGCTCGATACGGGACATCCTTCTGCTTACCCCGTTTCGGCTCGATGCCAAACGTCTCCCGGGCGGCCTCGGAGAACGCCTCCAGAAGCGTTTCGTCGATGTTGTAGAACTTGATTCGGCTGCGATCGATCCGGGCCTCGCTCAACGCGAGCCCGAGCAGCGTTGCGAGTTCGGTCGTCAGCTCCCGAGGTGGTTCGACCGGGCGCGAGCGGCTGTTGTTCGGCGAGACGTACTGGATGCGCTCGACGTGTTCGTGGAGTGTCTCCTTCGAGGCGTCCAGCGAGCGGAGATACGACAGCGAACAGACCGTCGAGACGGCGTCGAGGTCGGTGTCGGCTGCCCGCCGACGGTACTCGCGGACCGTTTTCTCGGTGGTTCCGGTCCCGTCGGCTATCTGCTCGTCGGTCCTGCCGGCGCGTACCCCTTCGAGGACCTCTCGCTTGGTCCCGACGTTGTTCTGACTGGCTGGGATGCCGTGTTTCGCCGCGAACTCCTCAGTTACATGCACGAAAACGCGGTCTCCGTCGAGCGCGTCGATCCACTCGATGCGGCCGTCGCCCTCGGGCAGCGGCGCCTCAAGCGGACGGGCGATACGGTCGCCGGGCTGGAGCTGCTCCGCGCGGGTCCACGAGAGACCGTCTCCGTCGACGACGAGTAGCCGGTGTTCCGGCGTGACCGTGGGTTCGCTTCCATCGCGGGTCGACACCCGGACGAGTTCGTCGGCCCGCTTCCCGAACACCTTCGACGGTTCGGCGAACCCGAAGCCGTCGCCCTCGTCGAACGTCGCGACCTCGAGACCACCGTCCGGGTCGGCGAACCCGTCACCGTCGCCGACGACGTTCTCGATCCGCTCGACGCCCCTGTTCGTCAGTACAGGTGTTTCACCGGTGACACACTTCCCGGTACCAGCTGGCCCGGCGAACAGCAAATGCGGCAAATCTTGCTGGCTAATGTACCGCTGCAGTCGGTCGGTGACGGCCTCGTGACCGACGACGTCCCCGAGGGACTGCGGGCGGTACTTCTCGATCCATATCTCCCGTCCGGTCTCCTCGGCGGCAGCCTCGCTCATGCTCGACGGGTGGCTCCGGGCGTGGATAAATCCCGCGAGATGCCGCAACCTATTTCCGCCATCCGGCGGGGACTCCGGTATGCGCCGCCCCCTGGTCGTCGCCCTCGCGGTCGTATTCGTGCTGTCGCTGACCGCCGGCGTCGCGGCCGCCGACACCCGCGTCGGCGGGACGGTCGAGGTATCGGCCGACGAGACCGTCGGCGACCTCTCGGCGACCGGCGGCACCGTCGTCGTCGAGGGGACCGTCGACGGCGACCTCCGCGCATATGGCGGCGACGTCCGCATCGCCGAGGGCGGCGAGGTGACGGGCATCGTCAGGGTCTACGGCGGCAGCGCGCGCATCGACGGCACGGTCGGCGGCAACGTCCTGGCCTACGCCGGTAGCGTCCGGCTGGGCGAGACCGGCTCGGTCGACCGCTCGTTCGGCGCGGTCGGCGGCGACGTCACCGTCGCCGGGGCGGTCGGCGGCGACGCGAACGTCTTCGCCGGCTCGATCATCCTCGCCGAGACCGCGACCGTCGAGGAGGATTTCACCTACGAGGGAAGTCTCGACGACCGCGGCGCCGCCGTCGGCGGGGCGATCCAGCGGACACAGGAACTGGCGCTCGTCCCGCCGGCCGGCGCGCTGTCGGTCGTCTTCTCGGTGCTGATGTTCTTCGCCAACCTCGTCCTCGGGGCGATACTGCTGGCCGTCGGGCCCCGCTTCGCCGACGCCGCCCACGAGACGACGGTCGCCGAGCCGCTGCGGACCGCCGGCGTCGGCCTGGCGGCGCTGGCCGGCGCCGCCGTCGCCAGTCTCCTGCTGGCGATCACCGTCGTCGGGTTGCCGCTGGCCGTCGCGCTGGTGCTGTCGACGCTCGTGCTCGCGTGGGTAGCGTCCGTCTACGGCCGGTTCGTCGTCGGCGCGTGGCTGCTGTCGTACACCGGCGCCGACGGCCGGTACCTCGCGCTGCTGGTCGGGGCCGTCGTCGTCGCGCTGCTGGGGCTCATCCCGTTCCTCGGGACCGCCGTCAGCGCGGTCGTTCTCCTGCTCGGCGCCGGCGTCGTCGCCCTGGCGCTGCGCCGGCTCTACGAACTTGTCGCCCGGAACCGCGGCGGCCTCTCGGGGATGTAGCGGCAAGCTGAACACGCCCGGACCCCCATGACCGACATGTGCGTGACGCGCAACGAGACCCCGTCGCCCCCAGCCGGCCGTCCCGACGTAGAGGGAAGCGACTGATGGAGCTTCGTCCGGCCCGGCCCGCCGAGCGGACGACCGTCCGCGGGGTTCTCAACGCCGCGATGCTGTCCGTCGACGACGACGCCCTCCGGCGGGGGACGACGCTCGTGGCCGCCGCCGACGGCCGGGTCGTCGGCGCCCTGGTGCTCGACGACGAGCACGTCGCGGCGGTCGCGGTTCGGCCGGGCCGGCGCGACCAGGGCGTCGGGACGGCGCTCGTCGAGGCGGCGGCCGCCCGCCGCGATCGGCTGACGGTCGATTTTGATCCCGGGGTGCGGCCGTTCTACGAGTCGCTCGGCTTCGACGTCGAGCGGTCGGACGGGCGGTGCCACGGGGTGCGGTAGCGCCGATTAGACGAGCGGCTCGACGAGGTCGGTCCCGGCCGCCAGCAGCTCCTCGACACGGGCGTCGGTGTCGGCCTCGGCGTAGACCCGCAGCTTCGGCTCGGTGCCGCTGGGCCGGACCAGCAGCCACGAGCCGTCCGTCAGCAGCAGCTTGAAGCCGTCCGTGGTGCCGACCTCCTCGACGGCGGCGCCGGCGACGGCGTCGGGGATGGCCGTCTCCAGCGCCCCGAGGACGGCCGCCTTCCGGTCGTCGGGGCAGTCGACGCTGACCCGGTCCTGGGCGATGTCGCCGTGGGTCGCCCGGAGCCGATCGAGTCGGTCGTCCAGCGGCTCGGCGGCGTGGGCGGCGGCGACCAGCAGCGCAACTAGGACGCCGTCCTTGTTGCGGAGGTGGCCGGCGACGCCGAAGCCGCCGGATTCCTCGCCGCCGATGAGGGCGCCGTGGTCGGCCATCGCCTCGGCGACCCACTTGAAGCCGACGGGCGTCTCGTGGACGGCGTGGCCGTGGGCGTCGGCCACCCGGTCGACGAGGAACGTCGTCGAGACGGTGCGGACGGCGTCGCCGCCGCCGCCCTCGAGGAGGTAGTCGTACAGCGCCGCGAAGAGCCAGTTGGGGTCGACGACCCCCCGCTCGGGCGTGACGACGCCGATACGGTCGGCGTCGCCGTCGTTGGCCACCCCGAGGTCGGCGTCGTCGCCGACCCGGGCGGCCAGCGCCCCGAGGTGGTCGGCCGACGGCTCCGGCGGGGTGCCGCCGAACGACGGGTCGCGGTCGTGACGGAGCCGGACCACGTCCGCGCCGGCGCGGACGAGCAGTTCGTCGATGACGCCCCGGCCGCTACCGTGCATCGCGTCGTGGGCGACCGCCAGCCCCGAGAGATCGGCGTTGACGAACGACAGCGCGTGTTCGAGGTACGGCTCCAGGAAGTCCCGCTCGGTGACGGTGCCCCACTCCGGCTCGGGGCGAGGGTCGGGCGCCCGGAGGCTGTCGGCCAGCCGGTCGGTGACCGCCGGCAGTGCCGGCGCGCCATCGGCGGGGACGAACTTGACGCCGTTGTACGACGGCGGGTTGTGACTGGCGGTCACCTGCAGCGCGCCGGCCAGCCCGCGGTCGACGACGGTCCAGGCGACGACCGGCGTCGGCGTGTCGCGGTCCGGGAGGCGGGCGTCGACGCCGCCGGCACAGAGCACCCGGGCCAGCTCCTCGGCGGCCGCCCGCGACCCCTCCCGCGGGTCGTAGCCGACGGCGACGGCCGGCGTCCCGTCGGTCTCCTCGCGCACGTAGTCGACGACGGCCTGGCCGACGGCGCGGACCCGCGGGGTCGTGAACTCCTCGACGGTCGTCCGCCAGCCGTCGGTGCCGAACTCGACGTCCATGCCGGCGCGTCGGTCGGAAGGATCAAAAACATGCGCCTGCTGCCGACGGTAGTGTTCAAATAAGCACCGGCGAGCCGGTCCGTTTCTGCCGGAGAACCGAGTGGTTCGAAAGACGCGACGCGTCTTTCGTCATCACGAGAGAGCGTCGCTCTCTCGAACGACAGCGAGTCCCGGGAGTCGAGAGCGCCGAGGGCTTTCTCGACCCCGGAATCTTTATTTGGACACTACCCCGCCGACGCCCGAAGGGGGAGGCTTTTGACCTCGGCACCGGTACGGTCGGGCGATGGAATCGCCGCTGTGGACGGAGCGACACGCTCCGTCGCTGTCGGAGCTGCCGCAGCCGGGGCCGCGCGACGGGCTCGGCCGGGCCGTCGAGGAGCCGATGAACCTCGTCGTCTACGGCCCCGCCGGCGCCGGCAAGACGGCTGCCGTCCGGGCGCTGGCCGAGGCGACCCACGACGACCCCGACAACGACTTCGTCGAGCTGAACGTCGCGGACTTCTTCGACCGAACGAAAAAGGAGATCAGAAACGACCCCCGGTTCTCGCAGTTCCTCGAGGGCCGCTCGCGGCTCTCGAAGCGGGACAGACAACGCCGAGGCCATCCGCGAGGACTTCCAGCAGGCGCTGCGCCGCGTGATGGAACGGCACTACGAGGCGACGCAGTTCGTCATCGCGACACGGCAGCCCTCGAAGCTCATCCCGCCCATCGAGTCGCGCTGCTTTCCGGTGCCGATGCGGGCGCCGACCCACGAGGAGACGGTCGGGGTGCTGGAGACCGTCGTCGGCCGGGAGGACGTCGAGTACGACGACGACGGTCTCGAGTACGTCGCCGGCTACGGCGACGGCGACCTGCGGCGGGCGATTCTCGGCGCCCAGACGGCCGCCGAGGGGGAGGGGGCGGTGACGATGGACGCGGCCTACGAGGCGCTGGGCGACGTCGGAATGGCCGACGAGGTGGAGGCGATGCTGTCGGCGGCCGACGCCGGCGAGTTCGCCGACGCCCGCAGTGGCCTCGATGACCTGCTGTACGACGAGGGGTTCGAGGGCGAGGCGGTGCTGCGGGAACTGCTCGAGACCGCCCGCGGCCACTACGACGGCGACGAACTCGCGCGGCTCTACGAGCTGGCCGGCGAGGTCGACCTCGAGATGACGGAGGGCAACACCGACCGGGTCCACCTCGGCCGGCTGCTGGCGGAGCTCGGCCGGTGACTACCGGGCGATCGTCTCTCTGAGGTCCGTCGCCGAGACGACGCCGACGTAATCGCCGTCGGCGTCCCGGACCGGCAGGTGATCGATGTCGTAGCTGGTCATCATCGCGGCGACCTCCTCGAGCCGGAGGCCGACGGAGATCGACTCCACCGGCGACGTCATCAGGTCCGCGACGGTCGTCCGCTCGGGGTCGCGGCCCTCCGCGACCGCCCCGAGGACGTCGGTGCTGGTGAGGATGCCGGTCTCGGCGCCGGGCACGACGAGCGACCCGATGCCGCGGTCGTGCATCGTCCCTGCCGCCTCGCTGAGCGTCGCCTCGCCGGAGATGCTCGCCACGGACGCGGTCATCACGTCCTCGACCTGAAGATCGTCCATACGACCCTTGATGTCCGGACCCGCTTGGCCCTTGCCCTTGCCCTTGCCGCAGCGTTCGCGCCGCTACCCGAGAACGTGGACGACCCGGGTCAGCGAGCCGTGGACGCGGCGGTCGAACCGCGCCTCGACCGTCCAGCCGGCGGCCTCGGCGGCCTCGACCCAGGGACGGTCGCCGACGACCACCGCGCGCGAGCCCACTCGACGGGCCTCCGCGAGCGCGTCGCCGACGAGCGTCGCCAGGGAGTCGCCCTCGACCTTCGACTGCCGGCCGTACGGGGCGTCGAAGACGACGCCGTCGACGGCGCCGGCCGCCAGCGGTAACCGGGTGGCGTCGCCGCGGCACACCTCGAACCCGCCGTCGAGGTAGGCGGCGAGGTTCCGGCGCGTCCCCCTTGTCATCTTGTACTGTGCGTCGACACCGACGACGTCGGCGCCGACCAGCCCCGCCTCGACGAGGATGCCGCCGGTGCCGCACATCGGATCCAGCAGCCGTGCCTCCGGGCCGGCGCCGGCGAGGTTGGCCAGCGCCCGGGCGTCCATCGGCGCCATGCTCCCCGGCTGGAAGAACGGCCGGTCGGTGGGCCGCCGGTCGCCGAAGCCGCGGACGGTCTCGGCGGCCAGCCACCCCAGCGCCGCCCGCTCGGAGAACAGCGCCACGAGCGTCCGGTCGGGCGCCTCGAGATCGACGTCGAAGCCACGGTCGACGAGGACCGCCCCCAGCCGGCGCTCGGCGGCCTGGGTGTCGACGCCCGAGACGCCCCGGACGTCGCGGGCGCGGACGGCGACAGTGCCGTCGGCGTCGTCGATGCCGGCCGCCGACAGCGTCGCGACGGCGTCGTCGACGGCCGGCTCGCAGGTCCCGACCAGCCGGCAGATCCGCCGGGTGTACGCCAGCGTCTCCGGCCGACGGACGCCGCGGACCGTCGCCAGCCCCGGCGCCAGCGGCTCGACGGCCGAACAGCGACTTGCCGCCTCCCGGCGCGCGAAGGCGTCGTCGTCGCCGGCCAACTCCAGCAGATACACGCCCGCCCGTCGCCGCCGCCGCCGGATAAACGGCGCGGTCGGCAGGGTGGAGACCGCGGACAGTGTGAGTAGCGAGGGATAGTGGTCCCTCGGACCGCGCGAACGGCGGCCAGGGGCCGCCGCGCGCAGACAGCGGAGTCGTGAGCAGCGCGGTCGACGGGATGGAGACCGCGGGGTGACGAGCGGCAGACCTCTCGGCTACGCGAAACGTCCATAACGACCACCTATATTTATAAATCTTAAATACGTGTTTTAAGTCGAGTTATGCAGGACCCCAAGGAGACTATCAATATCGAGAACGTCGTCGCCTCGACGGGGATCGGACAGGAGCTCGACCTCCAGAGCGTCGCCATGGACCTCGAGGGGGCGGACTACGACCCCGAGCAGTTCCCCGGGCTGGTCTACCGGACCCAGGAGCCGAAATCGGCCGCGCTCATCTTCCGGTCGGGCAAGATCGTCTGCACCGGCGCGAAGTCGACCGACGACGTTCACGAGTCGCTGCGGATCGTCTTCGAGAAGCTCCGCGACCTCGAGATTCAGGTCGACGACGACCCCGAGATCGTCGTCCAGAACATCGTCACCTCGGCGGACCTCGGCCGGAACCTCAACCTCAACGCCATCGCCATCGGCCTCGGCCTGGAGAACATCGAGTACGAGCCCGAGCAGTTCCCGGGGCTGGTCTACCGGCTCGACGAGCCCGACGTCGTGGCGCTGCTGTTCGGCTCCGGAAAGCTCGTCATCACCGGCGGCAAGAAGCCCGAAGACGCCAAAGAAGCCGTCGACAAGATCGTCTCCCGGCTCGAGGAGCTCGGCCTCCTGGACGGCTAACGACACCTACTCACGTCCCGACCCGCTACCGCCCGTATGCCTCCGTTGCAGGCCGACGTCGTCGGCGGCGGCCCGCTCGCCCTTCTGGTCACGTTCGTCGTGGCGACGCTTTTCTCGGCGGTCACCCTCCATCTCGCCGCCCTCTGGGTACTCGGCGACGAACCCCACCAGAACGCCGTCAAGGCCGCGCCGGCGCCGGTCCTCGTCGCGATGCTGTTCAGCCGGTACCACCCGGTCGTCGTCGCGACGCTCGCCGTCGCCGCCGCCGTCCCGGCCGTCCGATTCGTCTACGGCTTGACGACCCGCGGAGCGGTGCTGCTGTCGGTGTTCTACCTCGCCATCACCACCATCTTCGCCTTCGCCTTCGGCAATATATTCCTGGCCTGACCCGGCCGACGCGACTCCGTGCCGACGGTAGCGGTCGCGCCGGTCGCGCCGGTCGCGCCGCCGTCAGGCGTCGGCGCAGGCCTCGTCCAGGAGGCAGTGCCGCCCCGAACGACGGGCCGCCGACCGCCGCCAGGCCACACCGGCGGCCAGCGCCGCGACGGCAATCATCGCGGCCGCCGTTGACGCCGCCGCCGGAACGCGCCGAACAGCACGCCCACCACCACCCAGCGCCGTGGGGGTGACCTCCGCGTCCTGTGTCGTCCCGTTCCGTTCCGCCGTGGCGTTCCCGTCCGTCTCGTCACACCCGCAGGTAGGCCCCGGACCGGCCTAAATTTAATCCGGATGATATTTCCGTAGGCGGAGTTACTGCAAACTCGTTCAGTGGCGCTCGTCAGCTCCCCTCGCGGACGTCGACGCTCCTGCTGATGTTGTCGCCGCGCCAGCGGAGCAGGAGGTCGATCTGGTCGTAGTCGCGGCCACTCCCTCCACGGACGGAGCCCGGGTTCCACCTGTGGGCGGCACCGACGACCGCGGTCTCGCCGGCCCCGACGCGCCGGGTGATCCGCCGCTCCGGTCGGTTGGTGGGGAAGGTCATGTTGATGCCGGCGACGAACGTCCCCGCGACGTCCCCGACGTTCTCGATGGTCACGATCGACCGGGCGGCACCGTCGACGGCGTCGACCGGCGCCGCCTCGAAGGAAACCTCGAACTCCGTGCGCGGCCGCCGCAGGCGGTCGAGGAGGGCGCCGTCGACCGGGTACTGGCCGCCGTCCCATGTCAACGCCGCCTCTTCGGCCTCGAGCGGCTTCGGTACCTCGGCGGCGAGCCACCCGGGCTCCGTCGGAGCGTAGGCGTCTCCGAACGCCGCCAGGCCGGCATCGGAGTATTCGATTTCGGCCCTCATTTCGAACGCATCGTCCGGCGTCGTCACCGCGAACGACTCCGGCGGCGGCCCGTCGGCCGCGGCGACCTCGGCGACGACCCACTGCGTCTCGGGGCGCCGGAGTACCAAATAAAAGTCGACGAAGACCCCTACCAGTCCCGGCTGGACCGTCACGGAGTCGACGACCACCGTCCCGACTGTGTCTGCCGGCGTCTCGGTCTCTGTCCCGGTCGTCGTCTCCGTGCCGGTCGCCGTGGATGTCGTCGGCGTCGAATCGCCGTCGGAGCCGTCCCCGGTGCCGTTGCAGCCGGCGACCGCGACGCCAGCCGCGGCGCCGAGCGCGAGGAATCGCCTGCGCGTTCGTTCCATGCCTTCGTCGGCCGGCGTGAGAAATGAGTATTTTCCGGCGAGACGACGGCACGACCTGGAAGTCCGGTCGGCACACCGGCCGGGAGGGCCTACGGGACCAGCCGCTCGATCTGGGTGACGAGTACGTCGCTCGCGCCGGCGGCCTTCAGTTCGGGGATGACCTCGAACACCTCGCGCTCGTCGACGACGACGTGGACCGCGAGGTCGCCGTCGTCATCGCCGGCTACGTTCATCACGGTCGGACCGCCCATCCCCGGGATGACGTCCCTGACGTCGTCCAGCGCCTCCTCGGGGACGTTCATCATGAGGTAGCGCTTGCCCTCGGCGTCGAGCACCGACCGGAAGGCCGTCCGCACCTGCCCGACCTTGGGGTCGTCGGCGACGTCGGGGTGGGCGAACAGCCGGACCGACGACTCCAGCACCTCGTCGACGACCGCCAGGCGGTTCATCCGGAGGGTCGTTCCCGTGGAGGTGATGTCGACGATGGCGTCGGCGATGTCGACGTTCGGGGTGAGTTCGGTCGCCCCCGACACCTCGACGACGTCGGGCGCGACGCCGACCTCCTCGAAGTACCGCTCGGTGACCCGAGGGAACTCGGTGGCGACGGTCCCGCCGGACAGCTCCTCGGGGGCCGTCACCCCGCCTTCCTCCGGCGCGGCGAGGACGAGCCGGCACTCGCCGAACTCGAGATCCAGCAGGTCGACCAGCTCGACGTCCGACTCCCGCGTCTGGTCGAGTCCGGTGACGCCGAGGGCGGCGGCGCCGTCGGCGACGTACTCGGGGATGTCGGTCGCACGCGCGAACAGCACCGACACGTCGGGGTCGACGGTGTCGGCGTAGAGCTTCCGGTCGGCGCCGTCCTGGACGTGCAGGCCGGCCCGCTCCAGCAGGCTCAGCGCCGGGTCGTGCAGACGGCCCTTGTTGGGCACGGCGATGCGCATACTCGCCGTTGTGAGGGCCGACCCTTTGCCCTGTCGGACGCCGCGGCCCGCGTGCGTGTCGGCAGGTTCAACCCGCCGGTGGGCCAACGAGACGTATGGAGACGCTCGAGATCACCGGCGGCCGCGTCCTCGAACCCGACATGACGGTCGTCGAGGCCGACGTGGTCGTCGACCGCGGGCAGGGCCGTATCGCCGCCGTCGGCGAGGCGACCGGCGACGCCGACGAGACGCTCGACGCCGAGGGCGGGCTCGTCGTCCCCGGCTTCGTCAACGCCCACTGCCACGTCGCGATGACGCTACTGCGGGGTTACGCCGACGACAAGCCGCTGGAGGCCTGGCTGCAGGAGGATATCTGGCCGCTGGAGGCCGCCCTCGAGCCCGACGACGTCCGGGCCGGCGCCCGCCTGGGGCTGCTGGAGATGATCCGCAACGGCGTCACCGCCTTCGCGGACATGTACTTCCACGTGCCGGAGGTCGTCGGCGCGATCGAGGAGGCCGGCCTCCGGGCGCGGGTCGGCCACGGCGTCGTCACGGCCGGCAAGGACGACGCCGCGGCGCGGGCGGACTTCGAGGAGGGACTGGCCGTCGCCCGCGAGCTCGACGGCGCCGCCGACGGCCGCGTCCGAACGGCGCTGATGCCGCACTCGTTGACGACCGTCTCGACAGAGCTGCTCGAGGAGTTCGTCCCGCGAGCCCGCGACGCCGACATCCCGCTGCACTACCACGCCAACGAGACCGACGACGAGATCGACTCCATCGTCGAGGCCCACGGCGTCCGGCCGCTGGCGTACGCCGACGATCACGGCCTGCTGGAGTCGTCGGACTTCATCGCTCACGGCGTCTTCCTCGACGACGCCGAGATCGATCTGCTCGCCGACCGCGACGTCGGCGTGGCTCACTGTCCGGCCTCGAACATGAAGCTCGCGAGCGGCGTCGCGCCGGTCCAGACGCTGCTGGACGCCGGCGTCACGGTCGGCCTGGGGACGGACGGCGCCGCCTCGAACAACGACCTCGACGTCCTCGACGAGGTCCGCGACGCGGCGATGGT
>PXRZ01000036.1:0-6107 GCA_003022945.1 Halobacteriales archaeon QS_8_69_73 | reverse complement strand
CGTCCGCCACACCGTCGTCGACGGCGAGGTGCTCATGCGGGACTGCGAGGTGTACACGCTGCCCGCCGGCCCGGTCCGCCGGGAGGCCGAGCGCCACGCTGCGGCCGCCGTCGAGCGCGCCTCGGGCGGGTGAGTTAAACGACGAGACCCGTTGTTGAATCTTCTGCGGCGCGCTGGGCCGCTCGTCCGGGCGCCCGAACTGGAGTGAACCCACTGAACGGGAATCCCCCTTTATCGATAGCTCGGCCCCGGTGCCGGACGTGATGAGCTCGAAACGACGCCTCGCGGCGGTCGCGCTGTCGGCACTACTCGTGCTGTCGGTCGTCGGCCCCGCGATCGCGGTCGCACAGACGGACGAGGAGACCGACGGCGACCTGTCGGTCGACGTCAGGAACAGCGGCGACGACGTCGTCGTGGTCGTCGAGGACGAGAACGGCTCCGTCGACGGCGCCACCGTCACCGTCTCGGCCGTCGAGGAGACCGACGACGAGGAGGAGAGTGATAATGAGACGTCGGACAACGAGACGGAGGACGAGCAAGAGACTGACGACGAGACTGACAACGAAACGTCGGACGACGAGACAACGGACAACGAGACGGAAGACGGGACGTCGGACAACGAAACGGCCGACAACGAGACGAACGGTGGGTACGCTGGCGAGGGGACGTACACGACGGGCGCGGACGGCACCGTCGAGCTCCCGGCGCCCGACGACGGCGTCCGGCTCCAGGTCTCCGTCGATGCGGGCAACCGGACGACGACCTCCGAAGTGACGGTCAACGGCGGCGTGGGCGTTCCTTTCGGCCAGCGGGTCGCCCTGCTCGTCCAGCAACTTCTGCAGGGCGACGGCAACGTCACCGTCGGCCAAGCGGTGTCAGAGTTCGTCCGCGGCGATAACCCGGGGAACGCGCCGGCCGACGCCGGCCCGCCGGAGGACCGCGGTAACAACAGCGATGCCGAGCGCGGCCCGCCCGAGGACCGTGGCAACGGCAGCGACGCCGAACGCGGTCCGCCGGAGAATCGTGGTAACAGCACCGACAACGGTAGTGACGCCGAGCGCGGACCCCCGGAGGACCGCGGTAACAGCACCGACAACGGCAGCGACGCCGAACGCGGACCCCCAGAGGACCGCGGTGACGACGGCGACGATGGCGACAATGGCGATAACGGTGGCAACGGCGGTGACGGCGGTGCCGAGCGCGGCCCGCCCGAGGACCGCGGTAACTGATACTGCCGGGGACTCCCGAACGAGCCACGGTCGGCAGCACGAGACGACGCCGGCGTTGCGGTAGCGTTTTCCCGCCGTCACCCCATGTAAGGGTATGGATCAACCGACGATCACCGAGCGGCTCGAGGCGCCGGCGGAGGCTCGCGAGGCCGGCCGGAAGAAGATCGCGTGGGCCCGCCAGCACATGCCGATCATGACGGCTATCGCGGAGGAGTTCGGCGCCGAGCGGCCGCTGGAGGGCGAGACGGTGGCGATGGCGATGCACGTCGAGGCCAAGACGGCGGTACTGACGGAGGTGCTGGCCGAGGCGGGCGCGGAGGTGGCCATCACGGGCTGTAACCCGCTATCGACCCACGACGGCGTCTCGGCGGCGCTGGACGCCAACGAGCGGATCACCTCATACGCGAAACACGGCGTCGACGACGAGGCTTACTACGCGGCCATCGAGGCGACGCTGGACCACGGGCCGACCGTCACGGTCGACGACGGCGGCGACCTGGTGATGGCCATCCACGAGGACCGAGTTCGCGGTCAACGACACGCCGATGAAGCGGCTGTTCGACAACGTCCACGGGACCGGCGAGGCGACGCTGTCGAACATCGCGATGACGACGAACCTCTCGTTCGCCGGCAAGACGGTCGTCGTCGCCGGCTACGGCTACTGCGGCCGCGGCGTCGCCAAGAAGGCCGAGGGACAGAACGCCGACGTCGTCGTCACCGAGGTCGAGCCGCGGCGGGCGCTGGAGGCCCACATGGAGGGCTACGAGGTCTGCACTATGGCCGAGGCCGCCGAGCGGGGCGACGTCTTCGTGACGACGACCGGCAACCGCGACATCGTCACCACTGAGCACGTCGAGCGGATGGACGACGGCGTGGTGCTGGCCAACGCCGGCCACTTCAACGTCGAGATCGACCTCGACGGTCTGAACGACCTCGCGGAATCCCGCCGGGAGGTCCGCGACGGCGTCGAGGAGTTCCGCATGCCAGACGGCCGCCGCATCAACGTGCTGGCCGACGGCCGGCTGGTGAATCTCGCCTCGCCGGTGGCGATGGGCCACCCCGTCGAGGTGATGGATCAGAGCTTCGGAATCCAGGCCGTCTGCGTTCGCGAGCTGGTCGACGGCGACGACTACGACCCCGGCGTCCACGAGGTACCGGACGAACTGGACCGGGAGGTCGCCGAGATCAAGCTCGCCGCCGAGGGCGTCGAGATCGACGAGCTGACCGACGCCCAGCGGGAGTACATGAACAGCTGGCAGCACGGCACGTAACCAACCTGACCCCACTTCGCTCGGACTGAAAAAGAATTGGCAGACTTCGGCGGTGACAGTGGCGTATCCGAACGCCCCCTCCCGCTCGCGGGCTGCGCCTCGCTGCGCGCGGCCTGCGGCCGTGCTTGCGTCGGCTCACTCCGCGAGCGGTCGGCCCCGTTCGAGTCTCCCCCCCGACGCCGGCTGACCGGCCGGCTCTCGCTTGATTGAATGCGGTCGGTCATGTCGGGGTCCTCCCCGGCCTACTCGCTCGCTTCAGTCGTCCTCTTCTCACGGGCGCGAGACGCCCGTTCAAACAGTCAGAAGGACCTCCGGTCCCTCTCGACTTGCCGACGGCGTCGCCGCCGACCGCACCGCCGCCGCCGGGTTCGGCTTCTTCTCCGCGTAGGCGGGGTGGACCCGGTCGGCGCGGCGCCGGCCGCCGAAACTCCGCCGTCGAGTCGGAACCGCTAACAGCCAGCCACGCACACACACGCCAATGAGACTGCCCGACACGCAGGTCGCACTGCTGGAGGCTGCCAGCGCGACCGAGACGAAGACGATCGCACAGCTCGCCGAGGAACTCGGCGAAGACCCCGCCGCGGTCACGCGGGCCGCCTTCGACCTCGAAGACGAGAGCCTGCTCGACGTCGAGGAACACGTCGCCGAGGAGGTCGCCCTCACGGCCGAGGGCGAGCGGTACCGCGAGGCGGGACTGCCCGAGCGGCGGCTCCACGAGGCGGCCCTGGAGGTCGGCGCCGACGGGGAGCCGGCCGAGATGAGCCGACTCGTCGAGGTCGGCGACCTCGACGGCGAGGCGGTCGACATCGCGCTGACGAACCTCGCCCGGAAGGGGCTGGGCGAGATCGACGGCGGCGCGGTGCTCGCCGACCCCGAGGCCGGCGACGACGACCCCGAACCGGACGCACTCGATGCCGTCGCCGAGGGGTCGGCCGGGTACCTCGATGCGGGCGTCCTCGATCGACTGGAGTCCCGCGGGCTGCTCGAGCGCTCGGAGACGACGATCCGGTCGGTGACGCTGTCCGGCGACGGCGTCACTGCGCTGATGGAGGGCGTCGAGGCCGCCGAGACGGTCGGCCAGGTGACGCCCGAACTGCTGACTTCCGGCGACTGGGAGGACGTCGAGTTCGCCGACTACAACGTCGAGGCCGACGCCGAGACGGTCGACGGCGGCCGCGAGCACATCCTCAGACAGACCGCCGATCGCGTGAAGGACGTCCTCGTTGGGATGGGATTCCACGAGATGGAGGGCCCTCACGCCGACGCGGAGTTCTGGATCAACGACTGTCTGTTCATGCCGCAGGACCACCCGGCCCGGACCCACTGGGACCAGTTCGCCCTGGACGTGCCGCCGATGGAGTCGATTCCGGAGGACCTCCTGACGGGCGTCGAGGACGCTCACCGCGAGGGCGTCGGCGAGGACGGCGACGGCTACCACTCGCCGTGGACGCCGGCGGTGGCCAAGCAGGTCGACCTGCGGGGTCACACCACGTCGCTGTCGATGCGGCACCTCTCGGGGAAAGCCGCCGGCGAACTGGAGCCGCCCCAGCGGTACTTCAGCGTCGAAAAGGTGTACCGCAACGACACGCTCGACCCGACGCACCTACTGGAGTTCTTCCAGATCGAGGGGTGGGTGATGGCCGAGGAGCTGTCCGTCCGGGACCTGATGGGGACGTTCACGGAGTTCTACGAGCAGTTCGGCATCACCGACCTGGAGTTCAAGCCCCACTACAACCCCTACACGGAGCCGAGCTTCGAGCTGTTCGGCGAGCACCCCGAGACGGGCGAGCTCATCGAGATCGGCAACTCGGGGGTCTTTCGGGAGGAGGTGCTTCGGCCGTTGGGCGTCGACTGCGACGTGATGGCCTGGGGACTGGCCCTGGAGCGGCTGCTCATGCTGATGTACGGCTTCGAGGACATCCGCGACGTCCACGGAACGCTGTGTGACCTGGAACTGTTGCGGGACGTGGAGGTGGTGCACTGATGCCCGTCGTCGATGTTGACCCCGACGAGCTGCGGCGGCTGACCGGAACGGAGAGAGACGACGAGGAGCTGAAGTCGGACCTCTTCGCGCTCGGACTGGAGTTCGAAGGCGAGACCGACGACGGGGAGTTCCGTCTGGAGTTCGCCCCCGACCGGCTGGATCGGCTCTCCGTCGAGGGCGTCGCCCGCTCGCTGCGCTACCAGTACGGCGCCGACCGCGGCGTCTACGTGCCCGATACGACCGACCCCGAATGGACGATCGAGGTCGACGACTCCGTGCCGGACGCTGACGATGCTGAAGCCCGCCGGGACCGACGACAAGCGGGTCGTCTACCGGGGCATCGACCCCGAGGGCGACACGTTCGTCCCGCTGGACGACGACGCCGAGCGGACGCCCGCGGAGGTGCTGTCCGAGCACCCAGTCGGCGACACGTACGGCGACCTCGTCGCCGGCCTCGAGCGGTACCCCGCCATCTACGACGACATCGGGCTGTTCTCGTTCCCGCCGGTCATCAACGGCCGGCGGACCGAGGTCGAGGCCGGCTCGCGGAACCTGCTGGTGGAGATGACGGGGACGGACCAGTGGACGGTCGACCGGATGCTGGCCATCGTCTGCTACGCACTGGACGCCCGCGGCGGACGGATCGAGGCCGTGACCGTCGAGTACGCCGACCGGGAACTGCGGCGGCCGGACCTCTCGACGGCGACGAAGACGGTCTCTCACGACCGCATCGAGCGGACGCTGGGGGTCGACATCGCCGGCGAGGACGTCGTCGACCTGCTGGAGCGGTCCGGGCTCGACGCCGAGCGGTCGGACGATGACGATGCCGACGACGATGGCGTGGAACTGGAAGCGGTTCCCTCCCACGCGACCCGGACGGCCGGTTCCGCCGGCGATGACACGGCCGACGCGCCACGTGGCGCCGACGGCGCCGATGACGTCGGTGAGCCGGACCCCGACACGGACGACGCCTTCGCCTACGACGTCGAGATTCCGGCCTATCGGGTCGACGTGCGCCACCCGGCCGACGTCGTCGACGACGTGGGCCGGGCCTACGGGTTCAACGACCTGGAACCGCGGTACCCGGACGTCTCGACGGTCGGCGGCCGCACGGAGCGTTCGCGGCTGGAGGACACCGCCCGGGACGTCCTCGTGGGGCTGGGGTTCGAGGACCTGCTGAACTTCCACCTGACGAGCGGACGGGAGCTGTTCGACCGGACGGGACTGTCGCCCGACGACGACGCCGTCGGCGCCCGCGAGCCGGCGAGGATCACCGAGCCGTACAGCGAGGCCTACGCCGTCGTCCGGACGTGGGCGCTGCCGTCGCTGCTGATGGTGCTGGAGAACAACACCCACCGGCCGTACCCCCAGGACCTCGCGGAGGTCGGCCTCGTCGCCGGCGTCGACGACGAGGAGCCGACCAACGTCGCCGAGAACCGCTCGGTCGCCGGGGTCGTCGCCCGGACCGACGCCTCCTACGAAGACGCCAAGGGGCGGCTCCAGTCCGTCGCCCGCGCGTTCGGCGTGCGGCTGGAGACGCCCCCGACCGACCACCCCTCGTTCATCGACGGCCGGACGGCCGCGGTGGTGCTGGACGGCGAGCCGGTCGGCGTCGTCGGCGAG